>NZ_JAUJPV010000029.1:0-114026 GCF_030481585.1 Burkholderia sp. AU45388 | reverse complement strand
GGCAGTTCAGGCAGCGGCCCGCGAGCCGCCGCCTGACGCGCTACAGTTTGCCGTTTCTTCTTCATTGGCATATCCATGACTTTTACACCTCATGATATGCCTCGCCCACGAAATCACGGATAGGTCCTTCCGCAGGGAAATCATACATCGTCCAAGCTTTCATCAAAGAAACGCTTGAAAAGTCAGACGCTGTACTCGACATTGCGTACATCGTTCCCTCTCGGTCATTGATTCACGAAGTGCAAGGGAACCTCGCCCGGTTACTAGAACAATTGCCGACTCCACCGGTTATCAGCAGCGTACCTCGAGCGAGACCCGAACTTGCGTCGCACCAATCGCGGGTCTTTGTTTTTACGCAAGAACGTCTGCGAACCGCTCTCGACCAGAGTGATTTGTCGCTCGACATGCTGATTGTCGATGAAGCTCAGCAAATCGCGGATGGGGCCAGAGGAATGCTCTTGCTGGATTGCCTCGAAGACGTCGCGTCAAGAATGCCGCAGTCCAGGTTACTCTTCATCACCCCTGGTACGCAGAGCGCAGCTACCATCGGTAGGTTGCTTGGCGTTCACGGCGTGGTAGACGTTGGAACGAATCTGAGGCCGGTGCGGCAGAATTTGATTTTCGTGAACTTCGAAGAGGCGAAGCGGGACGAGCACATGGTGCTGACGCTTCAGCGGCCCGAAGGCGGGCGCCTCACTATCGGGAGGTTGCTGGCCGGCCCTTCGAGTACTGAAATCGGCCGCTTCATCGATGCGATACTTCAGCTCGGAAAAGAGGGGCAGAGCCTCGTTTACGCTTCTTCCAAGCATCCCGCAGAGAGCATCGCAAACGAGCTGGCAAACGCTAGTAAGCATGAGCCGAACGCCCGTTTGCTCGAATTGGCTGGATTCATTCGGAAACACGTCCACCCGGAATTTACTCTGGCAAACTGTGTGGAACGCGGTGTAGGGTTTCATTTCGGCAATATGCCGACAAACCTCACAAAGGCTATAGAAGAGTATTTCGTAGAAGGCCTTCTGCATACATTGGTTTGCACGTCGACCCTCCTTCAGGGAGTCAACCTTCCTGCTCGCAACATTTTCTTGTACAAGCCGGAGAAGGGCAACCACACGCCGATGAATCCGGACGACTTTTGGAATTTGGCCGGGCGTGCCGGGCGACTCAAGAAGGATACTCACGGGAACGTCTTCTTGGTTAGCTATGACACATGGAAGAATAGGCCGGCCCACGAACCTCCGTCGACAGAAGTTACTGCCGCGTTTACAACAGCACTGACTACAGAACAGAAGATTCTCCTGAAGTTCGCACAGAACGCTAATCACCGGTCCGGCGTACGTCAGACGGCATTCGCCGAAAGCGTGTTTTCTCGTTTGGTTACTGACATCAAGACCGGTGCACTGGCAGAGACGATTCGGCGTGTTGCGCCAAACGGTCTTCACGCTGATGCTGTACAGACGATTGCGGCGGTAGAAGGACAGTTGGATAAGGTGACCCTTCCTCCAGAAGTGCTAAAACGCCATGGGATGATTTCGCCACTACGTCAGCAGCAAATGTATGACGTTCTTCGGTTCGCGGTTCGTGCGGGGCAACTCGAGGAGCACGTTCCTCTTCATCCTCAGCACAAATACAGCGAGGTGAAGACGCGCTTCATGTTCATTCTTTCTCTAATTCATACGAACCTCGAGGGCATATCGAATCGTGCTCACCGTTACTACAGCTGGTTCGCTTTGTCGTGGATGAGAGGTCGTTCTTTGTACGAGATGATTGATTTTCAGCTTAAAAGGGCACGAGAAAAGGCAAAAGAGGAAGGGTATGACGGGCTTGTGCCTGCGGGCGAAACGATTAAGAGTGTGATGAAGCAAATCGAGGAGCAGTTGAGGTTCAAATATGTGAAATTCGTTGCTTGCTATATCGACCTACTTCGCTTGGCCGCATTAACGGAGAAGGGTTTGGATTTGCAAGACATACCTCCTATTCCGCTTTTCTTGGAGCTCGGGGCGTGCTCGGGCACGATGATTGGGTGCATGGACTTGGGAATGTCAAGAATTGCGGCAAGAGAGGTGACGGACGTTTTAGATGGCAGAGACCTGAACTCTGTAATTGTCAAGAAAAGACTGAAGTCGTTATCGCCCGAGCGATTTAGACGGTTGTCGCCGTTAGTTAGGCGAGAGTTGCAGAGGCTCGCGCTGATTTAAGATGCCTAAATAATTTTTCGCGAACAATCAAACACGCCTACGGCGCTCGCAGGTGACGAATGCTGAACTTCAAAGATTGGTGTACGACAGATAAAGCTACAGTTGGGTTGCATGAGTTGCGTGTGATTACCGTCAATTCCGCAAAGATAAATATCGGAATTACCGCGACTGCTGAGGTCGTTCCATCTCACTACGCGTCGGAGGAGCGTATTGCTCGAATCTTGGCTCGATTGGGGAAGCCAGAAGCGTCGAAGTTCATTCAGGAGCTGCTTCCCACAACCAAGGCGATTCGCTCGGGCGACTTGGGTGAGATTCTCGCCACGGAATTCATCCAGGAGCGAACCAGATACGACGTTCCAATCAAACGACTTCGATGGCGGGACCATCGAAATATGGCCATGCGAGGCGATGACGTTATTGGTATCGCTCATAATGAGAAAACCGGTCACGCAAAGTTCCTGAAGGTCGAGGCAAAGAGCCGAGTTACGTTGACCGCCGGTGTCGTCAAGGAGGCGCGGACGGCTCTAGATAAGGACGATGGCCTTCCGTCTCCACACGCTCTGTCGTTCGTGGCCAGTCGCCTTGCCGAAACAGGCGACGATGAACTTGCCAATTTGATTGACGATGCGCAGCTGAAATATGGTATTCAACAGGAATCGGTCCGCCACCTTCTGTTTACTTTTTCGGCAAATTTGCCAAATAAGATTTTGACTGCATCATTGGCAGGATATTCTGGACCGATTGGCCAGTGGGGCGCTGGACTTGTTGTCCAAGACCACGCTGCATTTATCGCTAATGTATACAAGCAGGTGATTCACAATGCCAACAACAGTTGACGGTATCGTCGCTGACATTAATGAGGCTTCCGCTCCAGGATTTCGAGGGCGATTGATTGCGCGAGGACAGGCCAGAGCCATGATTTGGCGGGATGGTGTTCTGCCTCCCGATGCACCGGCATTTTCCCCCCAACTGAGCTATGACCTCCACTCGTACGGTTATTCTCTGCTAGGTCTTGGTCTACGTCTTGGCGAACTTGGCGGTGACCCGGCCCACGCTCGTATCGCGTTTGAGCAAGCCGGGACTGCTCTTGAAGCGGTGGTGGCTAAAGGGAATCGTGGTGACCACGACCGCGACTTTCACTTCGTGATGAGTGCTGCGGCATATCATCTTGCTAGGTTGTCCGCACGTGCCTACTCCCTGTTGTCCATTGTCCGGAGCGAGGCAAACTTCTCACCAATCGAACGAGTTCTCGCTCTACTAATGCTGCGCGACTTTAGCGCTTTGCAAGACAGCGTCTTAGGATTTCGCATGTCCGGGGCGGCGGCTGACTTGCGGCTCCGAGCCGCCATAGAGGCTAACGTTGCTCGCGCTGAGGCAGCCGCAGATGAGGATAGATATGACGAGCATGCTGCTCACATGCTGGACCAAGTTGATTTGGCGCTCACCGATAATTTTTTTGGGGCGCTGTCTGAGTATTTGCTCGCACTCGAGCGAGGTGAACAGCCGCTCCTTGAGGAGGCCTTGGAGCGACTGCGTTTGGGACTCGACGTCTGCGGCGAGATTAATCTAGTTCCGCAATGGTGGTCCCACAAGATTGCTATTCACCTTCTGTCAGACATGTGGGACTCAACGTTCCACAAGCAGCTTCCTGTCTTACCCGCTGGTGGGGATGCGCACGAGTGGCCGCGTCTGCGCGAGCTTTTTATCGCGACGTTGTATCGTCGACCAAAGGCGGAAGTTGATTTGTGGCCATCGCAGCTATCTGCGGCATCACGCTCTGTAGACCAGGCGGACGACCTGGTCGTATCGCTGCCGACGAGTGCGGGAAAGACCCGGATTTCCGAGTTGTGCATCTTGCGCTGTCTGGCCGGTGGTAAGCGCGTTCTATTTATCACACCGCTGCGCGCTCTGTCCGCTCAAACAGAACAGACACTGCAGAGAACGTTCGGGCCGCTCGGGAAATCTGTTTCCGCGCTATACGGAAGCATAGGAGTGAGCGGATTCGAGAAGGATGCTATCCGGCGTCGCGACATCGTTGTTGCGACGCCGGAAAAGCTGGATTTCGCCCTACGCAACGACCCTACGTTGCTCGACGATGTCGGACTTCTCGTCTTCGACGAAGGGCATATGATAGGTCTCAATGAGCGAGAGGTTCGTTACGAAGTCCAGATTCAACGGCTGTTGAGACGCGCGGATGCCCAACAGCGCCGTATCGTCTGCTTATCAGCGATACTCCCCGACGGTGAGCAGCTTGAAGATTTCTCGAGCTGGCTAAGGCGGGACCGGCCAGGAGAGCTTGTAAAGGCGGACTGGCGTCCCACTCGCTTGCGCTTCGGTGAAGTGATGTGGAACGGCGCGACCGCTCGTTTGAATCTGCGCGTTGGCGACGAACGCCCTTTCGTTCCGAAGTTCATAACGGGTTTCGTGCCTCAACTGTATGTTCCACCGAAGCGCAAACGCAAGAAAACTTTCCCTGCGGACCAGCAAGAACTCACGTTGGCTACAGCTTGGCGACTTGTCGACGATGGGCAGACGGTTTTGGTGTTTTGTCCAGAACGTCGAAGCGTGGAGCCGTTTGCGGACGTGATTGTCGAGTTGAATGAACGTGGTGCTCTCCGGTCATTGCTTACTGCCGATGCTGCGCAATTGGAAACGGCACTCACCCTTGGTGCGGAGTGGTTGGGTCAAGAGCACGCAATTTTGAAATGTCTGCGATTGGGCGTCGCGTTCCATCATGGAGCATTGCCGACTCCATTTCGGAAAGAAGTAGAGCGACTCTTGCGAGATGGTGTGTTGAAGGTAACCATTTCGTCGCCGACCCTTGCGCAGGGCCTCAATCTCTCCGCGACCGCTGTCGTTTTCCACTCTCTACATCGAAGCGGAGAGGTCATCCCGGCCGCTGAGTTCAAAAACGTAATCGGTCGCGCGGGGCGCGCGTATGTCGATATAGAAGGTATCGTTCTTTATCCGATTTTTGATGAGCAGAAGAAGCGTCTTTCCCGATGGGAGGGCCTGATTTCCGATGTTAATGCGCGAGATATGGAGAGTGGGCTCGTACAGTTACTCATGTGGCTTCTCATTCGGATGTACAGTAAGACTGGCGGAACGTTAGACGAGCTTGTTGAGTATGTCGTTAATAATGCAGCGGCGTGGACTTTTCCGGAGGTGCCGGGAGAAAAGGCGGATGCACGAGAGCTTGCATACGCAACATGGACGCGCCACGTTGCCACACTCGATACTGCGATTCTGAGCCTCATAGGCGACAATGACATTGCCGACGAAGCCATTCCTGACGCGCTTGATGGCATCCTGCAGTCATCGCTTTGGGAGCGTCGTCTAAAGCGGAGAGACGAGGGCGACCAGCGAGTTTTGAAGGCTGCATTGACTTCGCGCAGTCGCTTTGTTTGGGCTCGCTCCACGCCGCTCAGGCGGAAAGGATACTTCCTCGCTGGTATAGGGCTCGAGACGGGCCTCGCGTTAGACGCAATCTCCGCAGAGTTAAACGCTCTGCTTATAGCTTCTAATGGTGCAATAGTGACGGCTCAGTATGAAGCAGCAATTCAGGCAATTACTTCGATTGCTGAGCTGGTCTTCGCCATCTATCCGTTTACTCCGGACCCTCTGCCCGAAAACTGGCGTGAGATTCTGCGGCAATGGCTACTTGGCGCACAGCTTGCCGAGGTTGCTGCTGGCCAAGAAAACGAAACGCTTCAATTTGTTGAGGGAGGTTTGGTATATCGGCTTCCTTGGGCCATGGAAGCCGTTCGTGTACGAGCAGCGGCAAACGGCGACGTTGACGCAGATTTCGGTTTGCCGCTTGACACATTCGAATTGGATGCGGCTGTGGCGGCCGTTGAAACTGGAACGCTCAACCAATCTGCTGCGCTTCTCATCCAAGCTGGTTTTGCGTCGCGGCTGGCCGCTATCAAAGCGGTCACCGACACCGGTGCGACCTTCCTCAATGCCGCCGAGCTGAGAGGGTGGCTTGCATCGGATGCCGTGGCGGCTTGGAGTACCACACCGAATTGGCCATCTGCGGAGACTGTATCGATGTGGAAGGAGTTCGTTCTCGGATTTGCTCCGCGTGGCGAAAGTATATGGTCAGAGCGGAAGTATCTGGCGCCAGTCGCTTGGCACAATGTGCCGCCGCCGCCCGAGACACCGGTTCGTCTTTTTCATCTCGACGACAGACCCGTCGTCCTGGACGCAACAGGCTCACTCATAGGCGCTCTCAGAGCACCCTTAAACGTAATACGCAAAGGAGTTGCACGCGTCTCGGTATCGCGCGAGGCGGGAAAAGTGCTCGTGACTTATTTGGGACCGGATGACCTTTGGACCACATAATAGATAGGCAGCGGGGCCTATCATTCGAGGCCTCGCTGCCCTGCGCGAAGCAGCAGCGACCCTCACAGGCCTTGCTCAGGGAGCCCGAACGGGCTGGCGACATTCGTGACTGGACTGCTAAAGGTCCGCGCGGGTGGAGCCGATACAGGTCACGACAAAGATTGTGCGATTCACTCGAGGCTATACCCGAGCGCTAGCTTGCCCTGTTGGTAGGCGGTAATCGGGGGCGGGTCATCAGGAAGTTAAGCATCCATATGCGAGCGCGACACGAATAGCTGGTACGAAGGTCAGGAGCCCAGGCCAAAAATGGCTTTATGGCCGTTGCTGCGACACGAATTGGTTGTTCGTGAGCGACAACAATTGTGCAACTCCACACCCGATCCGTTTTCCTGAAATCGCCAAGCGTAGCGTCACCCCACGGTATCGCATCGCCATCTCCCGCACCGCTTCCCACGCTATTCCGCCGCCTTCCCATTGTGCGAGAATCGCCCGCAACGACAACTCCAAGCGTCGATCGCGGCGGCCGTCCGCGCATCGCGCCGACTCCGATGGCTGCCATTCCGTCCACCTCGACCGCAGTCGCTGCCTGCGCGCTGACCGATGTGCAGCAGGCGCTGCTCGCGCGTCTGCATGCATATTCCCCCGACGATCCGCACGCGCCGCTGCCGTACAGCCGCCGCCTCGCCGAAGCCGAAAGCTGGTCGCACGACCACGCGCTGGCCGTAATCGACGAATACAAGCGCTTCGCGTTCCTCGCGCAGGTAGCCGGCCATCCGGTCACGCCGTCGGTCGCGGTGGACGCCGCATGGCACCTGCACCTGCAATACACGCGCGAATACTGGGACGGGTTCTGTGCCGACGTGCTGCGCGCGCCGCTGCATCACGTGCCGGGCGCGGGCGCGCCCGACGAGGCCGCGCAGTACGCGCGGCACTACCGGCAGACGCTCGACAGCTACCGCCGGCTCTTGGGCTGCGAACCGCCCGAAGCGATATGGCCGCGCCCCGTGGCCGAGCCGGCCGTGCCCGCCGACGCCCCGGTGCAGCAGCGCGCAGAACGGCGCGACGGCCCTTCGAGCGCGCCCGCCGCGCGCCGGCGACGCTGGCGGCGCTTCGCGAAGTTCGCGTGGCCAACGGCGGCGATCAGCGTCGCGGCGACCTGCGCGAGCGCGAGCGATTTCAATGTGCTGGACTTCTCTGGGCCGGACTTTCTCGGATTGTTCTACGTGCCGCTCTGCATCGCCGCGCTGCTGCTGATCGCCGGCCTGCAGTGGATCGAATACCGCCACCGTGCGTGGGGAACGCGTGCCCCCGAATCGTCGCCCGACCTGAGCGCGGAGGAAGCGGCGTATCTCGCGGGCGGCGGCGCGCGGATGGCGCAGGTCGCGATACTGTCGCTCGCGCATGCCGGTGCGATCGAGCTGCGGATGAGCAAGGTCCACGGCGCGCGGGTGCGGATCGACGATCCGCGACATGCAGGCGCTTATGGCGCCGACTGGGAATGGCTGAGGAGGCAACCTGGCGGCGAGACGAGCTGCCACGCGTTCGGTCAGCGTCTCGCGTGGCGCGAAGCCGACTGCGCCGCAGCGTTGCAGCGCAAAGGCTGGCTCTGGGCGCCAGGCGAGATGCGGGCGACGCGGATGGCCGCGCGCGCGATCCTGCTGCTCGTGTTCGGCGCGGGCGCGGCGAAGCTCGCGGTCGGCCTGAGCCGCGGCAGGCCCGTGCTGCTGCTGATGATTTTCATGACGGCGTTCATGGTCGCGTACCACTTCATGGTCGGACGCCTGCCCGGCTTCGGGCGCGGCGGCATGACGCGCGGCGGCGAGGCGGCGCTCGCCGCGCACCGCGACGAACGCCGGGGCGACCGCGCGACGCCGGACGGCCTCTTGTGGACGGCCGCGCTGTTCGGTGCCGGCGCGCTCGCCGGCACCGTGTGGGCCGCGCATTCGAAAGTGCTGATGGCGCCGCCGCCCGTCGCGGTGAACACCGGCGGGTCGAGCGGTTCGTCCGACTCCGGCGCCGGGGACGGCAGCAGTTCGAGTTCGTGCAGTTCGTCGAGCGCATGCAGCTCAAGCAGTTGCGGCGGCTGTTCGAGCAACTGAGCACCGGGCGCTGCCGGGATAGCGCGCCGGGCCGCCAGCGTCAGGCAAGCGGCACGGCGCGCGTCGAACTACGCGATCGCGGCATCGGCGGGCGTTCGTGCCTGCGCAGCACGCCCGTCGCCCGCCTCGACGATCAGCGTCCAGTCGAACGCCGGCAGTGCGCAGAGCTGTTCGACGGTGGCCGTGTATTCGTGCACGGGCGCGTGCAGGTAGCGCACCTTGTCGGTCCATTCGAGCAGCGTCGCCTGCGACGTGGTCAGCACGACCGCCAGCAGATCCTGTTCCGGCCGCCTTGCGATTTCCTGCAGGCTCAGCCGGACCTTGTCGAGGTCGCCCTCGGCGTCCAGGATCAGCGCGCCGGGGATCGGCGCATCCGGCCGGCCGGGCTGGTTGCCGACAGCGCCTTTGTCGATGCACTGCTGATACACATGGCGATAGCGCGGCAGCGCCTGCTGTAGCGCGTGATGCTTGCGGACCTTCGCCTGCGCCGTGCGCGCGAGCCCGCGGCGCAGCGCCGGGTTCACGATCAGCCGGTCGAGCGCGTCGACCCACGCCTGTGGCTCGTCCGGGACCAGCAGGCCGTCGCAGCCGTCGTGCAGCGCGAGGCGATAGGCTGGCCGGTCGCTGACGATCGAGGCGATGCCGGCCGCCGCGTATTCCTGCCACTGGATCGTGCTCGTGCCGGCGTTGTAGTCGTGGTCGGCGAGCGGCAGCAGCGCGATGTCCCAGCACCGTTCCGGCAGGCGTCGTGCGTGCGCGTCGTAGTCGTGAAGCTCGGGCTCGCAACCGGCGTCCGGGTGGCCGGCCCAGCCTGGCGGGACGTCCGCGCCGACGAAACTCACCTTCACCTTGCCGGGATGGCGCGCGCAGATCGCCTGCAGCGCCGTGTCGACGAGCGCGAAGTTGTCGGCGCGCAGCGACGCGCCGGCGATGCCGATCGTCACGCAGTCGTCGCCGCGCGCCGTCACGGGGCGGTAGAACCGGTCGAAGTCCACGCTGTCGGGCAGCACGTGAACGCGCGGGTGCGACAGCCGATAGCGGCTGGCGATGAACGGCGTGGATACGATCACGGCGTCCGCGTTGCGCAGCACGAGCTCGATCCCCGCGCGGGCCATCCCGCCTTGCGCGGCGAGCGGGTGCGCGGCCGGCAGGTCGGTCAGCAGGTCGTCGGTCTCGTAGATCACCGGCTTTTCATGCTTGAAGATCGTATACAGGTCGTTGCCCGTCAGGATGCCGGGCGTCAGCCGGTGCAGCAGGATGGCGTCGGCCGTGGCCAGCACGCTGCTGTCGATCTGGCCGTCCCGGATGCCCGGGACGAGTTCCCATTCGTCGTTCAGCAGATCGAACGGCAGCGTGAGGCGAATTCGCGATGACGCGCACGCGTCCGGATCGATCGAATACACGATCAGGCGCTTGCGGCGCGGTGCGGCGTCCGCAGTCGCGGCGACGGGCGCCCGCGTCCGGTTCTCCGCGAGCAGCCGCGCGTACAGCACGCCGTGGCGGGCGGCGTTGCGGCCGATGTCGTGCTGCGCACGGATCGCATCCTGCGCGGCCGCGGCGAGTTGCGCGCGGGTTTGCGGATGCTCGATCAGGTGCGCGATCGCGTCGACCCACGCGTCGGCGGTGTCGGCGACGAGCCAGCCCGTGCGGCCGTGGACAACCGGGCAACCGTCCGCCGGCGTGGCGACGAGCACCGTGGCCGCGCCGGCCGCCGAGCATTCGAGCCATGCGCGCGGCGGCGCATCGTCGCGCAACGTGACCGGCGCCGCGACCAGCGCGATGTCGAGGTCCGCGCGCTTGAGCGCGTCGGCGTAGCTGTCGTAAGGGGCAGGCTCGGCGATCAGCGTGACGTCCGGTTCGCGTTCCCAGCCGGCCGGCAGCGCCGCGCCGACGAACGACACCCGGAGCTTCCCCGGAAACCGGCGGCGGAGCTCGGCCAGCGCCTGGCGGAGCTGCTCGAGACGCACGCCGTCGAGACCGGTGCCGGAAACGGCGAGGTTCACGTGGTCGCGCACGCCGGGCGCCGCGCGGTGCAGACGCTCGAGATCGACGCCGGTCGGCAGCACGTGGACCGATGCGTTGACATGACGGTACTGCCGCACCAGCGCTTCCGACGGCACGACGAGCGCATGCGCGCGCTGCACGGCGCTGCGGATGCCGGCCTTGCGGCGCGCGTTGTCGGCCGCGCCGGGGATGTCGGCGAGCAGCGTGTCGAGCGGCGTGTCGATCTCGAGGACGACCGGCTTGCCGAGCGAGAACAGGTGTTCCAGCGTGGCGGGGGACAGCAGGCCCGGCGTGTCGCCCTGCAGCACGATCAGGTCGGCGCGCTGCAGCGCGTCGGGATCGATGCCGGCTTGCGTGACAGGGAAAGTCAGTGCCCATTCGCGGTCCAGCCGCGCGAACGGCTGCACGAAGCGCAGGCTGGTGCGCGCGTGGTCGGCCGGTTCGGCGGTGACGACCGCGATGCACGAGCGCGGCGCGGACGCCGGCTGTCCCGGGGCGGCGGCGCCCGTCGCGACGGCCTGCGCATCCAGCTTGTCCGCGTGTGCCTGGGTCCGCTCGACGAAGTTCTGCAACTGCTGCCAGAACGCGTCCTCTTCCTTCAGGTAGACGCCGCGCGCTTCGTGAACGGTGGCCTTCGCGTGCGCGATCTCGTGTTCGTCGAGCCCCCACGCGATGCCCTTGCCGTCCATCACCCACCGGGTCGGCTCCGACAGCGACGCGTCATTCATGATGCACACGACCGGGCATCCGCACAGCAGCGCTTCGAACACGGCGGTGGACCATTCGTACATGTACACGCACTCGACCTGTCGGAACAGCGCCGCGAGTTCGTGCGCCGAACGTTCCGGCACGCGGGTCGAGATTTCGATCGACTCGGCGGTGACCGGATGCAGCGTGCCGCCGCGCCGCAGGTGGCGATTGATGAAGACGGCCGTGCCGTTGCGGCGGGCGTTGTCGACACCGTCGCTGTTGAAGATGCGCGTGTCGACCAGCGGTATGCGCAGCAGGTCGGCCTTCCATTCTTCGGGCACCAGCGACGGCCCGAACGTGAAGATGAGGTCGTTCGGCTGCAGGGCGATCGGTTCGCCGTTGATGCGACCGGGCTCGGCCAGCAGGTAGCGCACGACGCAGCGCGCGTTGAACGGATTGCCGGTGACGACATCCGGGTAGACGACGATCGGGCTGCGATTCGCGCGGGCATGCGCCTGCACGATGTCGTTGGTCAGCGGCGGCGTGCGCAGATCAGGATGCACGACCGGCGTGCAGACGTACGCTTCTTGGCCGAGCAGGTTCAGCACGTGGCACAGGTAGTGCATCGCGCGGATCCCGCCGGAGGTTTGCCGGAAATTCGGCGCGAGTATGTAGTACGGGTGGCCGAGTCGCGTAAAGATGCGCGAACCGCCGTGCGCCAAGCCAGATTTGGGAGTGGTCATCGTTATCGGGTGCGGTAGAAATCGAAGACCACGTCGAGGATGCGATCCTGTTCGGCTTCGGTCATGTCGTGGTACAGCGGCAGCCGGACGAGCCGGTCGGCGACGAGGTCCGTCACCGCCATGCCGGACCCGCAGCGCCCGTAGCGCTGGCCGGCCGGCGAACTGTGCAGCGGCACGTAGTGGAACACCGCGTTCACGCCCACCGCGCGGATCTGCTGCAGCAGCTCGGTGCGTTCGGCGAGGTTGCGTGCGAGGAAATAGAACATGTGGCCGTTGCCGCGCTCGGCGAGCGAAATCGCGGGCAGCTCGATCAGGCCGTCCGCGTGCAGCGGCTGCAGTGCGTCCTGGTAGCGCTGCACGGTCGCACGCCGCTGCGCGGTGATCACGTCCGCGTGCTCGAACTGCGCGTACAGGAACGCCGCGATCAGCTCGCCCGGCAGGAACGACGAGCCGACGTCGACCCATGTGTACTTGTCCACCTGCCCGCGGAAGAATTGACTGCGGTTGGTGCCCTTCTCGCGGATGATCTCCGCGCGCTCGACGAGGCGCGGGTCGTTGACCAGCAGTGCGCCGCCTTCGCCCGAGATCACGTTCTTGGTCTCGTGGAAGCTGAGGCACGCGAGGTGGCCGAGGCTGCCGAGCGGCTTGCCGTTCCACGACGACTGCAGCGCCTGAGCGGCGTCCTCGATCACCCACAGGTCGTGGTCCGCCGCGAGCCGCCCGATCACGTCCATGTCGCATGCGACGCCCGCGTAGTGCACCGGCACGATCGCGCGCGTGCGCTTGGTGATCGCGGCGGCGATCTGCGTCTCGTCAAGATTCAGCGTGTCGCGGCGGATATCGACGAACACCGGCGTCGCGCCGCGCAGCACGAACGCGTTGGCGGTCGACACGAACGTGTAGGACGGCATGATCACTTCGTCGCCGGGCTGCACGTCGGCGAGGATCGCAGCCATCTCGAGCGCGGCCGTGCACGAGTGCGTGAGCAGCGCGCGCTGGCAGCCGATGCGCGCTTCCAGCCAGCGGTGGCAGAGCTTCGTGAACGCCTGGTCGCCGGCGAGGCCGCCCTGCTCGACCGCTTTCGCGATGTAGTAGAGCTCCTTGCCGACCACGAACGGGCGGCCGAACGGAATGACGTCGAGATTGGGTGGGCCGAACATGGTCAGGCTCCGCAGTAAGGGGGACGTTCGGCCGCGCGGCTCGCGCGCGGCACCGCTCAGATGTCCTTGCGGACGAGAATCGTGAATTCGTACAGGCCGTAGTCGTGCAGCAGCGCGACGTGACGCGAATAGCGGCGCTTGCAGCGATCGAACAGCGCGCACGGGTCCGCGTAGTACAGGAGGTCCGGGCGCATGAACGGCGGATCGGAATACGACGTCAGGCAGTTGAACGCGAAGCCCAGTCGGCTCGTCGCGTGCAGCGTGTCGAGCGTCGCGTGGATGTAGTCGAGCCATGCGTCGTCGCCGTGACCGCGCCTGACGTTGAAGATGCCGGATGCGATCCCGTAGTCCGATGCGGCCTGCGGCACCGCGCCGACATGAAATGCGACGTTCGCGTCTTCGCGATAGCGCTGCCGCGCGGCGTCGACCATATCGGACGAGATGTCGTAGCCCGCATACGCGAAGCTGTCCGACAGCGCACGCGCCTTCAGGAAATCGACCAGCGCGCCGTAGCCGCAGCCGATGTCGTTTACCGAGTGGCCGCCGGACTCGGGCAGGATCTTCGTCAGTTGTTCGAAGCGCAGGAACTGGCTGGATTCGCCGTTCCAGTCGACGCCGCGCGCGGTCGCGCCGTGCTCCGCCAGCCGCGCGCTGTAGTACGCGGCCACTTCTTCCAGCAGGCTCGCATGCCGGGATTCGCTCATGGACATCGCCTCAGTCTTTCGAGGTCAGCGCGTACCGACGCGCGTCGGGACCGCAGTTGAACAGCACGTCGAGCACCGTCACGCCGTGGACGAAGTCGCCCCACTGCTGCGGATACTCGGGATAGGTCGGATAGTCGAACCAGCGCACCGCGACGCCGGCATCGGCGAACAGGTTTTCGTCGAGGTAGCTGCGCGCGGCCGGGCCGGACAGGTACTCGGACGCGCCCGCCTGCACGCACAGGTTCAGCAGCTTCTCGGTGCGGTCGCCGTGGAGCGCATAGTCCGACGTCGACGACACGCGCGTGCCGATCTCCAGTTGCCGCAGGACCCACGTCAGCATCGCGAAATTCAGCTCGCTCAGCATCCCGTAGGTGCGACCGGTGTAGAGCGCCTCGAGCTCGTCCGCATAGCGCGCGAAGTGCGGCGCGCGCGCGTAGTTCTGCTGCAGGGCCTTCCAGTGCAGCGGCGCCCAGTCGGCGCCGTCGATCTCGGTTTCGCGGATCGACTGGTGATACTTGCCCTTCACCTTCACCGGCACGCTCAGCCATTGCACGCCCTGCGGCGTCTTGATCTGGTTGCGGTTGCGCCAGTCGCGGCGCGTGTACTGCGCGTCATCGTAGAGGATGAACTCGTCGCTGGCGGCGATCAGGTCGAAGTAGCCCTTCCACGGAATGTAGTTGGACTGGACGATCGCTACCCGCTTCGCGTCGCGGTTCATGGTCGCACCGCTCATGCCGGAATGTGGCCGTACCGGTACATGTCGACGAGCTCGGGCGGAATGCCCCAGTCCGTTGCGCCCAGCTTGTCGTGCAGCGCCTCCAGGTCCGCGCGCATCGCGTTCCGAAGCTGTTCGACCATGCGGTTGCGCGCCGGCACGAAATCGTGCTGGTACGCGGCATTGATCTGATGGCGTACCGTCTTCGCGATCGCGGCCTCGCGCGTCATGTTGCGGATCAGCGGGCGTTCGGGCGCGAGTTCCGCGTAGCGCGGATCGATCGGCTCGCCGCGCATCGCCGCGACGAGATCGCGGCTCAGCACCGGCGACAGGTGGAAGCCGTCGCGCTTGGTGCCGCCGAGAATCCACAGGTCGCGCACGCTGGTTTCGCCGAACAGCGGATACAGGTCGGACGTCGTCGGTCGCCAGCCGACGTTGACGTTGACCAGGTTCGCGCGCGAGAAGCGGGTGTTGATCTGGTCCATCGCGGACTTGAGCAGCGTGTACGCGCTGCCGGCGTGGCCGTGCTCGTGCGGCACCGGGCTGATGTAGTTGCTGGCGCCGACGAGGGTCCGGTCGGGCCCGTACGGCGCCGAATACACCCCGCACGCGAGGCCGCGGTTGGTCGTGCGCACGCAGTGCGTGTGCACGTTCTCCGTGCTCTGCAGTTCGATCGACATGCCGATGCCGTAGAACATCCGCTGCACCGGCAGATCGGGCAGGCTCGCCTGCAGCACGCGCGTCACGTTGGCGCCGTTGCAGAGGATGAAGCGGTCCGCGCCGAGCACGCTGCCGTCGGACAGGCGCGCCCCGGTGACGCGTCCGGCCGCGGTGTCGAGCCGCTCGACCTCGGCGTCGATGAAGCGCACGTTGCCGGCTTGCGCGACCGACGCGGTCAGCGCGTCGAGAAACTGTTTCGGATTGACCCAGCCTTCGCGCTTCAGGAAGACCGCCTTCAGCGCGCGATAGCGCGGGTCCGGATGATAGTTCGGGATGCCTGACGGGTCGACCGCCTCGCAGGGCTCCTCGAATTCGCGGCAGAACCGCTGCATGGCCGCGAAGTTCTCGTCGTCGAGCGCGTCGGTCGCCGCGTTGTTCAGCACGAAGGTGCCGAAGCCGTGCGCAATCGCGCGCTCCGGCGTGCAGATTTCAGCGAATACGGCGGGCCAGGCTGCCGTCGCGCCGCGGCTCAGCTCGAACTTGAAGCGGTCGATCGGCGTGCCGAGCGAATCGCCTTCCAGCTCGGTGAACGAATTGAGCATTGCCGCCGCAGCGCGCGTGGCCGAGCCGGGCCGATGCGCGTGGCCGACGATCACGAGCTCGACCCCCGCGTCGGCCTGCTGCCATGCGCGGGCCGTCATCAGGCCGAGAATGCCGTTGCCGAGGATTGCGATTTTCATTTGCGTGTGCCCCCACCTTCGGGGAATGACAGGTAGCAGAGCGACGGATAGGCCGCCGCCTTGTGGATCTGGTGCGGACGGTTGCCGAGCAGGTCGCGCAGGTAATGGACGCCTTCCGCGGGCAGCTGGCCGCCGCGGGTGAGCTGCCAGAACGCGACGACGCCGCCGGGCACCAGCCGCTCCATCACCGCGTCGAACGCGTGCCGGGTCGGCTCGATCACGTTCAGGTCGAACCACGCGAGCGCGACCATCTCGCCGGGATGCGCTTCGCCGAACGCCGCCAGCGTGTCGCGGCAGTCGCCTTCCCACACGTGGTGCTTGTCATGCACGTGTCCCATCGCGTTGCTGCGCTCGTGCAGGTTCAGCAGCTTGCGCAGCAGGTCGGCGTACTCGCCGGACAGCGAGTACGTGCCGTCGGAGAACAGCTTGCGGTCGCGCGTGTCGTGCTCGGCGAAGCCCGTGTAGCCCGTGAACGTATCGAATGCGTGGATGCGGCGCTGGAAGTTCAGCGGCTCGAGAATCGCGCGGAAGTTCTCGCACAGCACGGCGGTCTGCCCGCGCCACGTGCCGAGATCGAGGATCGCGCCCGGCAGCGGCACGATTTTTTGATAAATCTCGAAGGTCGCGAGAATGCGTGCGAGGAGCGAGCCGCGCACGAACAGGCCGAGCGACCGTTCCAGTTCCTCGCGCGTCGCGGGGTAGGTCTGCATCAGGTCGAACAGTTCGCGGCGCGCCGCGAGCTGATCGCCATCTGCGTTGGTGATGATCGCTGATTCGTGCATACACAGGGCTCCAGGCACAAAGGGTGTGACCGGACGAGCGCGTGTCGGCGCGGCGGCATCGGAATGCGCAACCGTCCGAGCGTCGCAGGTCGGACATCTTTCTACGATCAAGTCTAGCGAGCGCCGCCAGGATCGAATGTCGGATTAGCGGGTGGTTTCACCCCGCATTTCGATGGATGCGCGCGTGTCCGGCGCGAATTCGGGCGCCCGCGGGGGCGGCTTGCAGTCGCGGGAATAGCGACCAATTCCAGCACCTGCTCGCCAAATTGGAACGCGACGTGCGCGTGGAGAATTCGGACACGTCGGAGACCGTCGGTGCGTGCGTCCGCGGGCGAAGGCGTGTGCCGACGCAGCGGCGCCGGCCGCGATTCGAATCCCGTATTGGCTACCAGGACGACATAGCTCATGATGCCCACCTCCCCCGCCGCCGCCACGATCGAACAGGCGCTGGCGCACCATCAGGCCGAACGGCTGGAAGAGGCCGAGACGCTGTACCGGCAAATCCTCGACACCGATCCCCGGCACGCGGACGCGCTTCACCTCCTCGGCCTGATCGGCCATCAGTACGGACGCTATCAGGAGGCATCCGACCTGATCATGGCGGCGATCGAGATCCGGCCCGACGCGATGTACTACTACAACCTCGGCAACGTGATGCAGGCGGACAACCGTCACGCCGCCGCCGCCGAGTGCTTCCGTCTCGCGATCGAGCTGCGACCCGACTACGTCGATGCGTACAACAACCTCGGCAACGCGCTGCGGCTCGCCGGCGACGTCCGCGCGGCCGTCGATGCGTTCTGCCAGGCCATTGCGCTGAAGCCGGACAACGGCCAGGCCTACAACAATCTTGCGAATGCGCTGTTCGACCTGAACGAGATTCCGGCCGCGCTCGAGGCATACCGGCACGCGGTCGCGCTGCGCCCCGAACTGCCGGAGCCGCGCAGCAACCTGCTGTTCGCGAGCCACTGCAGCGAAGCGTTCGACCACGACGCCTATCTCGCCGAGGCCGCGCGCTACGACGAACTCGTCACGCGGTGCGCGAAGCCGTGGACGGACTGGCTCGTCGACCTGGCTCCCCGGCTCGGGCGGCCGCTGAAGGTCGGCATCGTGTCGGGCGACCTGAAGTCGCATCCGGTCGGCTATTTCATCGAGAGCATGCTGAAGCATCTCGACCCGAACCGGATCGAGATGCATGCGTACCCGACGCGCGACGTCGAGGACGACGTGACCGCCCGCATCAAGCCGGCCTTCTCGACATGGACCAGCATCGCCGGCCTGAGCGACGAAGCGGCGGCTGCGCGTGTCCGCGCGGACCGCATCGACGTGCTGCTCGACGCGGCGGGCCACACGGTCTACAACCGCCTGCCGCTGTTCGCGTGGAAGCCGGCGCCGCTGCAGGCGAGCTGGCCCGGTTATTTCGCGAGCACCGGCGTGGGCGCGATCGACTACGTGATCGGCGACCGTCACGTGCTGCCGCCCGCCGAGGCCGCGCATTTCACCGAGCGGCCGTGGCATCTGCCGGACAGCTATCTGTGCTTTACGCCGCCGGCCGAGCCTGTCGACGTCGGCGCGCTGCCGATGCTCGCGAACGGCCATCCGACCTTCGGCTATTTCGGCAAGCTCGCGAAGATCACCGATCAGGTCGTCGCGGTCTGGTCGCGCGTGCTGCAATCGGTCACGGGCGCGAAGCTGTTCGTGAAGGCCGAGCATCTCGACGATCCGCGCGAGCAGCAGGCGCTTGCCGCGCGCTTCGCGGCGCACGGCATCGACGCGCAGCGCCTGATCTTCGAAGGCCGCTCGCCGCGCGCCGAATACCTGGCCGCGTACCGGCGTGTCGACCTGATGCTGAGCCCGTTCCCGTATCCGGGCGGCACGACGACCGCCGAAGCGCTGTGGATGGGCGTGCCCGTGCTGTGCCGGCGCGGCGAGCGCTTCCTGTCGCACATCGCCGAGAGCATGCTGCATTCGGCGCGGCTGCCCGAGTGGATCGCGGACGACGACGCCGCGTATGTCGCGAAGGCCGTCGCGCAGGTCGGCCAGCCCGCCGAGCTGGCGGCGCTGCGCACGACGCTGCGCGCGCAGGTGCTCGCGTCGCCGCTGTGCGACGCGCCCCGCTTCGCGCGCCACTTCGAGGACGCACTGCACGGCATGTGGGCGCGGCACGTCGAAGCCGCGCGGGTCGCATCCGTGTGAGGCCGCTCACGACTTGACGGGCGTGGGCATTTCCACGTTGGCGGCAAGCGGAACATGGCGCTCCCGCGCTGAACACCGCGCCGGCCGACGTGATCGTCATTCCGACCGGCGGCACGTGCGCGACACCGTCGTCAGGATGGCGCGCGACGGGATTGCGGCGCCGGCGGTGATGATCGGGCACGGCGGCAGGCCGATCGACTTCCGACGCGAACCGCATCCCTATTGAGCAGGACAGACGAGATGGACGGAACAGGACAGGCATTGCAGGCCGCGCTCGCGCATCATCAGGCGGGGCGTCTCGCGGAAGCGAAGACGCTGTACGACGCGATCCTCGCCGCGCAGCCGGGCCAGCCGGATGCGCTGCATTTCCTCGGGCTGCTCGCGTGCCAGTTGAAGCAGTACGACGCGGGGCTCGCGCTGATGGAGCAATCGCTCGTCGAGCGGCCGGACGCGTCGTACTTCAACAACCTGGGCAACATGCTGCGCGAAAGCGGCCGGCTCGACGACGCGATCGCGCACTATCGGCGCGCGGTGGCGCTGCGGCCGGACTATCCGGAGGCGCACAACAACCTCGGCAACGCGTTGCGCGACGCGCACGAGCCGGCGGCCGCGATGCAGAGCTGCGCGCGCGCGATCGCGTTGCGCCCCGGTTACGCGGAGGCGTACAACAACCTCGGCAATGCGCTGCAGGATCTGGGTGACCTCGATGGCGCCGCCACGCATTACGGCCGCGCGATCGAGCTGGATGCGTCGATGGCGATGGCCCACGCGAACCTGAGCGCCGTGCGTCACAAGCAACTGCGCTGCGCGGAAGCGCTCGCGCATGCGCAGGACGCGATCCGGCTCGCGCCGAACCTCGGCGACGCACATAACCACGCGGGCAACGCGTATCACGGACTGAACCGGCTCGAGGATGCGCAAGCGTGCCATCGCACGGCCGTCACGCTCAATCCGGCGGACGCCGGCGCGTGCCACAACCTGTCCGTCGTGCTGCTGAAGCTGCAGCGGCTCGACGAGGCGCTCGTGTATTGCCGGCGGGCGTTGCAGGCCGGCCCGCCGGCCGTGTTGATGCACGTCAATCTCGGCGACATCCTGCGCGCGCAGGGCAACGTCGATGCCGCGGTCCACGCCTATCGCGACGCGCTCGCGCTGGTGCGCGACGATGCCGACGACGTCGCGGCGACCGTGCTGAACCGGCTGCTGTTCAGCGCGGCGGCGTCCGCTTGCGTGAACCCCGCCGACTATCTGGCCGATGCGCGGCGCTACGGCCGGCACCTGGCCGCGCGTTCGACGCGCCATGCGCACGATCCGCGCGAGCGGGGCGCGCGCGCTCAAGGGCGGCCGCTGCGCGTCGGCTTCGTGTCCGGCGACCTGCGCCTGCACCCGGTCGGGATCTTCCTGGAAAGCGTGCTCGCGCACCTCGAGCGCACGCGCATCGACCTGCGCGTGTACGTGACCACGGACGAGGAGGACGCGATCACCGCGAAATTGAAGCCGCACGCGAACGGCTGGCGCTCGATCGCCGCGCTGGGTCCGGACGTGGCCGCGCGGATGATTCACGACGACGAAATCGACGTTCTCGTCGACCTCGCGGGCCATACGCAGTCGAGCGGGCTCCCCGTGTTCGGCTGGAAACCGGCGCCGGTGCAGGCGAGCTGGCTCGGCTTCTTCGCGTCGACCGGCTGCGACGCGATCGACTACTTCATCGGCGACCGCTACACGCTGCCGGACGCCGAAGCGCATCACTTCGTCGAGAAGCCGTGGCGGCTGCCGGACAGCTTCCTGTGCTTCACGCCGCCGGCCTGCGACGTCGAGGTCGGCCCGCTGCCGATGGCGGCGAGCGGCCAGCCGACGTTAGGTTGCTTCGGCCAGCTCGTGAAGATCGGCGACGACGTCGTGCGCTCGTGGTCGCGCATCCTGCACGCGCTGCCGAACGCGCGGCTGCTGCTCAAGGCGCACGAACTCGGTCGCGAGGGCGTGCGCGACGCGACCGCCGCACGCTTCGCGCGGCATGGCATCGACGCGGACCGGCTGATCCTCGAGGGCGGTTCGCCGCGCGCGGAATACTTCGGCGCATATAACCGCATCGACGTCGCGCTGAGCCCGTTCCCGTACCCGGGCGGCACGACCACGGCCGAAGCGCTGTGGATGGGTGTGCCGGTGCTCGGCATGAAGGGCGGGCGCTTTGTCACGCACATCTGCGAAAGCGTGCTGCACGCGGCGGGCATGGGCGAATGGGTTGCTGACGGCGAGGACGGCTATGTCGCGAAGGCGATCGCGGCGGTGCACGATCGCGAGCGCCTCGCGGCGCTGCGCGCGAGCCTGCGTGCGCAGCTGCTCGCGTCGCCGTTGTGCGACGCGCGCCGGTTCGCGGCGCATCTCGAAGCGGCGTTCCTCGCCATGTGGCAACGCTATACGAACTCGGAGCAGGAAGCATGAACGATATCCACGACACGCTGCAGTCCGCGCTGGCGCATCATCAGGCGGGGCGTCTCGCGGAAGCGAAGACGCTGTACGACGCGATCCTCGCCGCGCAGCCGGGCCAGCCGGATGCACTGCATTTCCTCGGGCTGCTCGCATGCCAGCTGAAGCAGTACGACGCGGGGCTCGCGCTGATGGAGCAATCGCTCGTCGAGCGGCCGGATGCGTCGTACTTCAACAACCTGGGCAACATGCTGCGCGAAAGCGGCCGGCTCGACGACGCGATCGCGCACTACCGGCGCGCGGTGGGGCTGCGACCGGACTATCCGGAGGCGCACAACAACCTCGGCAACGCGTTGCGCGATGCACGCGAGCCGGCGGCCGCGATGCAGAGCTGCGCGCGCGCGATCGAGCTGCGCCCCGGTTATGCGGAGGCGTACAACAATCTCGGCAACGCGCTGCAGGACCTGGGCGAGCACGAAGCGGCGGCCGCGAGCTACGCGAAGGCCGTCGCGCACCAGCCGCAGTACGCGGATGCGTACTGCAATCTCGGCAACGCGCTGCATGCGCAGGAGAAATTCGACGATGCTGCGGATGCCTATCGTCGCGCCATCGCGCTGCAACTGGGCTTCCGTGTCGCGCACCGGGGGCTGAGCGCGACGCTGCGCGCGGCCGGCGATCTGCACGGCGCGATCGACCATGCGCGCGAGGGGCTCGATCCGGGCGACGCAGACGCGCACTGCGTGCTGGCAAGGTTGCTGCAGCGCATCGGCGATTTCGACAAGGCGCTCGAGCTGCTCGAGCAGGCGGTCGCGATCGACCCCGCGCATGCACAGGCATGGGCGTGGCTCGGCGATTTGCGCAACCAGCAGGGCGAATACGGGCAGGCGGTGCAGGTGTGCCGGCGTGCGATCGAGCTCGATCCCGAACTGGCCGACGCATACAACTTCCTTGGCTTCGCGTATCACAACCTCAATTTGCTGGCCGCCGCGGAGTTGAGCCACCGGCACGCGATCGACCTGAACCCGGACGATGCCGACGCGCATCACAACCTCGCCGCCGCGCTGTTTCGGCTCGAGAAGCTCGACGAGGCGATGAAGCACACCGAGATCGCGAGGGCGCTCGGCATCGATCCGCTGAAGGTCCAGATGACGCTCGGCGACATCCTGTGGGCGAAAGGGGACCTCGCCGGCGCGCTGGATGCGTTCCGCTCGGCGATTCGGCACGACGTGCATCGCGCGTACTCGCGGATGCTGTTCAACATGTCGAGCTCACCCGCGTTCGAGCCGCAGGAGTGGGTCGCCGAAGCGCGCCGCTACGGCGAGCATCTCGAGCGCGATGCGCACCCGTTCGAGCACGACCGCGCGCAGCGCGTCGCGCAGGCGCAGGGGCGGCCGCTGCGCGTCGGCTTCGTGTCGGGCGACCTGCGCCAGCACCCGGTCGGCATCTTCCTGGAAAGCGTGCTCGCGCGGATCGACCGGTCGCGCATCGAGCCGCATGCCTATGTGACCTTCGTCGGCGAGGACGACGTGACCGCGCGGCTCAGGCCGAACTTCGCGAGCTGGAAGAAGGTGGTCAGCCTGGGCCGCGAGGAGGCCGCGCAACTGATTCGCGACGACGGTATCGACATCCTGATCGATATGGCAGGCCACACCAACTGGAGCGGCCTGCCGATCTTCGGGCACAAGCCCGCGCCGGTGCAGGCGAGCTGGCTCGGTTTCTTCGCGACGACCGGTTGCCGCGCGATCGACTATTTCATCGGCGATGCGCATACGCTACCGGCCGACGAGGCGCATCACTTCACCGAGCGGCCGTGGCGGCTGCCGGACAGCTACCTGTGCTTCACGCCGCCGCCGTACGATGTCGCGGTCGGCCCGCTGCCGATGGCGGCTCATGGCGGCGTCACGTTCGGCTGCTTCGGCAAGCTGATCAAGATCAGCGACGAGGTCGTCGCGCTGTGGTCGAGCATCCTGCACGCACTGCCGGACGCACGCCTGCTGCTGAAGGCCCATGAGCTCGGCGCCGGCGACGTGAACCAGGCGACGCTCGACCGCTTCGCGCGGCACGGCGTCGGCGCGGATCGGCTGATTCTCGAAGGCGGTTCGCCGCGTGCGGAGTACTTCGCCGCGTATAACCGCATCGACATCGCGCTGAGCCCGTTCCCGTACCCGGGCGGCACGACCACGGCCGAAGCGCTGTGGATGGGCGTGCCGGTGCTCGGGATGAAGGGCAGCCGGTTCGTCACGCACATTTGCGAAAGCCTGCTGCACGCGGCGGGCATGGGCGACTGGATCGCGGAAGACGAGGATGCGTACCTCGCGAAGGCGGTCGCGTTCGCGCGCGACCGCGACGGGCTGGCGACGCTGCGTGCAACGCTGCGCGAGCGCGCGCTGGCGTCGCCGCTGTGCGATGCGTCGCGCTTCGCACGCAACCTCGAGGACGCGCTGCACGGCATGTGGACCCGCTACGCGGCCGGCGAGACGGCGCCCCGGGACGCGTGACGAGCGGGATCGCGCCCCGGTTGGAAGCCGCGCTCGCGCATCGTCGGGCCGGCCGCCCGAGATGATCGACGCGGCCGTAGCCGGCGCGATCCGGCTCGCGCTCCCGCCCGCAGGCGAAAAAAAGCCGCATTGAAGCGGCTCGACGGTACGGCGACAACGGACCGCTCGACTGGCGGCGTCTTTTAATTCGAAATGCGCGGCGGGCGAGACGCCCGGCCGGTCACAGCATGCCGGCTTTCTGGTACTGGCTCGCGGCCTTGATCCGCTCCTGGGACTGCGCAAATTCCGCAGCCAGGCGGTCACGGTCCGTCTGCGCATGCTCGGTGATCGACGCGTCGATCGCCATGATCTGCCGCACCTGGTCCAGCACGTCCGGGGTCTGCTCGCCGGACAGGTTCATCAGCAGCGGCGAGCGTTCGTCGGCGAGGGCCGCGACGCGCACCCAGTCGCGCGCATCGGCCGCCGACTGCATGGCACGGGTCAGATCGAAGGCGCGGGACAGGGTGTCGTTCGTCATGGTTCTGCTCCGAAGGGGGGCGGCCAACGTTTACTTGTTGTTGGCCAGCGTGCCGGCGCTGTTCTGGCCGCCGAACAGCTGGGTCAGGTAGCGGGTGTTGTTCGCCATCGTCGCCATCAGCGTGTTCAGCGCGGTGAACTGCGCATTGTATTGCTTGGTCAACTGGTCCGAGTAGCTCTGCAGTTGCGTCGCCTGACTCTGCACACTCTTCAGATCGGCGTTGATCGCGGTGGTGCGCTGGTCGATCAGGCCGGACGTCTGCGTGTACGAGTTGATGTTCGCATTGAGCGCCTGGGCGATGCCGTTCGTCTGGTTGAAGATCGCCGTCACCGCGGAGCTGTTCGACTTGAGCGCGGTGGTCAGCGCGGCGGTGTCGACCGACATCGCGCCGGTCGAATCCACGTTGATGCCGATGCTGCCGAGCGCATAGGTCGTGCCGCCCGTCGTGACGCCGCTGCTGAGCGTCGTCGCGAGTGTGCTCCTGATCGTGTTCAGCATCGCGTCGCCGAGCAGCGGGCCGGCGGTATTCGCTGTCGAGTCGTAGCTCGACAGCGATTTCGCGGTATTCACGAAGTTGGTATACGCGGTCGCGAAATTGTTGATCGCGGTCGTCGCCGCGGCCGTGTCCTGCGACAGCGTGATGGTTTGCGTCGTGCCGACCGCGGCCTGCGACAGCGCCAGCGTGACACCCGTCAGCGCGCCCGACACGTTGTTCGACGCGCTCGACACCGGCGTGCCGTCGATCGTCAGATTCGCGTCGGCGGCCGGCGTGACCGTCGTGTACCCCGACGTCAGTTTCGAGTTGACGCCGGTGCCCGTGATCGAGATCGTGTTGGCCGCACCGGTGGCGTTCGACTGCATCACGAGATGCTGGCCGTCCGAACCGGTGATGACCGACGCGGTGACGCCGGCATTGCCGGACGCGGAGTTGATCGACGACGCGATGTCGGACAGCGACGCGCCGGCCGCCACGTTGACGTTGAATGCGGGGTTGCTGCCGAAGGTGATGCTCAGCGAGCCGGCCGAGATCGTGTCCGCCGACGTCACGCCGGCCGACGACAGCTTGTTGGCGGTCGCGAGCTGCGTGACATTGACCGAATACGAACCGGCCACCGCGCCGCTGCCGCTCTTGATCGTCGTCGCGATGCCCGTGCCGCTCGCCGTCGCGGCCAGGCTGCCGAGCGCGGTGCCGTCCGAGAGGCCGGTGAGCGCGGTCTGCAGCGCGGACAGCGCGCCCTTCAGCTGGCCGATCGCGGACAGCTGCGTATTGTCGTTCGTCTGCCGGGTCTGCAGGGCCTGCAATTGCCCGGCCGTCTTCGCGTTCACCAGCGTCGTGACGAGCGTATTGACGTCGAGCGTCGAATTCGTCGCGCCGCTGATGATCGATTGACCTGCATTCGCCAGGATGGTGCTGATGTCCGTGCTGCTGACGGGGGTCGTGGTGGCCATGCCGTTGCTCCGGTCGTCCGCGCAATCAACGTGCGCGATGCGGCGGGGCGCCGCGGTTCAATGCAAAGAGGGAGGCGTGCCTCCCTGGAGAATTCCGGTCCGGGCGGTTTCGGCGGCGTCGCGATGCGTCGCATGGCGACGCCGCCGTGCCCGGAGGCGGGCGGGCACGTGGCCCGCCGCGGGTGCTGCTCGATTAGCCGAGGAGCTTCAGGACTTGCTGCGGCAGCGAGTTCGCTTGCGCCAGAACCGAGATACCAGCTTGTTGCAGCACTTGCGCCTTGCTCAGGTTCGCCGTTTCCGTCGCGAAGTCCGCGTCGGTGATCTGCGAGCGAGCGGCGGTCATGTTGGTTGCCTGGGTTTGCGTCGTCGAGATCGCAGCCTGGAACGTGTTCTGTGCTGCGCCCAGCGTTGCCTGGAACGTGTTGACTTGCTTCAGTGCCGCGTCGATCGCCGTGATCGCCGATTGCGCGCCCGACTGGGTGGCGACGCTCAGGCTGTTCACGCTCATGCCCGTGCTGTTCCAGTTCGCCGTGCCGAAGTCGACGGTAACGACCTGGTTCGCTGCTGCGCCGATCTGGAACGTGACGCTGCCGGCGCCGCCCAGGATGGTCTGGCTGTTGAACGTCGTTTGCGATGCGACACGGTCGATTTCGCTGAGACGCGTCGTCACTTCAGCTTGCAGGTTCGCGCGGGCGCTCGAATCCAGCGAGCCGTCGCCTGCTTGTTGCGCCAGCGTACGGATACGCTGCAGGTTGTCGACCGTCGATTGCAGCGCGCCGTTGGCGGTCTGGATCATCGAGATGCCGTTGTTCGCGTTTGCAACACCTTGCGTCAGCGCATTGATTGCCGCCGTTTGCGACGTCGAGATCGCCAGGCCTGCTGCATCGTCAGCAGCGGTGTTGATGCGCTTGCCCGAAGACAGGCGGTTGATTGCTTGCGACAGTGCGCTTTGCGAGCCCGACAGATTCGTCTGCGTCGTCAGCGAAAGGATGTTGGTGTTGATGTTCAGCATTTGCTTCCTCGTTTTGGAAAATGCCTGAGATACAGACAGGTTCTGATTTCGGCGTGGCGCTTTTTTGCGTCTGGCGCTGCCCGCCTTTCCTGGTTGACGGCGGCACCCGGCGAAAACTTTAGAGGGATGTTTGAGGAAATTCGGGACGGAAGGGCCGGTTTTGCCCGGAAGGCGCATGGGGCATGGCGGGCGGCGTGGTGGCCGTGGCGCGAGAATCGCGAGATGGGGTGGAACGTTTGCCGGTGACCGACAAAAGGGTGGTTTTGTCTGTGATTCCCTGCTATGATGGCGGGCTGAATTGAGATTTTCTGTCACGCCTTTGCCGGTTTCGGCATGTCTGCTGGCAGTCAAACGCGGCGCTGCACGCGGTTGTGAAGCGTACTCGCGGTGCTTTCCGCCTCTCTTTTCCGGCCTCCGAGGCCGTATTTCCGCTCGTTTCGCCTGTTGTGGGGACGCTCGGATGGCCGGTGCGTGGCGCTTGGCCGCTACGTTTTTGACCGTTTAAGCAATTTAGGAACGACATGACGACGATTCTTCTGAAAGAAAACGAGCCGTTCGAAGTGGCGATTCGCCGCTTTCGTCGCGCTATCGAAAAAAATGGCCTGATCGCTGAACTGCGTGAGCGCCAGTCTTACGAAAAGCCCACCGCAGTCCGCAAGCGCAAGAAGGCAGCAGCCGTCAAGCGCCTGCACAAGCGCCTGCGCAGCCAGATGCTGCCGAAGAAGCTCCACTAAGAGCATCTGACGGTTCGCCGCGAAACGGCGGAGTGTGCCTCGAAAGAGGCCGCTCCGCCGTTTTGCTTTTGCGGGCCGGGAAAGCCCCCGGACCGTTGCGGCGCGACTGTTTCGGCCGATGGCCGGCGGTGCGGCGGCGTTCGGAAGTCGATCTTCGCGCTCAGGCCTGCGCGTCAGCCCGCCTTGCGCCGGCGTGCCGGCTGCTTGCCGCCGAGCGCCGCGCATTGCGCATGGCACGGGCAGCCGGCTTCGTGATCGTTGACCATGCCGGTCGCCTGCATCAGCGCATAGCAGATCGTCGAGCCGACGAACTTGCAGCCGTACGCCTTCAGCGCCTTGCTGAGCGCGTCGGACTGCTCGGTCGAGGCGGGCGCGTCGCGGTACGACTGCCACGCATTCTGGATCGACGTGCCGCCGACGAACGACCACAGGAACGCGGCGAGCGACCCATGTTCTTCGCGGATGCGCTGCACCGCGCGCGCGTTGGTCACCGCCGATTCAACCTTCGCGCGGTTGCGCACGATGCCCGGGTTCTCCAGCAATTTCTCGATGCGCTTGGGCGTGAAGCGCGCGACGGCATCGACGTCGAAATCGGCGAATGCCTCGCGATAGCCCGCGCGCTTGTTCAGGATCGTCGACCACGACAGCCCGGCCTGCGCGCCTTCCAGGATCAGCATTTCGAACAGGTGGCGATCGTCGTGCGACGGCACGCCCCACTCGGTATCGTGATAGTGAGCGTCCGCTTCCGTCTTCACCCAGTTGCACCGCTGCGACATCGTCTGCCTCGTTTTCAGTATCGATTCGATCGCGCCAGCATAGCGGAAGCCCTTTTGGCGGGATAGCCGGCCGAACGGCAGATGGGCGCGCGGCGCCGATCCGGTTAAGCTTGGCGCCTGTTCGAATCAGCGGGATGAAGGCATGGCGGCATTACTTTTTGCGATCGGCATCGACGGCGGCGGCACGGGCACCCGCGCGGTGCTGGCCGACCGGCACGGGCGCGAGCTCGCGCAGGGGCGCGGCGGCCCGTCGGGGCTCGGTCTCGGCATCGAGCGCGCATGGGCATCGATCGGCGCGGCGTGCGCGGACGCGTTCACGCACGCCGGCCTCGCGTTCGACTGGGCGCAGTGCGCGCTCGGCTGCGGGCTGGCGGGCGTCAACAACGCAGCGTGGCTCGCTGCATTCCGCGCGCGGGCGCCGCTCGGCGCGCTCGCGATCGAGAGCGATGCGTATACGACCGTCGTCGGCGCGCATGGCGGCGCGCCGGGGCTCATCGTCGCGCTCGGCACCGGCAGCATCGCGGCGGCGCTCGATGCGGGCGGCGCGTGCCGGATCGCGGGCGGTTTTGGCTTTCCGTCCGGCGACGAGGCGAGCGGCGCGTGGCTCGGCGTGCGCGCGCTCGCCTATGCGCAACAGGCGCTCGACGGCCGCGTGCCGCGCGACGCGTTTGCCGCGGCCCTGCTCGCGGAAACGGGTGCGCGGGATCGCGACGCGCTCGTTCAGTGGTCGTGCGACGCGAACCAGACGATCTACGCGCGTCTCGCGCCGGTCGTGTTCGCGCACCGCACGCATCCGGTCGCGAGCGCGCTGATCGCGCAGGCCGGCGACGAGATCGGCAAGATGATCGACGCGCTCGATCCTCGGCAGGTGCTGCCGGTCGCGCTGTGCGGCGGGCTGGCCGACGCGCTCGCGCCGGCCGTGCCGGCGCAGCACGCCGCCCGGCTGCGCGCGCCGCTCGACGATTCGGCGCATGGCGCGCTGCGGCTCGCGCTGCAGGCATTGCGCGCGGCGCAGGGCGGCTGAGCCGGGCGGGGCGCGAGCGGGATGGATGCCGCGCCGCGGCAGCACCCCGGGCGGCGCGTGGCCGGCAACCGTCCGGCGCGCTGCGGGGCACGACGTTAAAATGACGCTTCTTCCGTGCCGCGAGCGCCGCTCTCCCGCCCCATGTATAAAGTCATCGCCACCGATCTCGACGGTACGCTGCTGAACAGCGACCACCAGCTCGACCCGTATACGATCGACACCGTTCGCCGGCTCGACCGCGACGGCGTGCAGTTCGTGATCGCCACGGGGCGCCACTATGCGGACGTCGCCGGCATTCGCGACGTGCTCGGCATCCGGCCGTACCTGATCACGTCGAACGGCGCGCGCGTGCATACGCCGGACGACACGACGATCCATGCGCAGAACGTCGACGCAGCGATCGTGCGCCGCCTCGTGCAGCCGGAAGTCGTCGGCGCGCACGGCCGCGTGATCGTCAACCTGTTCACCAACGACGGCTGGTTGATCGATCGCGAAGCGCCGCACCTGCTCGCATTCCACCAGGATTCGGGCTTCCGGTACGACGTGATCGACATGGCCGCGCACGACGGCGCGGATATCGCGAAGGTGCTGTATATCGGCGAACCGGCCGATCTGGCGGTCGTCGCCGAGCAGATGCGCATGCAGTTCGGCGATACGCTGTACGTCACGTACTCGCTGCCCGACTGCCTCGAAGTGATGACCGCGAACGTGTCGAAGGGGCGCGCGCTGCGCACCGTGCTCGCGCGGCTCGGCGTCGATACCGGCCACTGCATCGCGTTCGGCGACAACATGAACGACATCGACCTGCTCGAAACCGCCGGTCACGCGTTCATGATGAACAACGCGAACCCCGATCTGGTGGCGCGGTTGCCGCACATCCCGCGGATCGGCAACAACTTCGACGCGGGCGTCGCCCGTCACCTGCGCACGCTGTTCTCGCTCGAAGACGACGTCGTCGCGTCCTGAGCGCCCGCCCCGGCGCCGTTCCCTGCGCCGAAATGAAAAACGGGCGCCGCATGGGCGCCCGTCGAAATTGCCTGCCTCGTGTTCTTCGACAGCGTGAGGCTCGCTGCTCTGCTCGCTTGACCCCGTAGTGTTTTATTCGCTTGTGCGAGCTGATGCGGGCAGCAGGTCGACGGCGTCGTCACGCCCGGCGACCAGCGGGTAGATGATCCCGGCGAGTACCGCGCCGATCAGCGGCGCGACCCAGAACAGCCAGAGCTGGCCGATCGCGTCGCCGCCCACGAACAGCGCCGGGCCGGTCGAACGTGCCGGGTTCACCGACGTGTTGGTGACCGGAATCGAGATCAGGTGAATCAGCGTCAGGCACAGCCCGATCGCGATCGGCGCGAAGCCGGCCGGCACGCCGCGCTTGTCGGTTGCGCCGAGGATCACGAACAGGAAGAAGCCCGTCATCACGACCTCGCAGATGAACGATGCGGCGAGCGAGTAGTGGCCGGGCGAGCGATCGCCGAAGCCGTTCGTCGCGAAGCCGCTGCCGACCACGTCGAAACCCGGCTTGCCGGTCGCGATCAGGTACAGCACGAATGCGCCGAGCGTGGCGCCGACGACCTGCGCGACGATGTACGGCGCGAGATCGCGTGCCGGGAAGCGGCCGGCGACCGTCAGGCCGACGCTGACCGCCGGATTCAGGTGGCAACCCGAGATGTGGCCGATTGCGAATGCCATCGTCAGCACGGTCAGGCCGAAGGCGAGTGCGACGCCGGCAAAGCCGATGCCGAGCCCCGGAAAGGCGGCGGCCAGCACGGCGCTTCCGCACCCGCCGAGCACCAGCCAGAACGTGCCGAATACCTCTGCAGCGAGACGCTGAGAAAGATTCATGTAAGGATCTCGTCCAGGTGGGTTGAAGACCCGGCGCGACGCAACGCATTTATCGCGTTACCGGGAATTGGTCTGGATTATAGGAAATGAATCGGGCCCGGGAGGGTAAACGATTGTTAAATTTGAATGGTCGACGAATGCCTTTATTAGAATAAGTCCGCATTCTCGATATAGGCGATTCGGTTAAAGATGGCAGCATTAATTCGAAGGGCAGGGCGGCAGTGCGGATGACGTAACGGATGTTGGTGTTCCGGCCGGAGTCGCCGGGGCCGCATCATCGAAAAAGGGGAGTCGAAAAATGTCTCAATACGCGAAACTCAAGGCTCAGATCGCCGATCTGCAAGCCCAGGCGGACGACGTGCGGCGCCAGGAAGTGGCGGCGGTGATCGCCGATGTCCAGCGCATGATTGCCGAATATGGCCTGACGGCCCAGGATCTGGGCTTCGCGGAGCGAGCGCGGCGCGGGCGTCCGCCGAAGAAGGCGCCGCTGCCGCCGAAATACCGCGATCCGAAGTCGGGTGCAACCTGGAGCGGGCGCGGCAAGCCGCCGAATTGGATCGTCGGCAAAAACCGCGATCGTTTCCTGATCGAGTGAGGGAAAGCCAAATAGAAAGAGCCGCATCGACGATGCGGCTCTTTTGTTTTGCGTGTCGATTTTCGCGCGGATTTACGACGTATTTCCGCGCGGATTTCCGTGTCAGGCGCCCGCGACCCGGCGCAATGCCGGTTGCTTGGTGGCCGCGCAAAGCGATTCGTAGGTCTCGACGTAACGCTGCGCCATGGCCTTCGAGCTGAAGCGCGTGTCGAAACGCTCGCGGATCGCGGTGCGCGACAGGCTGTCGATCCGGTGCAGCGCGCCGACCGCGCCCTGCACGTCCTCGACGATGAAGCCGGTCACGCCGTCCTCGATCACTTCCGGCACCGAGCCGCGGTTGAACGCGACGACCGGCGTGCCGCACGCCATCGCCTCGATCATCACCAAGCCGAACGGCTCCGGCCAGTCGATCGGGAACAGCAGCGCCTTCGCGCCGGACAGGAACGCCGGCTTTTGCGCTTCGTTGATCTCGCCGATGAATTCGACATGCGCCTGGTCGAGCAGCGGCTCGATCACTTCCTTGAAGTAGTCGGCGTCGGCCTTGTCGACCTTCGCGGCGATCTTCAGCGGCAGCCCGCTTTGCGCGGCGATCCGGATCGCGGTGTCGACACGCTTTTCGGGACAGATCCGGCCGAGGAACGCGAGGTATTCGGGCTTCACGTCCGGCCGCGGCGTGAGCAGCGTGTCGGGCAGCCCGTGGTAGACGGTGCCGGCCCACGCGGCTTGCGGCAGCGGCTTGCGCTGGTTGTTCGAGATCGACACGACCGGCGAATTCGGGAACGCGTCGAACACCGGCTGCAGCTCCGGCAGGTCGAGGCGGCCGTGCAGCGTCGTCACGTACGGCGTGTCGAGGCGCGACATCAGCGGGAACGGCAGGTAGTCGAGGTGGAAGTGCAGCACGTCGAATTCGTGCGCGACCCGGGCGACCTGCTCGAGGAGCCGCATATGGGGCGCCATCGAATCGCGAATCGACGGGTCGAGCCGCAGCGCGCGCGGCCAGGCCGCCTCGAGACGGGCCGACGTAACCGAGTCGCCGCTGGCGAACAGCGTCACGTCATGGCCGAGTTCGACGAGCGCCTCGGTGAGGTAGGACACGACACGCTCGGTGCCGCCGTAGAGTTTCGGCGGGACGGCTTCGTAAAGCGGCGCGATCTGGGCAATTCGCATGGATGTTCTCCTGTGTCGATCCGAGCGCGCGGCGGCGCCGATGCGGATCCCGTACAAGGTTGCGGAACTTGCCGACGCACGCGGTTCGCGATACGTGGCCGGGCCCTGGGCGGGGTGCGCGGAGCGCCGGCGGCAAGCTGCGGGGCGGGCCGGCACGGCTCGCGCCGCCGCCCATTGGAGTCCATTATCGATATCGCCCTGAGGGGTTCGAGTGTTTTTTCAAACACTTAAGGCTTGTTACACGATGAAATACGCGAAAACCCCGAGAAAAAGGGCACGGAATCATGAAGCGCGACAGCCATAACTATTGTTGCGCTATCGTGAAAAAGCACTATAATTTTTACCGATCCGATTGCCGGCGCCTTGCCGGCAAGCCTTCCGCTCCCGGCGCGGCGGCCATCGGCGCCCCTCGCAACCGAATCCGCGTTGCAATCCGTTTTTCCGACCGTTCCTTTCAATTCGCCTTGTCGGAAAAATTCCTACACGGTTTACAGACAAATCCTGCACGGCATACGCCACTTCGCTGATACCGACATAAATCCCGTTTGGCCAAAATTCGCCCTGTAAGACTATAAACGAGCCGACTGAGCGCCCAGTGCGCGCTGATCGAGCAAACGTTTTCATAACATGATTGGCCAAAGCACAGTTTTTTAACGGGGGAATCATGAGCGCCACCAGTGAAATGCTCAGTGAGATCAAAGAGGTCAACCTGTCGTATCTCCTCCTCGCGCAGCGACTGCTGCGGGAAGACAAGGCGATGGGCATGTTTCGCATGGGCATTTCCCAGGAACTGGCCGACGTGCTCGCCAACCTCACGCTCGCGCAGACCGTGAAGCTGGCCGCGTCGAACCAGATGCTGTGCCGCTTCCGCTTCGATGATCACGCGCTGCTGTCGTCGCTCGCCGACAAGGGCCGCAGCGATGTCGTCGCGCACGCCCACTCGGCCATCCTGATGGCCGGGCAGCAGGTCGAAGGCGTCCGCTGATCCATCCCGCCTTGCGTTCGTCCCGGCGTGCCGCGCCGGCCGGCAGCGTATTGGCCATTCATTCGCACAACGTCAAGCGGACGGTTATCACCATGGCAAGCAAAAGCGTCGTGATCGAGGTGAAGGAAATCACCCTCGCCATCGAACTCATCGAACTGGGCGCCCGGCTGCAGCTGCTGGAGGCGGAGACGAGCCTGTCGCGGGACCGTCTGATCAAGCTGTACAAGGAACTGAAGGGCGTGTCGCCGCCGAAGGGGATGCTGCCGTTCTCGACCGACTGGTTCATGACGTGGCAGCCGAACATCCACTCGTCGCTGTTCTACAACATGTACCGGTTCATGCAGGACCACGGCCGCTGCGACCCGATCCAGTCGATCGTGAAGGCGTACCGGCTCTATCTGGAGCACGTGAACCTGTCTGGCGACGAGGCCGCGCTGAGCCTCACGCGGGCGTGGACGCTGGTGCGCTTCTTCGATTCGGGGATGCTGCAGATGACGCCCTGCACGCGCTGCGGCGGCCACTTCGTCGCGCATGCGCATGATCCGCATCAAGGTTTCGTGTGCGGCCTGTGCCAGCCGCCGTCGCGCGCCGGCAAGACCCGCAAGGCCGCCGCCGCGCGCGCCGAACTGGCCGCCGCCGTGGCCTGAGCGCCGGGCCGGGCAAGGCCGGACGGGCCGCGAGCGGCGCGCGAGCGACGTCCGCGGGCCGCGCGAATCGTCTGCGCATTGCTGGTAAACACCGTCGGGCTACCGCCGGGCGGCCGCGAAAGTTTTCCTGCCGACTGCCGTAAACCTGTTTAACGGCGGTCTTCCCGCCGGTCTTTCGTGAGGGACAGGCAGTGCTGATTATCGTGGGAACACTCGTGACGCTGTTGTCCGTCTTCGGCGGTTATGCGCTGGCAGGCGGGCATCTGGGCGCCTTGGTCCAGCCCATCGAGATCCTGATGATCGTGGGCGCCGGCGTCGGCGCGTTCATCCTCGGCAACGGCGTCAAGACCATCAAGGCGACGCTGCGCGTCCTGCCGACGCTCTTCAAGGGCTCGAAATACACGAAGGACGTCTACATGGAGCTGATGGCGCTGCTTTACGTGCTGCTCGCGAAGGCACGCAAGGAAGGCACGCTGACGCTCGAGGCCGACATCGACGATCCGGAAAAGAGCCCGATCTTCACGCAATACCCGAAGATCCTCGCCGATCACCACATCGTCGAATTCCTGACCGACTACCTGCGCCTGATGGTGGGCGGCAACATGAACGCGTTCGAGATCGAAAGCCTGATGGACGAGGAGATCGAGACGCATCACACGGAAGGCGAAGGCCCGGCGCACGCGCTGATGCGCGTCGGCGACGCGATGCCGGCGTTCGGGATCGTCGCGGCCGTGATGGGCGTCGTGCATACGATGGCCTCGGCCGACAAGCCGCCCGCGGTGCTCGGCGCGATGATCGCGCAGGCGCTGGTCGGCACGTTCCTCGGGATCCTGCTGTCGTACGGGCTGATCGGGCCGCTCGCGAGCCTCGCGGAGCAGCGCGTGGCCGAGTCGACCAAGATGTTCCAGTGCATCAAGGTGACGATCCTCGCGACGCTGAACGGCTATGCGCCGGCGATCGCGGTCGAGTTCGGCCGCAAGGTGCTGTTCTCGACCGAGCGTCCGTCGTTCTCCGAGCTCGAAGAACACGTGCGCCGCGTGAAGACCAAGTGAGGCGGAGCGACCGATGAGCAAGAGCAAGGATCGCGCAATCGTCGTCAAGCGGGTGGCCCCGGCGAAGAAGGGCCACCACGGCGGCGCATGGAAGCTCGCGTACGCGGACTTCATGACCGCGATGATGGCGTTCTTCCTGCTGATGTGGCTGCTGAGTTCCGTCACGCCGGTGCAGCTGAAGGGGATCGCCGAATACTTCAACATGCCGCTGAAGGCCGCGATTCTCGGCAGCGGCGACCGCAGCTCGCAGGATTCCAGCATCGTCAACGGCGGCGGCCGCGACCTGTCGAGCACGGATGCCGGCACGCTGCGCCGCACCGACGGCACGACGCCGCTCGCCGAGCGCCTCGCGAAGGCGGGCGACGAGCATTCCCGGTCGCAGGCGCAGGGCGCGCAGGACCGGCTCGAGCAGACGCGCCTGCACGACCTGCAGATCAAGCTGATGGCCGCGATCGAGGCCAATCCGACGCTGCGCCAGTTCAAGCAGCAGATCCGCATCGATTCGACGCTGATGGGGCTGCGCATCGAGATCGTCGATTCGCAGAAGCGGCCGATGTTCGCGATGTCGAGCGACCACGTCGAGCCGTACATGCGCGACATCCTGCGCGAGATCGGCAAGACGCTGAACGACGTGCCGAACCGGATCATCGTCCAGGGCCACACCGACGCCGTGCCGTACGCGGGCGGCGAGGGCGGCTACAGCAACTGGGAGTTGTCGGCCGATCGCGCGAACGCATCGCGCCGCGAGCTGATCTCCGGCGGCATGGACGAGGCGAAAGTGCTGCGCGTGCTGGGCCTCGCGTCGACGCAGAACCTGAACAAGGCCGATCCGCTCGATCCGGAAAACCGCCGGATCAGCGTGATCGTGCTGAATCGCAAATCCGAAGAAGCGCTGATGCGCGACGACGCGACGACGACGACGCTGTCCGCCGACGCGGCCGGCTCGAAGCTGCTCGCGCAGCAGCTCGGCGGCCCGACGCCGGCGGCGCGCCCGATCGTGGCGAGCGCTGTCGCCGTGGCGCCGAAACCCTGACGTTTCCGAGACAGACATGATCCGAACCATTCTCGCCATCGACGACTCCGCGACCATGCGTGCGCTGCTGCAGGCCACGCTTGCGCAGGCGGGCTACGACGTGACGGTGGCGCCGGACGGCGAAGCCGGCTTCGACATGGCGGCGACGGCGCCGTACGACCTGGTCCTGACCGACCAGAACATGCCGCGCAAGAGCGGGCTCGAGGTGATCGCCGCGCTGCGCAAGCTGACCGCGTACGCGCACACGCCGATCCTCGTGCTGACGACCGAAGGCAGCGATGCGTTCAAGGACGCCGCACGCGAGGCGGGCGCGACCGGCTGGATCGAAAAGCCGATCGACCCGGGCGTGCTGGTCGACCTGGTCGCCACGCTGTCCGAGCCGGCTGCTTCCTGACATGAACGCGATGAATTCAACCGGTGACCGGGCATGACTCTCGACATCACTCAGTTCTACCAGACCTTTTTCGACGAAGCGGACGAGCTGCTCGCGCAGATGGAGCAGCTGCTGCTGAACCTCGACGTCGATTCGCCCGATCCCGAGGATCTGGCGGCGATCTTCCGCGCCGCGCATTCGATCAAGGGCGGCGCGGCGACGTTCGGCTTTTCCGCGCTGACCGAGACGACGCACATCCTCGAATCGCTGCTCGACCGCGCGCGCAACCATGAGCTGACGTTGACCAAGGAGATGGTCGACGCGTTCCTGGAAACCAAGGACGTGCTGTCCGACCAGCTCGTCGACTACCGCGCGAGCGCCGAGCCGGACGCGGCGGCCGCGGCGGCGATCTGCGCGAAGCTCGAACGGCTGAAGGCCGAAAGCGGCGGCGGCGCGCCTGCCGCAGCGGCGCCTGCGCCGGCCGCGCCTGAGCCGGCCGCACCTACGCCGGCCGCGCCGGTTGCCGCCGCCGTCGCGCCGGCCGCCGAGCCCGCCGTCGGCGGCGACCGTGCGCCCGACCATGTGGTCGAGCAGGCCGTGGCGGCCGCGCATCCGGCGGCCGACGCCGATGCCGGCGCCGACGGCCCGCACTTGAAGATCACGCTGGTCGGCGTCGACGCGAAGGATCAGGCGCTGCTCACCGAAGAACTCGGCAACCTCGGCCGGATCGTCGGCCGCGAGGAAGTCGGCGCGGACCTGACGCTGTGGGTCGAATCGGAGGTGCCGTCCGACGACATCGTCGCGGTGTGCTGCTTCGTGATCGACGAAAGCCAGATCCGCGTCGGGCGCGGCACGGCGCCGGCTGCCCAGGCGGCGCCGGCCGCCGCAGCCGTGGCTGCCGAAGCTGCCGAAGCTGCCGAAGCTGCCGAAGCTGCCGAAGCTGCCGAAGCTGCCGAAGCTGCCGAACCGCCCGCCGCCGCGCCGCCCGCGCGCGTCGAGGTGTTCGCGCCGCAGGCCGCCGCGCCGCAACCGGCTGCCGCGGCACCCGCTCCGGCGCCGGCCCCGGCCGCCGCAGCCGCCGCGCAGCCGCAGTCGCAACCGCCCGCTCAACCGCAGCCGGCCGAACATGCGGCGCCGGCCGCCGCCGCGCATCACGACGACAAGCGCGCGCGCCCGGCCGCCACGGCGGCAGGCGGCGCCGAAGGCAGCTCGATCCGCGTCGGCGTCGAGAAGGTCGACCAGCTGATCAACCTCGTCGGCGAACTGGTGATCACGCAGGCGATGCTGGCGGAGACGGCCAGCGCGTTCGATCCGGCGCTGCACGACCGCCTGTTCAACGGAATGGCGCAGCTCGAGCGCAACGCGCGCGACCTGCAGGAAGCGGTGATGTCGATCCGCATGATGCCGATGGACTACGTGTTCAGCCGCTTCCCGCGGCTCGTGCGCGACCTCGCCGGCAAGCTCGGCAAGCAGGTCGAGCTCGTGACGTTCGGCCAGGCGACCGAGCTCGACAAGAGCCTGATCGAACGGATCATCGATCCGCTCACGCACCTGGTGCGCAACAGCCTCGACCACGGGATCGAAACCGTCGACAAGCGCGTCGCCGCCGGCAAGGACGCGGTCGGCCAGCTCGTGCTGTCGGCCGCGCATCACGGCGGCAACATCGTGATCGAGGTGAGCGACGACGGCGCGGGCCTGAACCGCGAGCGGATCCTCGCGAAGGCCGCGAAGCAGGGCATGCAGATCTCCGAGAACATCAGCGACGACGAAGTGTGGCAACTGATCTTCGCGCCGGGCTTCTCGACCGCCGAGACGGTGACCGACGTGTCGGGCCGCGGCGTCGGGATGGACGTCGTGAAGCGCAACATCCAGTCGATGGGCGGCCACGTCGAGATCTCGTCGCAGGCCGGCCGCGGCACGACCACGCGGATCGTGCTGCCGCTCACGCTCGCGATCCTCGACGGGATGTCGGTCAAGGTCGGCAGCGAGATCTTCATCCTGCCGCTGAACTTCGTGATGGAGTCGCTGCAGCCGTCGAACGACGACATCTACACGGTCGGCAACGGCGAGCGCGTGGTGCGCGTGCGCGGCGAATACCTGCCGCTCGTCGCGCTGCACGAGGTGTTCTCGGTCGACGACGCGCGCACCGACCCGACCCAGGGGATCGTCACGATCATGGAAACCGAGGGGCGCCGCTTCGCGATGCTGATCGACGAGCTGGTCGGCCAGCAGCAGGTGGTCGTGAAGAACCTCGAAACCAATTACCGCAAGGTGCACGGCATCTCGGCGGCGACCATCCTCGGCGACGGCAGCGTCGCGCTGATCGTCGACGTCGCGGCGCTGAACCGTGAAACCCGTGCGATGCACGGCGCCCGAGCGGGCGCCGAGCTCGCCGTCTTCTGACTCTCGCCATTCAACCGATTGGGGGCAAACGTGTCTGCTGAAGTCCAAATGATCAATACCGCCGCGGCGAACGCGGCAGCGACCAGCCGCCGCGACGCCGAACACGGCGACGCGACGGGCCAGGAATTTCTCGTCTTCACGCTCGGCGACGAGGAATACGGGATCGACATCCTGAAAGTGCAGGAAATCCGCGGCTACGACAGCGTCACGCGCATCGCGAACGCGCCCGAGTTCATCAAGGGCGTGATCAACCTGCGCGGCATCATCGTGCCGATCGTCGACATGCGGATCAAGTTCCACCTCGGCCGCGTCGAGTACGACCACCAGACCGTCGTGATCATCCTGAACGTGTCGAACCGCGTGGTCGGGATGGTGGTGGACGGCGTGTCGGACGTGCTGACGCTGCAGACCGACCAGATCATGCCGGCGCCGGAATTCGGCGCGACGCTGACGACCGAGTACCTGACGGGCCTCGGCACGGTCGATGGCCGGATGCTGATCCTGATGGACATCGAGAAGCTGATGTCGAGCCGTGAAATGGCGCTGATCGAGACACTCGGCGGGTAAGCGCGCCGCGCGCGCAGCAATTTCGGGAGAATCTGCAATGTTGCATAACTGGTCGATCCGCACGACGCTCACGGCGGTCGGACTCATCCTCGTGTGCCTGACCGCCGCGGTCGGCGGGCTCGGCCTCTACGCGCTCAATCACGCGAGCCGCTCGCTCGACGAGATCGCGCACGTCGACCTGCCGGCGATCCACACGCTCGACGACGCGGCCGCGCAGCTGCTGCGCTCGCGCGTCGCGCTCGATCGTTTTCGTACGCTGACCGAAGGCGGCAATGCGACCGAGGCGGCGAAGGTGCTCGACCGCGCGCAGGAGCTGTATGGGAAGTCGAACCAGAACTGGCAGGCGTTCCAGTCGACGCCGAAGCTCGGTGTCGATCAGGCGCTTCTCGACGAGCTCGCCGCCCGGCACACGACGATCGTGAAGGAAGGCGTCGAGCCGGAGTTCGCCGCGGCGCGCGCGGGCGACATGGCCGCGTACCACGCGATCGCCGACACGAAGATCAGCCCGATGTTCATTGCGTTCGACCAGACGGCGGCGGCCGTGATCGCCGCGCTGACGAAGCGCGCGGAAGACCGCCAGGCCGAGACGCAGTCGCAGATCTCGATGATGATCGCGCTGATCGCGGCCGGCATCGCGATCGCGTTCGTCGTCGTGATCGCGATCCGCTTCGTGCTGCGCGGGCTGATCGTCCAGCCGATCGAGGACGCGATCGCGCATTTCGAGCGCATTGCCGGCGGCGACCTCACGCAGCCGGTCAACGTTGCCAGCGCGAACGAGATCGGCCGCCTGTTCGGCGGCATCAAGCGGATGCAGGACGCCGTCACGACGATGGTGCAGGCCGTGCATCGCGGCACCGAGTCGATCGACGTCGGCGCGCGCGAGATCGCGACCGGCAACATCGACCTGTCGCAGCGCACCGAGGAGCAGGCCGCGTCGCTGCAGGAAACCGCGTCGAGCATGGAGCAACTGACGGGCACCGTGCGGCAGAACGCGGAGAACGCGCGGCAGGCGAGCCAGCTCGCGGTGAACGCGTCGGACATCGCGACGCAGGGCGGCGACGTGGTCGGCCAGGTCGTGTCGACGATGCAGGACATCGCGGCGAGCTCGGGCAAGGTCGTCGACATCATCGGCACGATCGAAGGCATCGCGTTCCAGACCAACATCCTCGCGCTGAACGCGGCCGTCGAGGCGGCGCGGGCCGGCGAGCAGGGCCGCGGCTTCGCGGTGGTCGCGGGCGAGGTGCGTTCGCTCGCGCAGCGCAGCGCGAGCGCCGCGAAGGAAATCAAGCAACTGATCGGCGATTCGGCCGAGAAGGTCGACAGCGGGTCGGCGCTCGTCGCGCGCGCCGGCACGACGATGGACGAGATCGTGCAGGCCGTGCGCCGCGTGACCGACATCATGGGCGAGATCAGCGCCGCGTCCGACGAGCAGTCGACCGGCATCGAGCAGGTCAACCGCGCGGTCGGCCAGATGGATGCGGTCACGCAGCAGAACGCGGCGCTCGTCGAGCAGGCGGCGGCCGCGGCCGCGTCGCTCGAGGAGCAGACGCGCCAGATGAAGGCGATCGTGTCGGGCTGGCGCGTCGCGGGCGGCATCGCGCTCGCGCCGGCGCGCAGCGTCGCGCGGCCGGTGGCCCACGAACCGGCGGCGCTGCCGTCGGCGTCGCGCCACGATGCGCCGGTCGCCGCGCTGCCGGCGCCGCAGCCGGCGGCCCAACCGGCGGCCCAACCGGCGGCACGGCGCGCCGCGCCGGCGTCGCGCACGGCTGCCACGGCTGCCGCGACCGCGGCGCCCGAATCGACGCGTGCGGCCGATGCCGCCGCGCGGACCCAGAAGGATGCACCGGCTTCGCGTGGCGGCGCCGCCGCGGGCGGCTACGGCCCGCGTCTCGCGAAGACGGCCGCGCCGGCGGACAAGCCGGCCGCGAAGCCCGCGCTCGTGCGCCCGGCGCTGAACGGCGAGAAGCCGGCGCCCGCGACCGCCGGCGCGTCCGACGACGACTGGGAGACCTTCTAAGCCATGCAGCACGCGCGCGCGCCGTTTCGACCCGATGCACCGGATGCCTCGCCCCGCGCGGGCGAGCCGGGGCGCGACTTCGCGTTCACCGGCGCGGATTTCGCGCGCATCCGCGCGCTGATCCATCAACGCGCGGGCATCTCGCTGTCCGAGCACAAGCGCGACATGGCCTACAGCCGGCTCGCGCGACGGCTGCGGGCGCGCGGCCTCGACACGTTCCGCGACTACCTCGACCTGCTCGAGCAGGAAGACGATCCGCTCGAGTGGGAAGCGTTCACCAACGCGCTGACCACCAACCTGACCGCGTTTTTCCGCGAGGCGCACCATTTCCCGATCCTGGCGGAATTCGTGAAATCGCGGCCGGCGCCCGTGTCGGTCTGGTGCTCCGCGGCGTCGACCGGCGAGGAGCCGTACTCGATCGCGATCACGCTGATCGAGGCGCTCGGCGATTCGGCCGCGCGCAGCGCGACGATCCTCGCGACCGATCTCGACACGCAGGTGCTCGCGAAGGCCGAAGCCGGCATCTACACGTACGACCAGGTCAAGCACCTGTCGCCGGAGCGGCTCAAGCGCTTCTTCCTGAAGGGTACGGGCGCGCAGGCCGGCCGCGTGAAGGTGCGCCCCGAGCTGCGCGCGATGATCCGCTTCGAGCAGCTGAACCTGACCGATGCGGACTACGGGATCGCGAAGCCGTTCGACGCGATCTTCTGCCGCAACGTGATGATCTATTTCGACAAGCCGACGCAGGGGCAGGTGCTGTCGCGCTTCGATCCGCTCGTGAAACCGGGCGGGCTGCTGTTCGCCGGCCATTCGGAGAACTTCACGTACGTGACGCAGGCGTTCCGGCTGCGCGGGCAGACGGTGTACGAACTGACGCGCGACGTCGAGCAGGGCGCGCGCTCGCGCGGCGCGCAGGCGAGCGCGGCGGCCGCGATGCCGTCGCGCGCGCGGGCCGCGGGCGGCGCGCCCGCCTATGGAGAGCGCGGATGAGCGCACTGCCGATCGCGACCAATCGCTACTTCGACAACCACTTCGAGCGCCCCGGCGTGAAGCTGTTGCCGAACGAGTTCTACACGACCGCCGAGGACATGGTGCTGATGACCGTGCTCGGCTCGTGCGTCGCCGCGTGCCTGCACGACCCGTACGCGGGCATCGGCGGGATGAACCATTTCATGCTGCCGGACGACGGCGCCGATCCGGGCGCGGCCGCGTCGGAATCGATGCGCTACGGCGCATATGCGATGGAAGTGCTGATCAACGAGCTGATCAAGGCCGGCGGGCGCCGCGAGCGCTTCGAGGCGAAGGTGTTCGGCGGCGCGGCCGTGCTCGCCGGGATGACGACGATCAACATCGGCGATCGCAACGCGGATTTCGTGCGCCGCTACCTCGCGCTCGAGCGCATCCGCATCACCGCGGAAGACCTGCAGGGCGTGCATCCGCGCAAGGTCGCGTTCATGCCGCACAGCGGGCGCGCGATGGTGAAGAAGCTGCGGCTGCAGGTGCCGGGCGTGACCGAACGCGAAGCCGCGCTCGCGCGCGAGGCCGAGCGCGCCCGTCGCGCGCACGTCGAGCTGTTTGCCGCGAAGCGGCCTGCCGCGCCGCAGCCGGCGCGCCCGCGCATCGAGCTGTTCGGCGGACGCGGCGCCGCGCCGGCCGGCGGCGGTAGCGCGGCCGCGGCCGGCGCCGCGCGGACGGCGAACCTATCAAGAAAGCAGGAGGCATGACCGCAGTGCAGAAGATCAAAGTGTTGTGCGTCGACGATTCGGCGCTGATCCGCAGCCTGATGACCGAGATCATCAACAGCCAGCCCGACATGACGGTGGTCGCGACCGCGCCCGATCCGCTCGTCGCGCGCGAGCTCATCAAGCAGCACAACCCCGACGTGCTCACGCTCGACGTCGAAATGCCGCGCATGGACGGGCTCGACTTCCTCGAGAAGCTGATGCGCCTGCGGCCGATGCCGGTCGTGATGGTGTCGTCGCTGACCGAGCGCGGCTCGGAAATCACGCTGCGCGCGCTCGAACTCGGCGCGGTGGATTTCGTCACGAAGCCGCGCGTCGGGATTCGCGACGGGATGCTCGACTACGCGGAAAAGCTCGCCGACAAGATCCGCGCGGCGTCGCGCGCGCGCGTGCGCCAGGCGCCGCAGCCGCAGGCCGCCGCCCGCACGGCGGACAGCGCCGCGGCCGCGCCGATGATCAACAATCCGCTCGTCAGTACCGAGAAGCTGATCATCATCGGCGCGTCGACGGGCGGCACCGAGGCGATCCGCGAAGTGCTGACGCCGCTGCCGCCGGACGCGCCGGCCGTGCTGATCGCGCAGCACATGCCGCCCGGCTTCACGAAATCGTTCGCGCAGCGGCTGAACGGCCTGTGCCGGATCGCGGTAAAGGAAGCCGAGCACGGCGAGCGCGTGCTGCCGGGCCATGCGTACATCGCGCCGGGCCACGCGCACCTGTTGCTCGCGAGAAGCGGCGCGAACTATATTGCGCAACTGTCGGACGAGCCGCCGGTGAACCGGCACCGCCCGTCGGTCGACGTGCTGTTCCGCTCGGCGGCGACGCACGCGGGCAAGAACGCGATCGGCGTGATCCTCACCGGGATGGGCCGCGACGGCGCGGCCGGCCTGCTGGAAATGAAACGCGCGGGCGCTTACACGTTCGCGCAGGACGAGGCGAGCTGTATCGTGTTCGGGATGCCGCGCGAGGCGATCGCGCTCGGCGGTGCGGACGAGGTCGCGCCGCTCGCCGACATGAGCCGCCGCGTGATGGCGCGCCTGGCGACGATGGGCGACCGCGTGCAGCGCGTGTGAATGGACTGTCACGGGGCGCGTGCCACGATACGCGTCCCGACGGAAACGAATCTGGAAAGGAACGACGATGGACAAGAGCATGAAAATCCTGGTGGTGGACGATTTCCCGACGATGCGCCGGATCGTCCGCAACCTGCTCAAGGAACTGGGCTACACGAACGTCGACGAGGCCGAGGACGGCGCGGCCGGCCTCGCGCGGCTGCGCGGCGGCGGCTTCGACTTCGTGATCTCGGACTGGAACATGCCGAACCTCGACGGTCTCGCGATGCTCAAGGAGATCCGCGCGGACGCGACGCTCACGCACCTGCCGGTGCTGATGGTCACGGCCGAGTCGAAGAAGGAGAACATCATCGCGGCCGCGCAGGCCGGCGCGAGCGGCTACGTCGTGAAACCGTTCACGGCCGCGACGCTCGACGAGAAGCTGAACAAGATCATCGACAAGATGGCCAAGGCCGGGAGCTGAACGTGAACGAGCCGATCCATGCGGCGCTTGCCGGCGCGGCGGTCAATGCCGACGGCCATGCCGAAGGCGCCGATTACGCGAGCGACCGGATCCTCGCGCGCATCGGCCACGTCACGCGCACGCTGCGCGATTCGATGCGCGAACTCGGGCTCGACAAGCATGTCGAGCGCGCGGCGGAAGCCGTGCCCGATGCGCGCGACCGGCTGCGCTACGTCGCGACGATGACCGAGCAGGCCGCCGTGCGCGTGCTGAATGCGATCGAGATCGCGAAGCCGATGCAGGAGCGCGTGCAGAACGAAGCCGAGGCGCTCGATGCGCGCTGGGCGCAGTGGTACGCCGCGCCGATCGAGCATGCGGAAGTGCGCGAGCTGATGGACGATACGCGCGCGTTCCTGCGCACGCTGCCCGAATCGACGGCGGCGACTCGCGCGCAATTGCTCGAGATCATGCTTGCGCAGGATTTCCAGGATCTGACCGGGCAGGTGATCAAGAAGATCATGGACATGGTCTACCTGATCGAGCAGCAGCTCCTCACCGTGCTCGTCGAGAACATCGCGCCGGAGCGGCGCGAGCAGTTCGCGGCCACCGCGGCGGCATTCGCGGCCGAAGCGATGAGCGCGACCGGCAGCCCCGAATCGCTGCTGAACGGCCCGCAGATCGCGCCGGAAGGCAAATCCGATGTCGTTCAGGACCAGGGGCAGGTCGACGACCTGCTCGCGAGCCTCGGCTTCTGATCCTGCCGCCGCGCATCCGCGCGCCCCATTGCCGGGCGCCCCGTTCTGCGGGGCCGCCCCGATGCGCGCATGCCCCGTCGCGGTCTCGTTTCCCACGCCCGCCGCCGCTGCGCGGCGCGGCGTGATCCTGCGTCGAATTGACACGCTGACACACTCCGCAGGCATACTACGCGTCAGCAGCAACGTAGCGTCATTCGTACGATTCATAAGTGGGCAGGCGGCGCGGGCCGATGGCGGCGCCGTCGGCACCGAAGCCTTGGGGGGGGAACGTGAAGCTGAAACGCTTGGGCTGGACCGTCGCGCATGCGACGGCTGCAATGGGTGTGCTGTGGGCCGTCCACGCACACGCGGAACTGGGCGGCGCGCCGATGTCGCCGCCGGCGGACGATCAGGCCGCCACCGTGCGCGCGCTGCAGCGCGCGATGCGCTCGGCGGACGGCGTGCAGACGAGCACGGCCGCCTATACCGTGCGCGAGATCACGCTCGGATCGGGCACTGTCATCCACGAATACACGTCGGCCGCCGGCAGCGTGTTCGGCCTCGCGTGGCGCGGGCCGACGATGCCGGATCTCGCGTCGCTGCTCGGCAGCTATTTCCCGCAGTACACCGCCGGCGTCCAGGCGGCGCACCGGGCGCGCGGCTGGCGTGCGCCGGTGACCGTCGAGACGAGCGGCCTCGTGATCCGGACGGGCGGCCACATGGGCGCCTTCTCCGGCCAGGCATGGCTGCCGTCGGCGCTGCCGGCCGGCGTGGCCGGCACCGATATCCAGTGACAGCGGGAGAGCGATCTTGAGCATGACTCGTACATTCAAGCGCTGGTTCGGCGTGCTGGGCCTCCTGGCCGCGACGGCCGTGCTCGTGACGGCTTGCGGCGGCGGCGATGGCGGCGGCAGCAGCAGTTCGGGCAACAACGGCAATACCGGCAATACCGGCAATAACGGCTCGGGCGGATCCGACGGCAACAGCGGCAACACGGCCGTCATCACGGTCGCCGCCGGCGCCGCGAACGTGATCAACATCCCGACCATCAGCGTGAAGGTCTGCGTGCCGGGCACGTCGAACTGCCAGATCGTCAACAACGTGCTCGTCGATACCGCGTCCTACGGGCTGAGGCTCGTCGGCAGCGCGGTGTCGGGCGTGCACGACAGCCTGCCGCAAGTGACGAGCGGCGGCGCGCCGGTCGCCGAATGCGGCAAGTTCGTGTCGAGCTACACGTGGGGCTCGGTGCGCACCGTCGACCTGTCGATCGGCAGCGAGCAGGCCGCGTCGCTGCCCGTGCAGATCATCGGCGACCTCGGCACGACGAACGTGCCGAGCTCGTGCACGAACGGCGGCGCGTCGGCCAACTCGACGAGCGCGCTCGGCGCGAACGGGATCCTCGGCATCGGGCCGGCGCCGTACGACTGCGGCACGACCTGCGCGACGTCGACGTCGACGAACAACAACTACTACGCGTGCCCGAACGGCGACAACGCGAGCTGCACCGTCACGCTCGTGCCGCTGGCGCAGCAGGTGGCCAACCCGGTGCACCGGTTCGCGAACAACGACGGCGTGAGCGTGCAGATGCCGGCCATCTCGAGCAACGGGCAGGGGAGCGCGACCGGCACGCTGACGTTCGGCTTGCCGAACCTGAGCGGCAAGACGGTGCTGACGTCGACCACGACCGGCGACGTCAGCGCGACGTTCCAGGGGCGCAACGTGACCGCGTTCTTCGACACGGGCTCGAACGCGTATTTCTTCAACGATTCGGCGCAGACGGTCTGTTCGAGGAATACGGAGTTCTACTGCCCGTCGGCCACGACCACCTATTCGGCCACGCTGAGCGGCCAGAACGGCGCGTCGGGCACCGTGTCGATGCCGGTCGCGAACGCGGATTCGTTGTTCTCGAACGCGTCGACGTTCGCGTTCAACGACATCGCGGGGCCGTTCGGCTCGTCCAACTGGCTCGACATCGGCATGCCGCACTTCTACGGCAAGACGATCTACTTCGGGATGGACAAGACCGCGAGCGGCGGCGCGCAGCCGTTCGTCGCGTTCTGACGCGGCGTCGCCGGACGCAGGAACGAGGGGGCGAGCGATCGCCCCCTTTTTTATTCCGGCGCGCCGCGCGTGCGCTACGGACCGCATCGCCGCCACGCGCCGACATAGCGCCTACGATGTAAGACCGGCACCGGTGCCGGCAAGACATCGAAGGAGACAGCGCATGAACCCGCGTATCCAGCGCATCACGCCGTTCCTGTGGTTCGACCGCGACGCCGAGGCGGCGGCCGGTTTCTACGTATCGGTGTTCGACAACGCGCGCATCGTGCACGTCGCGCGCTACGGCAAGGCCGGCGCGCATGCGTCCGGCAACGCCGAGGGCGCGGTGATGACCGTGTCGTTCGAGCTCGACGGGCAGGCGTTCGTCGCGCTGAACGGCGGCCCCGTGTTCCAGATGACGCCGGCCGTGTCGTTCGTCGTCAACTGCCGCGACCAGGCCGAGATCGACCATTACTGGACGCGCTTGTCCGAGGGCGGCGACGAACGTGCGCAGCAATGCGGCTGGCTGCGGGACCGCTTCGGCGTGTCGTGGCAGGTCGTGCCCGTGCAGATGACCGAACTGATGACGGGCGACCCGGCCCGCGCCGAGCGCGTGATGGCGCAGGTGATGACGATGAAGAAGCTCGACCTCGGCGCGTTGCAGCGTGCGGCGGCCGGTTAGGTCGCTCAGGTCGGTCAGGCTGTTCGGGCCGGCGATGGCCGGCCGTGCCGTCCCGACGCCGTAGGGCGCGATTCGGACGGAACCGGCGATGCCGAAAGGCACCGCGACCGGCGCGCCTGCGTATCGCCGGCCGGCCGGTTAATCGAATAAGGGCACTCGAATCGATTATCGATTCGCGCGATTTCATTCGGATGTAATCAAAGCCGGATTATCCGGGACGGTCGCCTCTGTCAGATCTTCACGATTATTGAAATGACGCGGCATGCAAGCCCGGGACGCGAAATCCGCTCTTGCAGCCGTTCCCGCGTCATTTGAATGCGTATTGCCCCATATGCCAAAAGAGATGGAAGCCACCGAAATTCGATCATATAATTCCGGCGTTGTTTCCGGGGTGCCAATATAAAACAGGAGGGTAATAAAATGAATTTTTCCGAAGCCGTTCGTGCCGCACTGAATAAATACGCGACATTCGAAGGCCGTGCGCGTCGTGCCGAATACTGGTATTTCGCGCTGCTGAGCTGCGTGCTGTCGATCGTCGGCCAGATCATCGGCGCGGCGGGCCGCGATGCGGGCCTGATCACGCTGCTGCTGCTCGGCGTCATCTCCCTCGTGTCGCTCGCGCTGATCATTCCGGGCATCGCGGTCAGCGTGCGCCGCCTGCACGATACGGGCCGCTCGGGCTGGTTCCTGCTGCTCGCGCTGATTCCGATCGTCGGCGGCATCCTGCTGCTCGTGTGGATGTGCTCGCGCGGCACCGAAGGCCCGAACCGCTTCGGCGCGGACCCGATTCCGGCGGCCTGACCGACGCCTGCCCCGACCGACGCGCGTCGCCGTTCGTCGGGGCCTGCTTTTCCCGCCTTTCCCGTTTTTCCCGTTTCTCGCGCCTTTCCCGCCCGTCGTTTCACCGTTCCCCGCGCATTCCGCCGCTGCCGCCTCGCTTGCGGCCGCCGCGTCGCCCATGCTCGGGCGGCTCCGTTTTTCCGCCGCGCCGCGCGCCGTTCCAGCCGCGTTCGCGGGCGCTCGCCCGATTCCCCGAAATACCCCCCTTTCCCGGCTTTGCTCGACCGATCGGCGTTTGACGCCTCCATGAATAATCGGTGTCACTGGAAAGCGGCATTCCGCCGTACCCGACTGGAGGCCCCGTGGCAGACGAGAGCGATCTCGACAAGACCGAAGCCGCCACTCCCAGGCGCCGCGAGAAGGCGCGCGAGGAGGGGCAGGTCGCGCGTTCGCGCGAACTGGCTTCGTTCGCTCTGCTCGCGGCGGGGTTCTACGGCGCATGGCTGCTCGCGGGCCCGTCGGGCGGGCATCTGCAGGCGATGCTGCGCGGCGCGTTCACGTTCGATCGCGCGACCGCGTTCGACACCCACCGGATGCTGTCGGCGGCCGGCAGCGCGAGCCTCGAAGGCTTCGCCGCGCTGCTGCCGCTGCTCGCGCTCACCGGCGTCGCCGCGCTGCTCGCGCCGATGGCGCTCGGCGGCTGGCTGATTTCGCAGAAAACCTTCGAGCTGAAGTTCGACCGCCTGAACCCGATCTCGGGCCTCGGCCGGATCTTCTCGATCCAGGGGCCGATCCAGCTCGGGATGTCGATCGCGAAGACGCTGGTCGTCGGCGGGATCGGCGGCATCGCGATCTGGCGCAGCAAGGACGAACTGCTCGGCCTCGCCACGCAGCCGCTCGGCGCCGCGCTGCCCGATGCGCTGCATCTGGTCGCCGTGTGCTGCGGCACGACGGTCGCCGGGATGCTGGTGGTCGCCGGGCTCGACGTGCCTTACCAACTCTGGCAGTACAACAAGAAGCTGCGCATGACGAAGGAAGAAGTGAAGCGCGAGCATCGCGAGAACGAAGGCGATCCGCACGTGAAGGGGCGGATTCGCCAGCAGCAGCGCGCGATCGCGCGGCGCCGGATGATGGCGGCCGTGCCGAAGGCCGACGTGGTGGTCACGAACCCGACGCACTTCGCGGTCGCGCTGCAATACACGGACGGCGAGATGCGCGCGCCGAAGGTCGTCGCGAAGGGCGTGAACCTCGTCGCCGCGCGCATCCGCGAACTCGCGGCCGAACACAACGTGCCGCTGCTCGAAGCGCCGCCGCTCGCGCGTGCGCTGTATCACAACGTCGAACTCGAACGCGAGATCCCGGGCTCGCTGTACTCGGCCGTGGCCGAAGTGCTCGCGTGGGTCTACCAGCTCAAGCGCTTCCGTTCGGAAGGCGGCGCGTTCCCGGCGATGCCGGTCGATCTGGACGTGCCGGCCGAACTCGACAAGGGCACGTCGGTCGCCGCCGACGACGAACGTGAAGAAGCCGAGGACGCCCTCGGCAAGCAAGGGAACGCAGCATGAGCACCCCGACCACCGGCCTGTTCGCGAAGCGCCCGAACCCATTCGCAGGCAAGAACCTGCGCGCGCTCGCGGGGCCGATCCTCATCTGCATGATCCTGGGGATGATGATCCTGCCGCTGCCGCCGATGCTGCTGGATCTGCTGTTCACGTTCAACATCGCGCTGTCCGTGATGGTGCTGCTCGTCAGCATGTACACGATGAAGCCGCTCGACTTCGCGGCGTTCCCGAGCGTGCTGCTGTTCTCGACGCTGCTGCGCCTGTCGCTGAACGTCGCGTCGACGCGCGTCGTGCTGCTCGAAGGCCACACCGGCCCCGACGCGGCCGGCCAGGTGATCGAGGCGTTCGGCCACTTCCTCGTCGGCGGCAACTTCGCGGTCGGCATCGTCGTGTTCGTGATCCTGATGATCATCAACTTCATGGTGATCACGAAGGGCGCGGGGCGGATCGCCGAAGTGTCCGCGCGCTTCACGCTCGATGCGATGCCCGGCAAGCAGATGGCGATCGACGCCGACCTGAACGCCGGCCTCATCAACGAGGAACAGGCGCGCAAGCGGCGCCTGGCCGTGTCGCAGGAAGCCGAGTTCTACGGGTCGATGGACGGCGCGTCGAAGTTCGTGCGCGGCGACGCGATCGCCGGCCTGATCATCATGGCGATCAACGTGATCGGCGGGCTGATCGTCGGGATGGTCCAGCACGACATGTCGTTCGCCGCGGCCGGCACCAACTACACGCTGCTGACGATCGGCGACGGCCTCGTCGCGCAGATCCCGTCGCTCGTGATCTCGACTGCGGCCGGCGTGATCGTGTCGCGCGTCGCGACCGACGAGGACATCGGCACGCAGATCACCGGCCAGCTGTTCACGAACCCGCGCGTGCTGAACATCACCGGCGCGATCATCGTGCTGATGGGGCTGATCCCGGGCATGCCGCACTTCGCGTTCCTCGCGCTCGGCGGCGGCGCGATCTGGCTGGCGCGCACGCAGACCAAGCGCGCGGCGGCCCGCAAGGCGGCCGGCGACGTGACCGACATCGCGCCGCCCGCCGTGCTGCCGGCCGACAGCCACGAAGCGACCTGGGACGACGTGCAGCTGATCGACCCGCTCGGCCTCGAAGTCGGCTACCGGCTGATCCCGCTCGTCGACAAGAACAGCGACGGCGAGCTGCTCAAGCGCATCAAGAGCATCCGCAAGAAATTCGCGCAGGAAATCGGCTTCCTGCCGCCGGTGATCCATATCCGCGACAACCTCGAACTGCGGCCGAACGCGTACCGGATCGCGCTGAAAGGCGTCGAGATCGGCTTCGGCGAAGTGTTTCCGGGCCAGTGGCTCGCGATCAACCCGGGCCAGGTGACGGCCGCGCTGCCGGGCGCCGTCACGCAGGATCCCGCGTTCGGGCTGCCGGCCGTGTGGATCGACGTCGCGCTGCGCGAGCAGGCGCAGGTGTACGGCTACACGGTGGTCGACGCGAGCACGGTGGTCGCGACGCACCTGAACCATCTCGTCGTCCAGCACGCGGCCGAGCTGCTCGGCCGCCAGGAAGTGCAGGCGCTCGTCGAGCGCACCGGCAAGGACGCGCCGTCGCTCGTCGAGGACCTGGTGCCGAAGACGATCTCGCTCACCACGCTGCAGAAGGTGCTGCAGAACCTGCTCGAGGAAGGCGTGCCGATCCGCGACATGCGCACGATCCTCGAGGCCGTGTCCGAGCATGCGGGCCGCGGCGACGCATTCGAGATCACGGCGGCGGTGCGGCTCTCGCTCGGCCGCGCGATCACGCAGCAGTGGTATCCGGGCAACGGCGAAATGCAGGTGATGGGCCTCGACGCGAATCTGGAGCGCGTGCTGTCGCAGGCGCTCGCCACCGGCGCGAATCCGGGCCTCGAACCCGGCCTCGCGCACAACCTTCTGACCGGCACGCAGCAAGCGATGCTGCGTCAACAGAATCTCGGGCTGCCGCCCGTGCTGCTGGTGCAGCACGCGCTGCGCGCGATGCTCGCGCGTTTCCTGCGCCGCAGCCTGCCGCAACTGAAAGTGCTGTCGTACGCCGAAGTGCCGGACACACGCACGATCAAAGTCGTTAACGTCATCGGGGGTTCCGCTTGAACATTCGCAAATTCACCGGCGCAACGAGCCGCGACGCACTTCGTCTCGTGCGCGAGGCGCTCGGCGCCGACGCGGTCGTGCTGTCGAACCGCACGCTCGATGACGGCAGCGTCGAAATCGTTGCACTCGCCGATTCGGATCTCGCCGCGGTGGCGCCGCCGGCCGCGCGTCCGCGCCTCGCCACGTCGCGCGCGCCGGAATCCGTGCCGGCCGCCGCCGTGCCGGGCATCGTGTCGCGCCCGGGCATCGCTCCGCGCCCGGCCGTCAATCCGTATGCGGCGGGCGAAGGCGGGCTGCCGGACGTGTTCTCGTCCGTGTTCGGCGCGAGCGCCGACATGCAAGACGCGGATGCGCACGCGGCGCCGATCGATGCGGACGCGCCCGCGGCGGCAGCGCCGTCGAGCGCCGCATCCGCCGCGGCAGGCATGCCGGCCGCCGGATCGTCCGCGCCTGCTTCCGAACCCGCACCGTGGCTCGTCGAGCACGCGAAGCGCCTGACGCAGCAGCGCGACGCGCTGCTCGCCCGTGCGCAGGCGTCTGCCGAGCCGCAGGCGAGCACGCCCGCGCCGCAAGCCGCCGCCCGCGCGACGCCGCCCGACTGGGCGCGCGACATCGTGCGCGACGCCGAACGCCGGTCGCCGGCCGCCGGAGCGCCGGCCTCTGCGAAGCGCGCAGCCGACACGGGCGCCGCATACGGCGCCAGGGCGACGGAACGCACGCACCTGTCCGCCGACACGGCCGCCGTGGTGGCCGATGCGGTGAAGTCGCGCATCGAGCGGATCGTCAACGACACGGTGATGCAGGAGCTGGGCGAGCTGCGCGGGATGATGGAAGAGCAGTTCGACAGCCTGATGTGGCACGACCGCCAGCGTCGCGGCCCCGTCCACGGCGCGCTGACGAAGCACCTGTTCGCGGCCGGCTTCTCCGCGCAGCTCGTGCGGATGCTGGTCGACAACCTGCCGTCCGGCGACGGCGCGCAGACCTTCGAGCAGGCCGCCGAATGGGCGCAGTCGGTGCTCGCATCGAACCTGCCGGTGCTGGACAGCGAGGACGCGCTGATGGAGCGCGGCGGCGTGTTCGCGCTGATGGGCCCGACGGGCGTCGGCAAGACGACCACCACCGCGAAGCTGGCCGCGCGCTGCGTGATGCGCTTCGGCGCGAGCAAGGTCGCGCTGCTGACCACCGACAGCTACCGGATCGGCGGCCACGAGCAACTGCGCATCTTCGGCAAGATCCTCGGCGTGCCGGTTCACGCGGTGAAGGATGCGGGCGACCTCGCGCTCGCGCTGTCCGAGCTGCGCAACAAGCACATCGTGCTGATCGACACGATCGGCATGAGCCAGCGCGACCGCGCGGTGTCCGACCAGATCGCGATGCTGCACGGCGCGAACGCGCCGGTGCAGCGCCTGCTGCTGCTCAACGCGACGAGCCACGGCGACACGCTGAACGAAGTCGTGCAGGCGTACCGCAGCGCGGGCGAGCATCCGGACCTGGCCGGCTGCATCCTCACGAAGCTCGACGAGGCGACTCACCTCGGCGGCGTGCTCGACACGGTGATCCGCTACAAGCTGCCGGTCCACTACGTGTCGACCGGCCAGAAGGTGCCGGAGAACCTGTACGTCGCATCGACCAAATTCCTGCTGAAGAGCGCGTTCTGTGTACCGCGCGACGGCTCGCCCTTCGTGCCGCAAGACGAGGACATGCCGACGCTGCTTTCCGCACTGACCGCACGTTCCACCGCCGAGCTGCACGAGGTGCGATTTGGATAAACGGATCATCGATCAGGCCGAAGGGCTGCGGCGCCTGCTGGCCGGGCGCGCGTCGCGCATCGTCGCGGTGACGGGCGGGCCGGCGGGCGTCGGCTGCACGTCCACCGTCGTGAACCTCGCGGCGGCGCTCGCGTCGCTCGGCAAGGACGTGCTCGTCGTCGACGAGCGCGCCGACGTGCATTCGGCCAGCGCGACGCTCGCCGGCGCGTGGCTGCGCGACGGCGAACGCACGCGGGTGGCGGCCGGCTTCGGCCTGTGCGGCGCCGCGCGGCTCGCGCGCGCCGGCTACGGCGACGCGCAACTGAGCGACTTCATCGACGGCCCGGCCGACATCGTCCTCGTCGACGCGCAGCTCGGCGCCGACGGATCGTTGTCGGCGCTCGCGCGCGAAGCGCACGACGTGCTGATCGTCACGCGGGTCGCCGCGCAGGCGATCACCGAGGCGTATGCGTGCATGAAGCGGCTGCATTTCGCGCACGCGTTCGCGCAGTTCCGCGTGCTGACCAATCAGGTCGCCAGCCACGCGGACGCGAAGACGGCCTTCGACAACCTCGCGGGCGTCGCGAGCCGCTACCTGACCGTGTCGATCGCCGACGCGGGCTGCGTGAGCGCCGATCCGCTCGTCGAGCACGCCCGCGAACTGATGCATGCGGTGGTCGACGCGTTCCCGTCGTCGGCTGCCGCGCGCGACTACCGGCAGATTGCCGCCGACCTGTTGTACTGGCCGATGCGCCCCGGTTCGGGCGCGGGCCGCGCGGTCCATGCCGGCGGCAAGCCGTCGTATGAGGCGGGCGCGGCACACGCCGCGTGAGCGCCACCCGAAGGAGGGAGCCATGATGTACAACGCTCAAGGAAAGATGTCCCAGGCCGACGTGCTCGCGCAATATGCGCCGCTCGTGCGCCGCCTTGGACTGCAGCTCGTCGCGAAGATGCCGGCGAGCGTCGATCTCGACGATCTGATCCAGGCCGGCATGATCGGCCTGATGGACGCGGCCGGCCGCTACAAGGAAGACCAGGGCGCGCAGTTCGAGACCTACGCGACGCAGCGGATCCGCGGCGCGATGCTCGACGAGCTGCGCAGCAACGACTGGCTGCCGCGCAGCCTGCGCAAGACGTCGCGCGAGGTCGAGCACGCGGTGCACCAGGTCGAGCAGCACCTCGGCCGCTCGGCGACCGAGACCGAGATCGCGCAGCACCTGAACATGCCGCTCGACGAATACCAGGGGATGCTGCAGGATCTGCACGGCAGCCAGCTCATCTACTACGAGGATTTCGATCGCGCGGCCGACGACGAGCCGTTCCTCGACCGTTATCGCGTCGATCATGCCGATCCGTTGTCGGCGCTGCTCGACGAGCACCTGCGCGAGGCGCTCGTGGAGGCGATCGAGCGGCTGCCGGAGCGCGAGAAGCTGCTGATGTCGCTGTACTACGAACGGGGCCTGAATCTGCGCGAAATCGGCGCGGTGCTCGAGGTGAGCGAATCGCGCGTGTGCCAGTTGCACAGCCAGGCCGTCGCGCGCCTGCGCGCGCGGCTGCGCGAACAGGCGTGGGTCGGCGCCGAGTCCTGACCCCGGCGTCCTGCCCCGTTGGCCACGGCCGCGCGCGCCCGCGCCGCGCGCGTCTCGTGCCTACGCATCGTCCTTGCGCATTTCGCGCGCCGATTTGCTACAATCCCCTCCGTTTTCCGAGGAGCGTTGCGACGGGCCATCAGTGTCCGCCAGGCTCGGAGAGCTTCACCAAGCAGCCGTGCGGCGATTTTCCCGCCGGCCCCGCTTCCTGAACGGCGCTCACGTCACCAATCTAGAAACTTTTTAGAAAGGAGGGCGTGATGAACGCCATTATCGATTCCAAGGCTTCCCACGATTACGTCGTCGCCGACATGGCGCTGGCCGGCTGGGGCCGCAAGGAACTCAACATCGCCGAGACCGAAATGCCGGGCCTCGTGCAGATCCGCGACGAATACAAGGCGCAGCAGCCGCTGAAGGGCGCGCGCATTGCCGGTTCGCTGCACATGACGATCCAGACGGGCGTGCTGATCGAGACGCTGAAGGCGCTCGGCGCGGACGTGCGCTGGGCATCGTGCAACATCTTCTCGACGCAGGATCACGCGGCGGCCGCGATCGTCGAAGCCGGCACGCCGGTGTTCGCGTTCAAGGGCGAGTCGCTCGACGAATACTGGGAGTTCTCGCACCGCATCTTCGAATGGCCGAACGGCGAATTCGCGAACATGATCCTGGACGACGGCGGCGACGCCACGCTGCTGCTGATCCTCGGCGCGAAGGCCGAGAAGGACCGTTCGGTGATCGCGAAGCCGACCAACGAGGAAGAAGTCGCGCTGTACAAGTCGATCGCGGCGCACCTCGACGTCGACGCGAACTGGTACTCGAAGCGCCTCGCGCACATCAAGGGCGTGACCGAGGAAACCACGACCGGCGTGCACCGCCTGTACCAGATGGAAAAGGACGGCCGCCTGCCGTTCCCGGCGTTCAACGTGAACGATTCCGTCACGAAGTCGAAGTTCGACAACCTGTACGGCTGCCGCGAATCGCTCGTCGACGGCATCAAGCGCGCGACCGACGTGATGATCGCGGGCAAGGTCGCGGTCGTCGCGGGCTACGGCGACGTGGGCAAGGGCTGCGCGCAGTCGCTGCGCGGGCTGGGCGCGACCGTGTGGGTCACCGAAATCGATCCGATCTGCGCGCTGCAGGCGGCGATGGAAGGCTACCGCGTCGTGACGATGGAATACGCGGCGGACAAAGCCGACATCTTCGTGACGGCGACCGGCAACTACCACGTGATCAACCACGATCACATGAAGGCGATGCGCCACAACGCGATCGTCTGCAACATCGGCCACTTCGACTCGGAAATCGACGTCGCGTCGACGCGCCAGTACCAGTGGGAAAACATCAAGCCGCAGGTCGACCACATCATCTTCCCGGACGGCAAGCGCGTGATCCTGCTGGCCGAAGGCCGCCTCGTGAACCTCGGCTGCGCGACCGGCCACCCGTCGTTCGTGATGTCGAACTCGTTCGCGAACCAGACGCTCGCGCAGATCGAGCTGTTCGTGCGCGGCAACGAGTACGAGAACAAGGTGTACGTGCTGCCGAAGCATCTCGATGAAAAGGTCGCGCGCCTGCACCTCGCGCGCATCGGCGCGAACCTGTCGGTGCTGTCGGACGAGCAGGCGTCGTACATCGGCGTGCAGAAGGACGGCCCGTTCAAGCCGAACCACTACCGCTATTGACCCCGATGCGCGGCCGCCGCCGCGCCGTGCGCCCCGAACGGGCGTGCGCGGCGCGGCGGCGCTCCCCGATCGTACCGATCGACAACCGAACCGGAGCCCTCCATGAGCGTCATCCTCACCTGGGTCATCAACGCGCTCGCGCTGCTGATCATCACGTACCTCGTGCCGTCGATCCACATCAAGAGCTTCGGCACCGCGCTGATCGTCGCGGTCGTGCTCGGGCTGATCAACACGGTGATCCGGCCGGTGCTGATCCTGCTGACGCTGCCCGTCACGATCGTCACGCTCGGGGTGTTCATCCTCGTCGTGAACGCGCTGTGCTTCTGGTTCGCGTCGTCGCTGCTGAAGGGCTTCGAGGTGTCGGGGTTCTGGTCCGCGTTCTTCGGTTCGATCCTGTACAGCATCGTGTCGTGGCTGCTGTCCGCCCTGATCTTCGGCCAGCGCGACTTCGGCTGAGCGCGGGCGGGCGCAGGCCCAATCCCATCGAATCATGAAATCGATCGAACTCTCGTTTGAATTCTTCCCGCCGAAGTCGGCGGACGGCGTCGAAAAGCTGTGCGCCACGCGCGCGCAGCTGCTGCCGCTGAAGCCGAAATTCGTCTCCGTGACGTTCGGCGCCGGCGGCTCGACGCAGCAGGGCACGCTCGATACCGTGCTCGACATGCAGAAGGACGGCCTCGAGGCCGCGCCGCACCTGTCGTGCATCGGCTCGTCGCGCGACAACCTGCGCGCGATCCTCGACCAGTACCGCTCGCACGGCATCCGGCACATCGTCGCGCTGCGCGGCGATCTGCCGTCGGGAATGGGCGAGGTCGGCGAGCTGCGCTATGCGTCCGAGCTCGTCAGTTTCATCCGCGCCGAGCACGGCGACTGGTTCCACATCGAGGTCGCCGGCTATCCGGAGTACCACCCGCAATCGCGCTCGCCGAAGGCCGATCTCGAGAATTTCGCGCGCAAGGTGAAAGCCGGCGCGAATTCCGCGATCACGCAGTACTTCTTCAACGCGGATGCGTATTTCCGCTTCGTCGACGATACGCGCAAGCTTGGCGTGGACGTGCCGATCGTGCCGGGCATCATGCCGATCACGAACTTCTCGCAGCTGATGCGCTTCTCCGAGATGTGCGGCGCCGAAGTACCGCGCTGGGTCGCGCGCCGGCTCGAGAGCTTCGGCGACGATCGCGAGTCGATCCGCGCGTTCGGCGCGGACGTCGTCACGAGCCTGTGCCAGCGCCTGATCGACGCGGGCGTGCCGGGGCTGCACTTCTACACGCTGAACTTGGCGACCGCCACGCGGACGATCTGCGAACGGCTCGCGGTGTAACGAGCGCCGTCACGCGGTTGCCTGCGTGAAAGCCCCGCCGGTTTGCGCCGGCGGGGCTTTTTTATCGTGACGCGCCGCGCATGCCGCGCGGCGCAAGCCGCCGAATCAGCGCTGCGCCTGCATCAGCGGCGGGCGGCGGTCGAACCACGGCCGCGCCTGTTCGAGCTGCCGCGCGAGCCGGAGCAGCAGCGCGTCGTCCGCGTGGCGCGCGGCGAACTGCACGCCGATCGGCAGCCCGCGCGCGTTCCAGTACAGCGGCACCGACATCGCCGGCTGGCCGGTCAGGTTGAACAGCTCGGTGCAGCCGGCCCACGCGAACGCCTTCTCCGACGATTTCGCGAGCATTTCCTTCAGCAGCGGCTTCACCGGCAGCGCGGCGACGAGCTTCATCTGCGCGGATTCGAACGGCGTCGGCTGCAGCTCGCCGATCTTCACCGGCGGCCCCGCGAGCGATGCGCACAGGATCGCGTCGTAACGCGACACGAGACCGGCGACCTGCACGGTGAGCTGGCGCTGCCATTCGAGCACGTCCGGCAGGCGCGTGCGCGCGAGACGCCGGCCGACCACCGCCATCGCCCACGTCGCGGCCTCGAATTCGCCGCGCCGCGGTGTGCGGCCGGTCAGCGCGCGCGCGCCGAGCACCATGTCCTCGGCGATCGTCGCCCACAGTGTCAGAAAGGTTTCGGCCGCGCGCGCGTAGTCGATCGGCAGCGTCGCGGGCTCGACGTGGTGGCCGAGCGATTCGAGCAGCGCGGCCGCATCGTCGAGCGCCGCGCGCGTGTCGTCGGCGAGCGCCGGCGCGAGCATCGGATCGACGACGAGGCCGATCCGCAGCGGGCCGGGCGGCGTATCGAGCGCGCCGAGGAAGGTGCCGGGCGCGCCGGGCGGCAGCGTCTGGCCGGTCGTCACGTCGAGCAGCAGCGCACTGTCGCGCACGCTGCGCGACACCGCGTGCTGGACGACGAGTTCGCCGTTCGACGGCAGGTCGACGAGCACCGGGTTGCGGCTCGGCTTCAGCCCGAACAGCCCGCAGCACGATGCCGGAATGCGGATCGAGCCGCCGCCGTCGGACGCATGCGCGAGCGGCACGATGCCGGCCGCGACGGCCGCCGCCGCGCCGCCGCTCGATCCGCCGGGCGTGTGGTCGAGATTCCACGGGTTGCGGCACGCGCCGAACAGTTCCGGTTCCGTGTACGGCATCTGGCCGATCTCGGGCGTGTTGGTCTTGCCGAATACGTTCAAGCCCGCCGCGCGGCTGCGCGCGATCACCGGTGAATCGTCGGTCGGCACGAAATACCGGTAGTGCCGGCTGCCCATCGACAGCGGCAGCCCGGCGACCGCCGCGCCGAGATCCTTGACGAGATACGGCACGCCCGCGAACGGCGCGTCGGCGCCGGGCGGGGGCGCGGCCGCCGCACGCGCGCGCGCGGCTTCGTAGTCCTGCAGCACGATCGCGTTGATCGCGCCGTTCACCGCTTCGGCCTGGCCGATCGCGGCGTCGAGCAGTTCGCGCGGGCTGGCGTGGCGGTCGCGCACGAGCGCGGCGAGGCCGATTGCGTCATGCGCGAGATAGTCCGAGTGCATCGCGGTCACCCCCGTTGTGACTCGTGGCGATGGTGCGAGCATAACGCGGGCCCGGCGTGGCGGGCTCGCGGCAGGGCCTGTTTAGAGATGCTCGGCGAGGAAGGTCAGCGTGCGGCCGTGCGCGAGCGCCGCGGCGCGCTGGTTGTACGACGCGCGGTCCGTGCAGTTGAAGCCGTGCTCGGCGCCCGGGTACACGTGGAACGACGCATCGCCGTGGCCGGCGAACGCGGCCTTCACCTGGTCGACGGCCGTGAGCGGAATGCCGTGGTCGTTTTCCGCGTAGTGGAACAGGATCGGCTGCGTGACCTGGCCGGCGAGGTCCAGCGCGTTCTGGATGCCGCCGCCGTAATAGGCCACCGCCGCGTCGAGCTTGCCGGTCGCGGCCGCGCGATACGCGAGCTGGCCGCCGAAGCAGTAGCCGATCGCGGCGAGCTTGCCGGCCACTTCGGGGCGTGCGCGCAACACGTCGGCCGTCGCGACGATGTCCGCGACCGCGAGACCCACGTCGGTCTTCTTCAGCAGCTCGATGCCCTTGTCGCGATCCGCGCCGTCGTAGGTCAGCTCGACGCGCGGCTGCGTGCGCCAGAACACGTCCGGCGCGAGCGCGACGAAGCCGTCGGCCGCGTACTGGTCGGCGACCGCGCGGATGTGCGCGTTCACGCCGAAGATCTCCTGGATGATGATGACGGCAGGGCCCTTGCCGCGCTTGGGAAGTGCGAGATAGCCGCCGAAGCTGTCGTTACCGGTCGGGATGTCGATCCATTGGGCAGTCACGTTCTGAACTCCTGCGTGCGGGGTGCGCGAGGCGCACCGGAGAGTGAAAAGAGGGCGGCCTAGTGTGCCACCAATCGACCGGTGCTGCAGCGCACGCGGGCACTTCTCGCGCAGCGATCGTTTCGATCTCGATTTTTCATTTTTCGACGCCGCGCCGCTTCGATAGAGTCGATGTGTCGGCCTTTACAAAGCGCTTTCGCGCATCGTCATCGAAGGATTCGCCATGTCTGCCCGCCCGTTTTCCACGCCCTTTTCCGAACGCTTCGGCCTGCGCCTGCCGCTCGTGCAGGCGCCGATGGTCGGCGCGACCACGACCGCGATGGTTGCCGCCGCGTCGAATGCCGGCGCGCTCGGCAGCTTCGGCGCCGGCGCGCTCGCGCCCGAGCGTATCGAGGCCGAAGTCGCCGCGATCCGCGCGGCGACCGATCGCCCGTTCGCGATCAACCTGTTCGTGTTGCCCGATGAAGCCGCGCCCGACGCGGCGACCGTCGCGCGCGCGCTGGCGGCGATCGACCCGCTGAATACCGCGCTCGGCCTGCCGCCGGGCACGGCGCCCGCGCGCTACGCGCCCGATTTCCGCGCGCAGCTCGATGCGCTCGTCGCGCTGCGCGTGCCGGTCGCGAGCTTCACGTTCGGCGTGCTCGACGCGGCCGACGTCGCGCGCCTGAAAGCCGCCGGCACTTATGTGATCGGCACCGCGACGCACGTGGCCGAAGGGCGCGCGTGGCAGGCGGCCGGCGCCGACGCGATCTCCGCGCAGGGCGCCGAGGCGGGCGGCCATCGCGGCACCTTCATCGGTGCCGCCGACGACGCGCTGATCGGCACGCTCGCGCTCGTTCCGCAGCTCGTCGACGCGACGGGCCTGCCCGTGCTGGCCTCGGGCGGCATCATGGACGGCCGCGGCATCGCGGCCGCGCTCGCGCTCGGCGCGCAGGCCGCGCAACTCGGCACCGCGTTCCTCACGTGCGCGGAAAGCGCGATCGCGGCGGACTGGAAGGCGCGCCTGCTCGCGAGCGCCGATACGTCGACGCAGGTCACGCGCGCGATCACCGGCCGTCACGCACGCGGGCTGCGCAACACGCTGATGGCGCGGCTCGGCGAGCACGCGGCCGACGTCGCGCCGTATCCGGTGCAGAACGCGCTGACCCAGCCGCTGCGCCAGGCGGCCGCGCGCGCGAACGACGGCGACTATCTGTCGCTGTGGGCCGGCCAGGGCGCGCCGCTCGCGCGGCGGCGCGGCGATGCGCTGACGACGTCGCAACTGGTCGCCGCGCTCGACGCGGAATGGCGCGCATCGGCGGCCTGAACACCGGTTCGGCCGCTTGAACGGTTCATGTCGGGCGACGAAACGCGCGGGGTGTCACGCGCGTTTCATTCAATGATCCAGGTCACAAAATACCGAATCGAAATGCCCGCGCGAATCGATTGAAACGACCTTTCGACAATATGTCGAAATTAGCGGAAACCCTTATCCACCGGGGCTTGCAGCGCTATTCGATCATCCTTCCAGAGCGCGTATATCGGTAGTGTTACCACTAGCCCAAAAAAATCCCACAAATTAATTTGATCACCTACACTTGCGCGCAAGTACGAGCGGGCGGCTGCTAAAAGCGGCGGTTTTCACGTGCTTGAGGCCAAGTGCATGAAGGATGCAACCGGCGAATCGTCCAGTGATGGCAAACACGGGGATGGCAGCGGGGCACCGGGCGATGGCGTTTTTTGGGACCGAACTGGAGACTTACATGAATATCAAGATGCAAAAGCTGTTGCCGATCACCGCAGCGGCAATGCTGTGCGCTGCAGCTGCAAGCAACGCGTCCGCCGATCAAGTCGTCAAGATCGGCCACGTCGCGCCGTTGACGGGCGGCATTGCACACCTGGGTAAGGACAATGAAAACGGCGCGCGTCTCGCAGTCGAGGAGATCAACGCGAAGGGCCTGACGATCGGCGGCCAGAAGATCACGCTGCAACTCGACGCACAGGATGACGCCGCCGACCCGCGGCAGGCGACGCAGGTTGCGCAGAAGCTCGTCGACGACAAGGTCGTCGCGGTGGTGGGCCACCTGAACTCGGGCACGACGATCCCGGCCTCGAAGATCTACAGCGATGCGGGCATCGTGCAGATCTCGCCGTCGGCAACCAACCCGGCCTACACGCAGCAAGGCTTCAAGACCACGTACCGCGTGGTGGCGACCGATGCGCAGCAGGGCCCGGCACTGGCGAACTACGCGCATTCGAAGGGCATCAAGAGCGTGGCGGTGGTCGACGATTCGACCGCGTACGGCCAGGGTCTCGCGAACGAATTCGAGAAGAAGGCGAAGGCGCTCGGCCTGAAGGTGCTGTCGCATGACGCGACCAACGACAAGGCGGTCGACTTCCGCGCGATTCTGACGAAGATCAAGGGCGAGAACCCGGACGCGATCATGTACGGCGGCATGGACGCCACCGGCGGCCCGTTCGCGAAACAGGCGAAGCAGCTCGGCCTGCGCGCGAAGATCTTCGCGGGCGACGGCGTGTGCACGGAAAAGCTGGCCGACCTGGCCGGCAACGCGACCGACAACATCGTGTGCTCGGAAGCCGGTGCCTCGCTCGAGAAGATGCCGGGCGGCGCCGCGTTCAAGGCGAAGTACGAGAAGCGCTTCGGCCAGCCGATCCAGATCTACGCACCGTTCACGTATGACGCCGTGTACATCATCGCCGACGCGATGAAGCGCGCGAACTCGACCGACCCGGCGAAGATCCTCGCGGCGATGCCGGCGACGAAGTACACGGGCGTGATCGGCACGACGACCTTCGATTCGAAGGGCGACCTGCAGCACGGCGTGATTTCGCTGTACAACTACAAGGACGGCAAGAAGACACTGCTCGACGAAGTGAAGATGTAACGCGAAGCGGTCGACAGGAGGGTGAAGACGCGCATGCGGCAACGCATGCGCGTTTTCTTTTTGGGCCGGCGTGCGCCGCCGCGCCGTCAGATCTTCAGGTGCGCGAGCACCTTGGGGGCGACGAGCGCGACGAGCGCCGCGCACAGCGCGACGACCGACAGGCCGATCGTCAGATTCGCGGCCTGCGCGACCGCGCCGATCACGACCGGCCCGAACAGCAGCCCGAAATACGCGAGCCCGGCCACGTGCGCGAGCCCTTCGGCCGCATGGATGCCCTTCACGCGCGCGGCGGCCGCGAACAGCACCGGCATCATGTTGGCCAGCCCGAGCCCCATCAGCGTGAAACCGGTCAGCACCGCGACCGGATTCGGCAGCAGCAGCGCGCCGATCATCCCCGCGCAGGCGAGCGACGCGCTCGCGAACACGAGCTGCGGCGCGCCGAAGCGGGCGCGCACGGCGTCGCCCGCGAAGCGCGCGACGGCCATCCCGCCGGAGAACGCCGCGTACGCGGCGCTCGCGAGCGCGGGGCTCGCCGCGACCACGTCGCGCATGTAGACGGTCGCCCAGTCGTACATCGCGCCTTCGGCGATCAGCGCGATCAGCGCGATGCCGCCGAGCATCCACAACGCGGGCGAGCGCCAGCGGTTGCCGCCGCCGTGCGCCTGTTCGTGGTGCGGCACGTGCGGCAGCACGGCCGGGCTCGCGGCCACGAGCACCGCGGCGCTCGCCGCCGCCGCGAGCGCGAGATGCGCGGCCGGCGCCATGCCGGCCGACAGCAGCGCGCCGCCGGCCGCCGCGCCGGCCATCCCGCCGATGCTGAACATCCCGTGCAGCGACGACATGATCGGCTTGCCGAGCGCGATCTCGACCGCGCTGGCCTCGGCGTTCATCGCGACGTCGAGCGTCGCCATCGAGAAGCCGAACAGCGCGAGCACCACGAGCAGCATCCAGTAATCGGGCACGACGAGGATCAGCGCCGCGCACGCCGACATCACGAGCCCGCCGGCCAGGCACGCGGTGCGCGAGCCGACGCGCGCGATCCAGCGCGCGATGGTCAGCATCGCGGCGATCGACCCGCCGGCGACCGCGAACAGCGCGATCGACAGCAGCCCGGGGCTCAGCGCGAACTTGTCGCGCACGGTCGGCACGTGCACGCCCCACGACGCGTACATCATGCCGGCGACGAAGAACAGCGCCATCGACGCCGTGCGCGCGCGCTGGCGGGCCGGCAGCGGCAGCACGCGATGCGTGTCGGGCGGCGCGGCGAACGGGGACGGCGATTCGGGGGAAGAGGATTCGGACACGGGGCGGCTCGTCGGGAAAAATGCGCGGGCGCACGCGGCGCCCGTCGGATGGATCCGATTCTATCGAACCGCTTACGATCCTGCCGGGCGATGGCCGTTCGGCCGATGCGCGGTCGATCGGGCCGACCCGCGGCAGCGGCCCGGTCGCGCATTGGCCGTTCGGTCGATGCGCGGCGGGCGGCGCCCGCGGGTAACATCGAAACCCTGGCCGACGCGCCGCCTTTCGACCGCAGGAGTCACCTTGAACATCGATCCCGCCCTCGCCCTGCACCTGCTGCACCGCTGCGCGTTCGGCACGCTCGCCACCCATGCGCGCGAACCGCAGGGCTTCCCGTATCCGACGGTCGTGCCGTTTGCACCCGATGCAAGCCATCGGCCGGTGATCCTGGTGAGCGGCCTGGCCGAGCACACGCGCAATCTCGCCGCCGATCCGCGTGCGGGCTTTCTCGTTGTCGACGCAAGCGCCGGCGATGTGCCGAACGCCGAGCGCGCGACGCTGCTGGGCCGGTTCGTGCCGCTCGGCGACGATCCGCACGTCACCGCGCGCTACCTGCGCTACGAGCCGGACGCCGCGCGCTATCTCGCGCTCGGCGATTTCGGGTTCTGGGCGCTCGAGATCGAGCGGCTGCGCCATATCGTCGGGTTCGGGCGGATGGGCTGGGTCGACGGCGCGCATCTCGATGCGCTGCCGCCGCTCGCGTTCGACGACGAACAGGCGCTGTGGGCGGCATACGACGCGGGCGATGCACGCCGCGACGGGCTCGATCTGCTCGGCGTCGATCGTCATGGCGCGGACTGGCGATGCGGCGGCCGCCGCGTGCGCACGCCGTTCGACGCGCCGTCGGCCGACCTCGGCGCGCTGCGGGAGCGGCTGATCGCCCGCGCAAAGGATGTGACGTGACGTCACGGGTCAGCGATTTGTTCGTTTAGCAAACGGCGTCATGTGGTTTTCGTCAAACTCTCGTCCGATGAAAGCTTTGATTTTTTGAGTGCAGGGTAATTGCGTATGTTGAAAGACCTAATGGTCAATCGCTAATGTCCTAATCTCTATGGAGGAGCGTAAAAATTTGAGAAAAGGCCGCGGCCGGTCAAAATGACATGTGCGAATTACAATTGATCTCGGGATTTTCATGAATCTCGCTTCTATCAAATCTTTTTTGTGCTAATCTCTGCCTTCGAAAATCCGAGGCACATATATTTCATGAATGGTGAGCTGGCTGCAGACCGGCGCCATTGGTCAGATAGATAGAAAGGGAAACTATGTCTTCTTACAAGGACCTGCTGGCCCAGCGGGAGAAGCTGGAGAAGCAAATCGAAGAAGCGAAGTCGCGTGAATACGCTGAAGTGCTGAATGACGTGAAGCAGAAAATTGCCGACTACGGCTTTTCGCTCGCCGAACTCGGTCTCAGCCGCGCGAAGGCCGGCAAGGTCGGTCGTCCGCGCGCAGGCGTGGCCGCCAAATACCGCGATCCGGAAACGGGCGCGACGTGGTCGGGTCGTGGCAAGCCGCCGCGCTGGATCGCCGGCAAGAACCGCGAACAGTTTGCGATTTAAACGTTCGTTTAGGTTGTTCGCTCTTCGAAAGAGCCGCGTGTCCGTCGAGGAGCGCGGCTTTTTTGTTTTCCGGGCATAGGCGCGCCCGTCCGCCTCGTCATGAAACTGCAAGCACGTCGTGTGAATGAAAATGCGACACGTTCGCATAAGCGATTGATTTAAATGAGAAATTTGTGGGTATTGGAAGGGCTTGCGGGGCGCCTTTGATAGAATTGCGTACCGCACACCGATATCTCATATTTCATGTCCACGTTTTCCGGCGACGCGCAGAGCGCAGATAAGCACGCAGTTGCGCGCAAGAGCACGCTCGTCAGTATTGTCCTCAATGTCGTTCTTGCGACATTTCAGATCGTCGTCGGCGTGATTGCGCATTCGCAGGCATTGATTGCGGACGGTGTGCATTCGATTTCCGATTTGATCTCGGATTTTGTCGTGCTGGTTGCGAATCGGCATAGCGGCGCATCGCCGGATGCCGACCACAATTACGGCCATAGCCGCTACGAGACGGTCGCGTCGCTGTTTCTCGGGGCGATCCTGATCGCGGTCGGTATCGGCATGCTCTGGCGTGCCGGCGACCGCCTCGTTAATCTCGAAAACATTCCGGCCGTGCATTTTTCCGCGCTGATCGTGGCGCTCACGGTGCTCGTGTCGAAGGAAGCGCTGTTTCGCTACATGCTGCGCGAAGCGCGGCGCGTGCGCTCGGCGATGCTCGTCGCCAACGCATGGCATGCGCGTTCGGACGCGGCGTCGTCGCTCGTCGTCGCGATCGGCATCGTCGGCAGCCTGGCCGGCGTGCGGCTGCTCGACCCGATCGCGGCGGCGATCGTCGGCTTCATGGTCGCGCGCATGGGCTGGACGTTCGGCTATGACGCGCTGCAGGATCTCTCAGACCGCGCGCTCGATACGGCCGACACGGCCGAGATCCGCGCGCTGCTCGTCGCGACGCCCGGCGTGCGCGACGTACACGACCTGCGCACGCGCAAGATGGGCGATGCCGCGCTCGTCGATGCGCACATCCTCGTCGATCCGAAGATCTCCGTCTCCGAAGGGCATTACATCGCCGAGACCGCGCGGGCGCGGGTGCTGTCCGACCCGCGCGTGCTCGATGCGCTGATCCATGTCGACCCGGAGAACGACGCGGCGCGCCGCCCGGCGCTCGCGCTGCCGCCGCGCGGCGAACTGGCGGCGCGGCTCGAGGCCGCGCTCGCGCAGCGTGGGCTCCATGTGGCGGCGATCAACCTGCATTACCTGAGTACGGGGCTCGAGGTCGACGTGACGCTCGACGGCGATCCGCGCGACACCGATGCGGCGCTGGCCGGCCGGCTCGACATCGACACGCTGAAGCGCGAATTCGGCGCGCGCCGGATCGGCTTCACGCGCACGTTGCCCGTGCGGACGTGACCGGCGGCCGGCAGCCGCGAACGCGGCCCCCGCGGGGCAGGGCCGCGCGTTACAGCGGCAGTTGCGTGTCGAACTTGATTTCGCGCAGCACGACGCTCGTGCGCACCTGCGACACGGCCGGGATCTTGAAGATGCGTTCGTGCAGGAACACGTCGTAGGCCTTGATGTCCGGCGCGACGATCTTGAGGATGTAGTCGGCTTCGCCGGTCGTGCTGTAGCACTCGGTGACTTCCGGGCAGGTCGCGATCTCGCGCTCGAACTGCTCGACGCCGCCTTCGTTGTGGCGCGTCAGGTGCACGTGCGCGAGCGCGCAGACGTGCAGGCCGAGCTTCTCGCGATCGAGCAGCGCCGTGTAGCGCTGGATCACGCCCGATTGTTCCATGTCCTTGATGCGGCGCCAGCACGGCGTGCTCGACAGCCCGACCTGGTCGGAGATTTCCTGAACCGAACGGCGCGCGTCGAGCTGCAACAGGCGAAGGATTTTTTGCGAAAAGGAATCGAGCGTCACCTGCGCCTCCATGCGGCAGCTACAACACGCTCAATGTTAGAGGGCCGGAAAAGGAAAGGCAATCTGGCGACGCGTGACTGAGCGGGATTCGCTAATTTGCGCGCGGATCCGTGGGATTTTGTCCCGCCCCCGCGCGGTCCGACCGATCGGTGTCCGACACGGCCAGGCCCGCCAGCGCGGCCTGCTGCCGGCGCAGGTCGGCGAGCATGTTGCAGAACAGCGCGCCTTGCTCGATCGCGTCGTCGAGCGCGACGTGCGTGTGCGGATGGTCGTCGAACCAGTGCTTCGGAAAGCGCGGCTTGATCGCCTTGCGGTACGGCAGGCCCGTCATCGCGAACGCGAGCGTCTTGATGTCGAGCGCCGACCACGAGAACGGGCAGCGCCCCGCGAACCGCATCATGTACCAGAACATGAACGTGAAATCGAAGCCGGCCGGCATCGCGACGAACACCGGCTTGCCGGGCAGCGCCTCGACCCATTCGACGTACGCGACCAGCGCCGCGTCGGGCGCCTGCAGGTCGCGCCGGCACGCGGCCCAGGCTTCCGGCTCGGTCTTCCACCAGGCTTCCTGCACCGGGTGCGCGTGCGCGCCGGGCAGCGTCTCGAGGTTCGCCGAGAACGTCGCGATCAGCTGCTTGTCCTCGGTATAGGCGGCCGACGCGAAGCTCAGCATCGAATGCGGGCCGGGAATCGGGCCGTCGGCCTCGACGTCGGTGCTGACGTAAATTTCCGGGATGGCGGTCTGGTTCATCCGAATACCTTGTCGGACACGAACGGGTTCGTGCGGCGCTCGTCGCCGAACGTCGACACCGGGCCGTGGCCGGGCACGAACGTGACGTCGTCGCCGAGCGGCCATAGCTTGTCCTTGATCGAACGGACGAGATCCTCGTGATTGCCGCGCGGGAAATCGGTGCGGCCGATCGAGCCCGCGAACAGCACGTCGCCGACGATCGCAATGCGATGCGCGCGGCTGAAGAACACGACGTGGCCGGGCGTGTGGCCCGGGCAGTGATAGACCTCGAGCGTCTCGTCGCCGAACCGCACGGTGTCACCGTCGTTCAGCCACCGGTCGGGCTCGAACACGTCGGCGGCCGGAAAGCCGAAGCGCTCGCTCTGCGTGGGCAGATTCTCGATCCAGAAGCGTTCTTCTTCCTGCGGCCCCTCGATCGGCACGCCGTAGCGCGTCGCGAGCGTCTTCGCGCCCGCGCAGTGATCGATGTGCCCATGCGTGAGCAGCACCTTCTCGACCTGCACGTTCTGCCGCGCGACTTCCTGTTCGATCCGGTCGAGATCGCCGCCCGGATCGACGACGGCGGCGCGGCCCGTCTTCTCGCAGACGAGCAGCGAGCAGTTCTGCTGGAACGGCGTGACCGGAATGAGCGTGACTTTCATGGAGGCACCGGCGGCTAAAAGGAGCGATTGTACCGGTCGCGCGCGCGGCCTGCCGGCCGTGCGACGCACGCTTCGCCGCGCGGATCAGGGCATTCCCCGAGCATGCCGATTGTTACAACCATAGCGAGAATCAATGGTCCGCCGGGGGCGCTTTTCGAGACAAGGTTTTGATTTATGTATAATGCGCCCCATTGCGCGTGAATTTCACGCCATTCGCTGGTGTATCGGCCCCGTTAAACGAGGCGTCGGATTCACCGTCAAGCATCGACCGCCGGGGAGTCCGGCGGTGTATCCAGCACCGAGCACTCGGTGCTCACGTCTTGTCCGGCCGGGTGCTGCGCGCCCGCCTGCGGCCCTGCTGCCGCGCCGCCGGATGAGGCCTGTGCCGCCGTTCCTGTGCGTTGCTCGTAGCAACGCGCGCGAACGTGGAGCCATGTTCGATGGCGGCATGTGGGGTCTGGTCAGGCTGTTGGGGACAGGTTGCGCCAGACGTGAAAGCTAATCAGGACGGTTGCGGCCTAGACGAACGCCGCGCCCATGCTAGCCGCCTGCTCGCATTCGAGCGGGGCGTGCACGCATTTGCCGTCCGGGCCGCATATGTCTGCGTTGTGAAGCAGCGTTGTATCGATGCGGCCCGAACCAGAAGGCGACACGTCGATGAATTTACGTTTTCCGAGCCGATTCGGAACCATTGCATTGTTTTTTGCGCTGACGGGCTGTGCGGTGCCATCCAGCCAGACCACCGGCAGCGTGAACCAGAAGAAGGCGGTCGACAAGACGGCCGCTGCCGCGAAGGCGGACGACGACAAGCAGCCGCTCAATTTCGATTCCGCGCTGGCATCGATGCCGGCTGCCGACAGCAAGGACGCGAAGCAGTCGTCGCTGGCGGACGCCGAGCCGATCGACGGCAAGGATGTGTCCGATTTCCGTCAGACCGGCCGCGCATCGTGGTACGGGCGGGATTTCCACGGCCGCCGCACCGCGAACGGCGAACGCTTCAACATGAACGCGCTCACCGCCGCGCACCGTACGCTGCCGCTGTCGTCGTACATCAAGGTGACGAACGCATCGACCGGCAAGTGGGTCGTCGTGAAGGTCAACGATCGCGGGCCGTTCAAGCGTGGCCGCGTGCTCGACCTGTCGTATGCGGCGGCCAAGATGATCGGCCTCGTTCACGCCGGCACCGGCCGCGTGAAGATCGAAGGGCTGTCGCCGCAGGAAGCGCGCGAGGCGCGCGACGAAATGTTCGCATCGATCTCGGCGAAGTAACGCGGCGCGACAACCCGCCGCAACAACCCGGCGGATCGTCCGCTCATGCGCAAAGGGCTGCCTTCCGGCAGCCCTTTGTCGTTTCCGCGCGGCGGCTGCGCGCGTCAGCCTTCGTTGCCGTCCTTCAGCACGAGCGCACGCGCATACAGCGTGTTGCGCGATGCGCCGGTCAGCGCGGCCGCGAGCTTGGCCGCGCTCTTCACCGGCACTTCTTCCAGCAGCAGCCTGAGCAGCGCGTCGTGCGCGGTGTCGTCGGCTTCGCCGCTTGCCGCCGGCGCGCCTTCGACGATCAGCACGAACTCGCCGCGCTGCCGGTTCGCATCGCCGGCGAGCCAGCTCTGTCCTTCGGCCAGGGTGCCCTGGAACAGCTGCTCGTGTAGTTTGGTGAGCTCGCGCGCGATCAGCAGCCGGCGCGCGGGGCCGAACGCGTCGGCGAGCGCGTCGACGGTTTCGGCGATCCGGTGCGGCGCTTCGTAGAACACCAGCGCATAGGGGTGCGACGCCAGCGCCTGCAGCGCGGTCGCGCGCTGTTTCGGCTTCGGCGGCAGGAAGCCCGCGAACGTGAACGCGCCGGCCCAGTCGCCGGCCACGCTCAGCGCGGTCACGGCCGCGTTCGCGCCCGGCAGCGGAATCACCGTGAAGCCGGCCGCGCGCACGGCGTCGACGAGCCGTGCGCCGGGGTCCGAGATGCCCGGCGTGCCGGCGTCCGACACGTAGGCCACGCGTTCGCCGCCACGCAGCAGTTCGATCACGCGCTGCGCGGCTTCGCGTTCGTTGTGCTCGTGCACTGCCACGAGCGGTTTCGAGATCCCGTAGCGGGCGAGCAGCTGGCCCGTGTTGCGGGTGTCTTCGGCCGCGATGCGGTCGGCGAGGCCGAGCACGTGCAGCGCGCGCAGCGTGATGTCGGCCGTATTGCCGATCGGCGTGGCGACCACGTAGAGCGCGGCGTCCGGGTAGTGCTGCGTATGCGCGAGTTCGAGGAGGGCAGTCATGGCAGGCAATGCACGCAATCGCGGCACGAACGGAACAAGGACGGCATTGTGCCACGCGGCGCCGGCGCGGCCGGAGGGCGCGAGCGGTCGGCCGCGTTCGGGCGACAACTTTTCCGGCGCGGCGCGATCCAAACCGGTCGGCGCGGCGTTCGAGCAGCGCGCGCGGCAGTTTCTCGAGCGTCATGGCCTCGGGTTCGTCGCGGCGAACGTGACGATGCGCGGCGGCGAGCTCGATCTCGTGATGCGCGAGCCCGACGGCATGCTGGTGTTCGTCGAGGTGCGCGCGCGGCGCAGCACCCGGCATGGCGGCGCGGCCGCGAGCGTCGGCTGGCGCAAGCGGCGGCGTCTGGTCGCGGCGGCGCTGCAGTTCTGGTCGCGGCACGGGGCCGGCGCCGCGTGCCGTTTCGACGTCGTCGCGTTCGAGGCCGGACGGCTTGCGTGGCTGCGCGACGCATTTCGTACCGACGATGCGTAGCGGCGAGCTGTGACGAGATGTAAAGAGTTCTTGCCGGACCCCCGGAGAGGGCGCCGGAGTACGGTAAACTCGCCGCACCCACGATGTCGCGCGAGTTGTGCCGCGCGCCCAGTTCACCAGGAATCGATGTCAGTCGAACGTATTCAGCAACAATTCCGCGACAGCGCCGCGCTTCACGCCGAAGCGGCCGATGCGCTGTCGCTGCCGATCGCAGCCGCGGTCGATGCGATGTTCGCCGCACTGGCGAACGGCAACAAGATCGTCGCGTGCGGTGACGGCCCGTCGGCCGCCGCCGCGCAGTATCTCGCCGCGTCGCTCGTCGGCGGTTTCGAGCGCGAGCGTCCGGGCCTGCCCGCGATCGCGCTGGCCACCGACGCATCGCAGGCCGGCCTCGCGGGCGCGGCGGCGGCCGAGCAATTGTTCGCGCAGCAGGTGCGCGTGCTGGGCCAGACGGGCGACATCCTGCTGGTGCTCGACGCGGGTGGCGCGTCGCCGCGCGTGCTCGCGGCGATCGACGAGGCGCACGAGCGCGAGATGACCGTCGTCGCATTGACGGGCGGCAACGACCACACGGTCGCGGCCGCGCTGTCCGATACCGATATTCCGATCAGCGTGCCCGCCGTTCGCGCGGCGCGCATCCACGAAGTCCATCTGCTGACCATCCACTGCCTGTGCGACGGCATCGACGCGATGCTGCTGGGTGAGGATTGAACGAAGGAGAGCCGTCGATGAATCAAAGCCGCGTCAAAGGGACGCTCGTCAGAACTACGTTGCTCGTCGCGCTGACGGCGGGCCTTGCCGTGTCGCTGCAGGGCTGCGTGCTCGGCGTGCTGGGTGCCGCGGCAGGCGGCGGCGCGTTGATCGCGACCGATCGCCGTACGCTCGGCGCTCAGACGGAGGATCGCGAGATCCAGGTCAAGTCGCTCACGCAGATCAACAACGGGCTGCCGGACCAGTCGCACGTGAACGTGACGGTGTTCAACCGCCGCGTGCTGCTGACGGGCGAAGTGCCGAACGATGCGTCGAAGCAGCGTGCCGAGGAAATCGTGCGCGGCATCAACAACGTGAACGGCATCGTCAACGAGCTGTCGGTCGAGCCGGCGTCGTCGCTGTCGTCGCGCGCGAACGACTCGTACCTCGAAGGGCGCGTGAAGTCGGAGCTGATCGCGACGAAGGGGATCTCGGCGAACTACTACAAGGTCGTCAGCGAACGAGGCAATATTTACCTGATGGGCCTCGTGACGGTGGACGAAGGCAATCGCGGCGCGGAGGCCGCGAGCCAGGTGCCGGGCGTCGAGAAGGTCGTGAAGGTGTTCCAGTACGTGAAGCCGCAGGACGCGCAGGCGCTGCAGGACGCGTCGCCCGCGAGTGGCGCATCCGGCGCGCAGGCGGCCGCCGCACCGGCGGACAGCGCGACGGTGGGTGCGGTGCCCGACGCGTCGGTGCAGTCCGCGCCGCTGCAGCCGCCCGCGCCGATCTCGAATTCGTCGAGCGTGCATCCGGGCAATCCGAAGGCGAAGGCGCAATGACGGGCAGGCAGATGACGCAGATGAAACGATGGATGGTGCAGGGCGCCGCGGCCGCGGCGTTCGTGGCCGGTACGCTGGGCGCCGCGCACGCGGACGTCGGCGACGGCCTGAAGGTTGCGCGCAGCAACGCGTGCATGGGCTGCCACGCGGTCGACCGCAAGCTCGTCGGCCCGTCGTTCAAGGATATCGCCGCGCGCTACAAGTCCGATCCGCAGGCCGTCGCGAAGCTGTCGAAGAAGGTGAAGGACGGCGGCTCGGGCGTCTGGGGCGCGATTCCGATGCCCGCGCATCCGCGCATGAGCGACGCCGACGTCCGGTCGGTGGTCGAATGGGTGCTGGCCGGCGCGCCGTCAAAGTAAGTTTTCAGGGGCGATTCAACCCCTATTGCCAAGCGCGGAAATGCGTGTGTATGATGCTTGACTGTTGGGGCGGTAGCTCAGCTGGGAGAGCGTCGCGTTCGCAATGCGAAGGTCGGGAGTTCGATCCTCCTCCGCTCCACCAACGGAATTTGAAAGGCCCGATCGCGAGATCGGGCCTTTTTGTTTTTCCGCGGGACCGTGGCCGACGCGCTAAGTCGCCAGCTCATGGATCACCCTGAACGTCGGCACCGCCAACACGGCGAACCCCACCGTCATGACCGCGAGCCCCGCGGTCCTCTTCCGCAGCAGTGCGCAGAGGGCGATCGACAGCCCATAGAACGCGCAGGTCAGAATGATGATCCACCACAGCGCCGCATAGCCCGCGCCCCCTTCGAAATTCGATACGTTCTGCGTGACCCGGGTCGCGAGAAACCCGGCGACGGTCGTGCTCGCGGGCAGGCACAGCACTGCATACAGCACGAAGACGATGATCTGTCGCGGTGTCGGATCGGATGACGTCATGAAAAGCGTTCTTGCGCGGAGGGGCGAGGGTACCCGACCGTCCGCCGCGCGGGCCGAGCCAGGTAGCCGGCAGAATGCAGCCGTTTCCCACGTTTGGCAACCGGCCACCCTCGGCCCACGCGCCGTCCCGCCGCCCGCGCCCTAAACCCGCCCCAGACTCGGCCGCTTCGGATCATACGTCCATCCCGGCACCAGATAACGCATCGCCACCGCATCGTCGCGCGCCGTACCACCCACCGCGTTGTACAGCGCATGCGCGGCCTCGACCTGCGCCATGTCCAACTCGATCCCGAGCCCCGGCCGTTCCGGCACGGCCACCTTGCCGCCGACGATCGCGAGCGGTTCGCGCGTGAGCCGCGCGTCGCCTTCCTGCCAGATCCAGTGCGTGTCGATCGCGGTGATCGTGCCGGGCGCGGCCGCCGCGGCATGCGTGAACATCGCGAGCGACACGTCAAAGTGGTTGTTCGAGTGCGAGCCCCACGTGAGCCCCCAGTCGCGGCACAGCTGCGCGAGCCGCACCGAGCCCTGCATCGTCCAGAAATGCGGATCGGCGAGCGGAATGTCGACCGCCTGCAGCCGCACCGCGTGATCCATCTGCCGCCAGTCGGTCGCGATCATGTTCGTTGCGGTCGGGATCCCCGTCGCGCGGCGGAATTCGGCCATCACCTCGCGGCCCGAATAGCCGCCTTCCGGCCCGCACGGATCTTCCGCATAGGCAAGCAGGTGGCCCTGCCCGCGGCACAGCGAGACGGCCTCGTCGAGCGACCACGCGCCGTTCGGGTCGAGCGTCGTGCGTGCGTCGGGAAAGCGCGCCTTGATCGCCGCGATCGCTTCCATCTCGTCGGCGCCGGCCATCACGCCGCCCTTCAGCTTGAAATCGGCGAAACCGTAGCGCTCGACCGCGGCTTCGGCCTGCCGCGCGATCGCGGCCGGCGTCAGCGCCGCCTCGTTGCGCAGCCGGAACCAGGCGTCCGATGCGTGCGCCTCGTCGCGATACGGCAGATCGGTGCGGCGCCGATCGCCGAGATAGAACAGGTACGCGAGCATCGGTACCGCGTCGCGCTGCTGGCCTTCGCCGAGCAGTGCCGCGACCGGCACGTCGAGGTGCTGGCCGAGCAGGTCGAGCAGCGCGGCTTCGATCGCGGTGATCACGTTGTCGAGCCGCAGGTTGATCTCGTGCGGCTGCCGCAGCACGGCCGCCTCGCCGGCCGACGTCACTTCGTGGCGGATCGTGCGGCCGGCACCGGCGCCCGCGCCGGACAGCGCCGCGCGCACCGCGTTGAGCGTCGCCTGGTAGCGCCCGATCGACTGCCCGACCACGAGATCCGTCATGCGCTCGAGCGCGTGGCGGATGCCTTCGCCGCCCGGCACTTCGCCGACGCCCGTATGTCCGCTGCTGTCGTCGAGGATCACGAGGTTGCGCGTGAAGTACGGCGCGTGCGCGCCGCACAGGTTGAGCAGCATGCTGTCGCGGCCGGCGACGGGAATCACCTGCATGCGCGTGACGCGCGGGGTGCCGGCACGGCTGGGTTCGGACATCGGTTCGCTCCTGGTTCCGGTGGCGCGCGGGCCGCCGGACGCGCCGGCGCGGCCCGCGCCGTTCATTGAAGCTCGACGCGGCGAATCTCGCCGACGACGAACAGGTAGCAGATCACGGCGACGAGCGCGTGCGCGACGACGTAGACGAGCGCGCCGTTGAACGAGCCGCTGCGGTCGACGATATAGCCGATCGCGATCGGCGTCGTGATGCTGGAAAGATTGCCGCACGTGTTGAGCAGCGCGCCGCTCAGGCCGGCGATCTGGCGCGGCGCGGTGTCGGCGTTGACGGCCCAGCCGAGCGCGCCGAGCCCCTTGCCGAAGAACGACAGCGCCATGAACAGCACGACGAGCACGTGCGAATCGGTGTAGTTGCAGACGATCATCGACATCGACAGCAGCATGCCGATCACGATCGGCACCTTGCGCGCGACCGACAGCGACCGGCCCTGCTTGAGCAGCGCATCGGACACGATGCCGCCGAGAATCCCGCCGAGGAACCCGCACACGGCCGGGATCGACGCGACGAGCCCCGCGTTGAGGATCGACATCCCGCGCGCCTGTACGAGATAGACGGGAAACCACGTGATGAAGAAGTAGGTGAGCGCGTTGATGCAGTACTGCGCGACGTACACGCCGACCAGCATCCGGTTTCTCAGCAGCGCCTTCACGTGACGCATCGACGGGCCGCCGTCGCGTCCGCCCGTCGCGTGGTCGATGTTGACGAGCGCGCCGCCTTCGGCGAGGTAGTCGAGTTCCGCGCGATTGATGGCCGGATGGTCCTTCGGGTCGTACATCGTGCGGTTCCACACCAGCACGAACGTGAAGCCGAGCACGCCCATCACCGCGAATACCGACTGCCAGCCGAACGCGTGCACGAGCCAGCCCATCAGCGGCGCGAACACGACAGTCGCCGCGTACTGCGCGGCGTTGAAGATCGCCGATGCGGTGCCGCGTTCGGCGGCCGGGAACCACGCGGACACGATCCGGCTGTTGGCCGGGAACGACGGCGCCTCGGCCGCGCCGACCAGGAAGCGCAGCCCGAACAGCAGCGCGAACGCGGCCGCGCCGCCGAAGAAGCCGATTCCGCCCTGCAGCAGCGTGAACAGCGACCAGAAGAAGATGCTGAATGCATAGACGACGCGCGATCCATAGCGGTCGAGCAGCCAGCCGCCCGGCAGTTGCGCGATCACGTACGACCAGCCGAACGCGGAAAAGATGAAGCCCATCTGCACGTGCGTCAGGTGCATCGAGCGGGCCAGCGCCGGGCCGGCGATCGCGATCGCCGCGCGATCCGCGTAGTTGATCGTCGTGACCGCGAACAGGACGGCCAGCACCAGCCAGCGCACGCGGGTGCGCCGGGCCGTTGCCGACGCGGACGCCGGCAGCGCGTGAAGCGGATTCATGACTTGTCTCCTCCGAAGGGCGGAAGGCGCCGTCGTGCGGCAGGCGCGTCGGGTGCGCGCGTAATGTATGGATGCCGCCGGCGGAGGCCGGGCACCGGACGCCGAGGCGGGCAGGGCGTCGGGGCCATTCTGTCATGTCGATATTTGCGCTTTCATGCCAATTGCTGACTTGATCGATTCAGCATTTGAATCGATCGGCGCGGTCACGTGCGTGCGTCGTCCGTGCCGCTGCCGTGAGGGTGCGTCGCCGCGCTGCGCACGCAGCTTGCCGACGATGCCGGCGTGCGGTTCGAGCCTGCCGCCGCGTCGTAGGCGTTCAAAAGGCATATGTCGCTCGACGACGCGCTGGCCTGCGCGTGCGCCATTGTGGCGCCATCGCGACCGCCCTCGCAGGATGGAATTCTACGATGACGATTTTTTTTACCCGGATAATATTGACATTCAATTAATACCCGGATAAAAATAGCGTCATTCCGATTCCAGCCCGCGGGCGACCACGATGACCTCTTCCACGCTTCTTCCTTCGTACACGGCCTTCGATGGCCACCGGCGGCTCGCATCGGGCCCGCTCGCGGCGGTCGCGTTTGCGGTCCGGCAGGCAGCCGGCGACGCGACGTCCGGCACGATCCTGATCTTCGACGATGCAACCGGCCGTTCCATCGACCTCGACCTGCGCGGCACGGCGGACGACATCCGCGCGCGCTATGCGGCGCCGTCTGGCGACACATCCGGCGGCGCCGGAGAGCCGGCGGGCGCGGGCCCAGGCCCAGGCGCTGCCGAACAGCGCGGCCGCGGCCGGCCGAAGCTCGGCGTCGTGTCGCGCGAGGTCACGCTGCTGCCGCGTCACTGGGAATGGCTCGGCGCGCAGCCGGGCGGCGCGTCGGTCGCGCTGCGCAAGCTCGTCGAGGACGCGCGGCGCACGCACGCGGCGGCTGACCGGCACCGCGACGCGCAGGCGCGCGCGTACCACTTCATGTCGGCGATGGCGGGCGACCTGCCCGGTTTCGAGGAAGCGGCGCGGGCGCTGTATGCGAACGATCCGGCACGGCTGGCCGAGCTGATCGCCGGCTGGCCGGACGACGTGCGCGACCATGCGCTCGCGCTGGCGCGCGGCGATCTGCCGCCCACCGCCGAAGACTGCTGACGGAGCGCCGACGCGATGACCGTATTCGACCTGAACCGTGGCGCGATCGCGCCGGTCGCCGACGAAGTCGACATCGTCGACCTGCGCGTGACGGGCGCGATTCCGCGCGAACTCGACGGCACGTTGCTGCGCAACGGCCCGAATCCGCCGAGCGGCCGCTTCGAAGGCAACGACATGCTGTCGTGGTGGCCGGAAGCCGCGATGCTGCATGCGATCGCGTTCGACGGCGGTCGCGCGGCCGGCTACCGGAACCGCTGGGCGCGCACGCAGCGCTGGGCCGCCGTCCACGCACCGGGGCAAGTGCCGCATCTGCCCGACACCAATCCGAACGTGAACGTGCTGCAGCATGCGGGCGAATTGCTCGCGATGGCCGAAGGCGGCGCGCCGCTCGCAATCACCGCCGCGCTCGATTCGTTCGGCATGCCGGCGCGGCACGCGGGCTTCGACGGCGGAATGACCGCGCATCCGAAGGTCGATCCGGTCACCGGCGAGCTGATCCTGTTCCGCGCGGACTGGCGCGCGCCGTGGCTGCGCTACGGCGTGATCGACGCGATGGGTGTGAAGCGTGTCGACGTCGAGATCGACGTCGGCGCGCCGTCGATGATGCACGACCTCGCGATCACCGAAACCCGCAGCCTGCTGCTCGACCTGAACGTCGGCTACGACTTCTCGCTGCTGAAGCAGGGCCACCGGATGCCGCTGCGCTGGCACGACGACCGGCCCGCGCGCATCGGTGTGCTGCCGCGCCACGGTGGCGACGTGCGCTGGTTCGGCGTCGAGCCGTGCTTCATCCAGCACGTCGTGAATGCGTACGACTGCGACGCATCGTGCATCGTGCTCGATGCGGTGCGCTATCCGTCGTTCCTGCGGCTCGACCCGCGCACGGGCCGCTTCGCGGACAACCCGGTCGGCGAGCTGTGGCGCTACGTGATCGACACCGCGAACGGGCTGATCGACGAAGGGCCGCTCGCCGACGGCGGCATCGAGCTGCCGCGCATCAACGAAAGCCGGACCGGGCGCCGCTACCGCTATCTGTATGCGGCCGAGCAGCCGACCAACGCGGAAATGCGCGGCGTGATGCGCTTCGACCACGCGCGCGGCACGACGACGCACTACGCGGTGCCGGCCGGCGACCAGAATGGCGAGCCGGTGTTCGTGCCGCGCCCGGGCGGCGCGGACGAGGACGACGGCTGGCTGCTGGTGATGGTCTACCGCGCGGCGACGGACACGAGCGACGTCGTGATCCTCGATGCGCGCGCGATCGATGCGGGGCCGGTTGGGACGGTGCATCTGCCGCGGCGCGTGCCGGCCGGGTTCCACGGCGCGTGGGTGCCGCGCGAACGTTGAACGTGCGCGGCGGCGGCGCGCGTCACTGCGCGCGCAGCGCGTCGACGATCTTCAGCCGCGCGGCGCGCATCGCCGGCAGAAACCCGCCGACGAGCCCCATCGCGAGCGAGAACAGGAGCGTCTTCACGACGATCGCGGGCGTCAGCACGAAGCGGAACGACAGGTCCGAGAAGGTCTGGAAGTTGGTCGTCGAGAACGACGCGAATTGCATCAGCGACGCGCACGCGAGCCCCGCGACGCCGCCGACGAAGCCGAGCAGCAGCGCCTCCAGCAGGAACGCGGCGAGCACGCTGGTGCGCTTGAAGCCGAGCGCGCGCAGCGTGCCGATCTCGGCCACGCGGTTCGCGACCGACGCGTACATCGTGATCATCGCGCCGATCATCGCGGCGATCGAGAAGATCGTCGACAGCGTGATGCCGAGGATGTTGATGAAGGTCGACAGCGCCTTCGACTGGTCGCCGTAGAAGGTCTGCTCGCGTTTCGCCTCGTCGGTCAAACGCGGGTCGACGTCGATGTCGGCCTTGAAGCGCGCGAAGCCGTCCGCGCTCGGGATGCGCAGCACCATCGACGAATAGCTGGTGCGCCGGAACGACTGCATCAGCTGGTCGACGTCGCCCCAGATCTCCGAATCGAAGCCGCTGCCGCCCGCGTCGAAGATGCCGACGATGGTCCAGTCGCGCTGCGCGAAATGCAGGCTGTCGCCGAGCTGCGTGCCGCTGAAGCCTTTCGCGATCGCGCTGCCGACGACGATTTCCGACGAGCCCGGTGCGAACGGGCGGCCGGCCACGAGCTTCACGTGCGGGCGCAGCGCGAGGCCGGCCGGCGATACGCCGCGGATCACGACGTTCGACGGCTTGCCGGTCGACGTCTTCACGAGCGAGATCAGCACGACGGCTTCCTTCGACACGAGCGGCCGTCCGTCGGGGCCGAGCGCGACGGCCGGGTGCATCTCGAGCGCGTTGGCCTGCTGATGGTCGATCGAACTCTGGATCTCGGTCTCGGCGCCCTTGCGGATTACCACCGCGTTGTCGGGTTCGCCGGTCGACACGAGCGTTTTCGTGAGGCCGGCGTCGAGCATCTGCACCGTCGCGAACACGAAGATCACGAGCGCCATCCCGCCGGCGGTGAGCGCGGTGGTGAGGCGCCGGGTCCACAGGTTGCGCGCGATGTAGGTGAGCGGGATCGCCATGCGCGTCGCTACCCGATCGCCCGCAGGCCTTCGACGACGCGCACGCGCGCCGCCTGCCATGCCGGCACGATTGCCGCCGCGAAGCCGACCGCGACCGAACACGCGGCCTGCAGCACGACCGTCTCGGTCGACACCTTGAACACCGGGAAGATGCCGCCGGCCGCCTGCTTGAACAGGCTTGCGGCGGGCGGCGTCGCGAGAATCCCGAGCCCGCCGCCAGCCACCGCGATCACGACCGATTCTCCGAACACGATCAGCGCGAGGAACGCGGGGCCGAAGCCGAGCGCCTTCAGCGTCGCGTATTCGGCCGTGCGCTCGCGGGCGCTCATCGCCATCGCGTTGGCCATCACGGCCATGATGATCAGGATCACCACGTACGACACGAGGCGGATCGCCGCGATGATCTGGTTCGACATCGCGACGAAGCCGAGCTGGAACGCCTGCTCGGTCTCGGTCAGCGTTTCGGCGAGCGAGTTCCTGAACACCGCGTCGACGTTGCGCGCGATCGACGCGCCGTCGTCGGGGTTCGCGACGCCGAGCACGAACACGCCGACCTGGTCGGCCTGCTTCGGCGTGCGCTTGCGCACCGTCTCGTTCAGGTAATCCCAGTGGAACACCAGCTGGCGCGTGATCGTCGAATCGTCGCGGCCGTCGAGAATCCCGCGCACGACGAAATCCCACGTGCCCGGATAGATGGTGCCCTTCAGCGGAATCACGTCGCCGACCTTGAAGCCGAACTGCGTCGCGAGCTGGCGGCCGACGAGGCAGCCGCGGCGGTCGCGGTCGTAGTCGGCGCGCTGCTGCGTCGGCAGGATGAATTCGGGATACAGGTCGAGATAGTTGTCCGACACCGCGAAGCTTGCGAAGAAGTTTTTCGGGTCGCGATAGATGCCGCCGAACCAGTTCGAGCGGACCACGGCCGTCACGCCGTCCACGCCGCGGATGCGGTTCTCGTAGCTGACCGGCAGCGGAAATACCAGCGAGATCGCGTTGCGCGTGACGAGCCGGCCGCTCGACGCGGCGGCTGCGCCCGCGTACCACGCGTCGACGACGGTGTGCAGCAGCCCGAACGCGAGCACGGCGATCGTGAGCCCGAGCACGGTCAGCAGCGTGCGCAGCCGGTGCCGCAGCGCGTTGCGCGCGATCAGCTTCAGCACATACATGGCGCGCGCTCGCGTCGGTCAGGCCGCGTGCCCATCGATCAGCTCCCCTTTTTCCAGATGGACGAGCGAGCGCGCGGCGCCGGCCGCGTGCGCGTCGTGCGTCACCATGATGATCGTCTTGCCGAGTTCGGCGTTCATCCGCTGCAGCATCGCGAGCACGTCGGTGGCCGATGCGCGGTCGAGGTCGCCGGTCGGCTCGTCGGCGACGATCAGCACCGGATCGGTGATCAATGCGCGCGCGATCGCGACGCGCTGCTGCTGGCCGCCCGACAGCTCCGACGGGTAATGGCTCGTCCGGTCGCCGAGATTCACCATGTCGAGCACGAGTTCGACGCGTTCGCGCCGCTCGCGGCGCGACAGGTGCGTGAGCATCAGCGGCAGCTCGACGTTCTCGAACGCGGTGAGCACGGGCATCAGGTTGTAGAACTGGAAGATGAAGCCGACGTTCGCCGCGCGCCATTCGGCCAGCTGCGCCTCGGCGAGTTGCGAGATGTCGAGGCCGCCGACGCGCAGCTCGCCGCTGTCGGGCCGGTCGATGCCGGCCACGAGGTTCAGCAGCGTGCTCTTGCCGGAGCCCGACGGCCCCATCAGCGCGACGAAGTCGCCGTCGCCGATGTCGAGCGTGATGTCGGTCAGCACGGGCACGATCTGGTTGCCGCGCCGGTACGACTTCGCGACGTGGCTGAGCTCGACGAGGGGCGGCCGGGCGTCGTTCACGCGCGTTACTTCTTCGCGACGGTCACTTTCGCGCCGTCCTTCAGCTTCGCGCCCGGCGCGAGCACGACCGTGTCGCCGGGCGTCACGCCGCGCACCGCGACGAGCTCGCCGATCCGCACGCCCTTCGTCACGGCCACCGCATGCACGGCGTCGTCCTTCACGACGAACACGACCGGCCGGCCGTCGCGCTCCACGACCGCGCTGGCCTGCACGGCGGTCACCGGCTGCCGGTCCTGCGGCGACGCCGGCTTCGACAGGAACGCGATCTTCGCGCTCATGTCGGGCAGCACGCGCTCGTCGCGGTCGACGAAGCGCACCTTCACGAGCACGGTGGCCTTCGAGCGGTCGACGGTCGGCACGATGCGCGACACGCGGCCCGCGAAACGCATGTCGGGCAGCGCGTCGAGCTGGATCTCGCACGGCTGCTCGGCGCGGATCTTCGCGATGTTCGATTCGGCGACGTCGGCCTCGACCTCGAGCGTCTCCATGTCGGCGATCGTCACGACCGCGCCCTTGCTGTCCGACGCGGACGAGAACGGCGTGATGTTGTCGCCGACGTTTGCATGCTTGGCGAGCACGATGCCGTCGAACGGCGCGCGGATCACCGTCTGGTCGACCGCCACCTGCGCGGCCTGCGCGTTCGCTTGCGCCGACGCGATCGCGGCCCGGTCGCTGTCGAGCGTCGCGCGCGCCTTGTTCACGCGTGCCGTGTCGGTGTCGAGCTGCGCGGCGGGCACCGCGCCCTTCGGCGCGAGCGCGGCGGTGCGGCGCAGCGCGATCTCGGCGTCCTTCAGCTCGGCCTGCGCGACGCCGAGGTTCGCGCGGGACACCTGCACCTGCGCGCGCGCCTGGGCGAGCGACGCGCGCACGTCGCTGCTTTCGAGCCGCGCGATGATCTCGTTCTGCTTCACGCGCGTGCCTTCGAGCACGCCGAGCCACTCGACGCGCCCCTGGCCCTTCGACGCCACCGCGGCCTTGCGCTGCGGCACGACGTAGCCGGTCGCATTGAGCTGCGTGTCGTTCTGGTACGGGTAGGCGGACGTGACGGACGTGGTGTCGACGGTCGGCCGGCCGGTGAGCGCGAGGCCGGCGGCGATCGCGGCGGCGACGAGCGCGGCGGCGACCGCATAGCGCACCCAGCGGCGCCGGCGCGGCACCGGGGCGATCGGACGCCGGTCGATTTTCAGTTTGTCCAGATTGTGATCGGGCAATTTGAGCGCCTCGAGACGGCGGCGGTCGTGCGACCGGCCGCGATCCGGTTTCCGGGGAAAGGGACGGATGGACGCCAGTATAAGCGTCGCCCCGGCGCCGCGCGAGCCGGTTTGCGGCGCCGTGCGGCGGCGGCCCGTCCGGCCCGCCGGCGCCGGCTGACGCGCCCGCCCCCGGGGAAACCCGAGGATGCAAGCAACGTGTCAACTTGCCGCGAAGGCGGTGCGTTATGGAACCAGTGCGTCAGGTTTTGTCGCGACGGAACGGCGAAAGCCGGCCTCGCGGCCTGGGGCTCCGATGCGAATGCCTCGCATCTTTACTTACCGGTACGTTTGATTTTTTCTCCGCTAAAGGAAGAACAATGAAGAAGACGCTCGCTTCGATCATCGCCGCAGCATTCGCACTCGCATCGGTTTCGGCATTCGCCCAGGAGACGGCGTCGGCGCCGGCAGGCGCGATGGCGCCGGCTTCCGCGCCGATGAAGAAGGATCACAGCAAGCCGAAGCACCAGCTGAAGCACCACGGTTCGAAGAAGGGCCAGGCGAAGAGTGCAGCCGCATCGGCCGCCGGCACGAACGACGCAGGCGCGCAAAACTAAGCGGCTCGCCGCCACGGCCGGCGTTGCCGGCCATCGGTCGGCCAACCCCGCATGCTCCGGCATGCGGGGTTTTGTTTTTTCAGGCGCCCGGTGTGCACCGCGCCCGGCCGGCGGCCGGTGGCGGGCGCTGCAGAGCGCCGGCATCTGTGCTTAACTCGCGGCTTCACGATGCGAAGGAGCGGGACATGGATCTCGGGTTTATCGGGCTGGGCGAAATGGGGCAGGCGATCGCGACGAACCTGCTGAAGGCGGGCCACACGGTGCGGGTCTGGAACCGGTCGCGCGAGCGGGCCGAGCCGCTCGCGGCATTCGGCGCGCAGGTCGTCGACACGCCGGCCGACGCATTTCGCGGCGACGCGGTGTTCTCGATGCTCGGCGACGACGCGGCCGCGCGCGCGGTGTTCGACGATGCGCTGCTGGCGCAGGCGCCGCGCGGGCTGATCCACGTGAACATGGCGACGGTGTCGGTCGCGCTCGCCGAATCGCTCGCGCACGCGCATGCGTCACGCGGCATCCACTATGTCGCCGCGCCGGTGATGGGGCGGCCCGACGTCGCGGCCGCCGCGCGCCTGACGATCATGGCGGGCGGCCCGGCCGAGGCGATCGACCGCGTGCAGCCGCTGTTCGATGCGATCGGCCAGAAGACCTGGCGGTTCGGCTCGCTGCCGCAGCACGCGAACGTCGCGAAGATCGCCGCGAACTTCACGCTCGCGTCGGCGATCGAGACGCTCGGCGAGGCGTCCGCGCTGCTCGGCGCGCACGGCGTCGCGATGCGCGATTTCCTCGACGTGATCACCAGCAGCGTGTTTCCGGGGCCCGTCTACGAAGGCTACGGCGCGATGATCGCCGAGCGGCGCTACGAGCCCGCGCGCTTCAAGGCGCGGCTCGGGCTGAAGGACGTCCGGCTCGCGCTGGAGGCGGGCGACGCGACGTCGGTGCCGCTGCCGGTGGCGAGCGTCGTGCGCGACAGCCTGCTCGACGCGCTCGCGCACGGCGGCGGCGACCAGGATTTCGCGGTGCTCGGCGAAGCCGCGCTGCGCCGCGCGGGCCGCTGACACGCGACAGACGCGCGGTGCGCGCGGCATAATCGGCGGATCGTTCCCCTATTCCAGACAGAGGCAGTGATGAATTTGCATACGTGGTGGCTTTTCGTGGCGACGGTGTTCGTCGTGTCGGCGATTCCGGGCCCGAACATGCTGCTCGTGATGACGCACGGCGCGCGGCACGGGCTGCGCCGCTCGTCCGCGACGATGGCCGGCTGCCTGAGCGCGCTGGTGCTGATGCTCGCGGTCTCCGCGGCGGGGCTCGGCGCAGTGCTCGACGCATGGCCGGCGATGTTCAATGCGTTGCGCTTCGCGGGCGCCGCCTACCTGATCTATCTCGGCGTGAAGGCGTGGCGCGCCCGCGTGGACGATGCGCCGGCGGCCGACGTCGATGCCGTGTCGCAAGGGGCATCGGCCTCGCGCGTCGCGCTGTTCCGCAATGGCTTCCTGGTCGCGGGCAGCAACCCGAAGGCGATTCTGTTCGCGGCCGCGCTGCTGCCGCAGTTCATCAATGCCGCCGAGCCGACGCTGCCGCAGTTCGGCATCCTCGTCGTCACGTTCGCGGTGATCGAGGTGAGCTGGTATCTCGTCTACGCGGCGTTCGGCACGCGCATCGGCGCCACGCTGAAGAGCCAGAGCGTCGCGAAGGTGTTCAACCGGCTGACGGGCGGCCTGTTCGTCGGCTTCGGCGCGATGATGGCGCTGGTTCGCCACTGATTTCCGGCGACCCGGCGTACCGAACGCCCCGTCCCTTGAAAAAGGGCGGGGCGTTCGGCTATTGGGCGGTGCTTTACCGCTGCGTGCTCACGCACGCGGCCGATCCAGCGCCGCTGCGCCGCCGCCGCGGCCGGCCGCCAGCCCGAACACGGCCGCCGCGCCGGCGAACGCGAACCCGACCCCGCACACCGCGCTCCAGCCGCCCCATGCCCATGCGCTGCCGGCGAGCGCCGCGCCGAGCGCGCCGCCGACGAAGAACAGCCCGACGAACAGCCCGTTCAGGCGTCCGCGCGCGGCCGGGTTCAGCAGGTTGATCGCGCGGCGGCCGATCGTCTGGTCGACGATCACACCCGCATCGAGCAGCGCCGCGCCGCCGGCCAGCAGCGCGAGCGCGACACCGCGATGGGCGTGCGCATCGAAGCCGAACCCGCCTGCGCCGGCGACGCCGAGCACGACGAGCGCCATGAGTATCGTGCCGTGCGCGAGCCGCTGCGCGGCCGCGCAGACGGCGAGCGTCGCGACGATCAGGCGGCGGTGCTCGAGCAGGTCGACCAGCGGCACGAGCAATACGAGCCCGGCCGCGTAGCCGAGCGGCGGCAGCATCGCGACGAGGCCGGCGAGGCCGGCCGGCAGATGCAGATCGGCGCTGATCGGGCCGGTCAACGGCTGCGCGGCGAACAGGTCCATCACGATCACGCCGACCGTCGCGGCGAAGAACAGCGTCATGCCGGTGCTCAGCGCAGCCGGCGCGGCGACGGGCGGGGAAACGGGGGCGGCGCAACGAGGGGCAGGGCAGTTCATCGGAAACCTGGGGGCGAGCGAAGGAACTCCCATCGTAGGTGTCCGATGTTTATGCGACATCGTGCACGGCACGTTGCCGGGCCGCCTGATGCGGCCGGTCGAGCTGCTGCGCGACGCGCTGGGCGAGGTGCTCGACCGGGAAACGAAAAGGGGTCAGGCGCCGTAACAACGAACTAGAGGCCGCATTCGAGGGAAAATCCTTATTTTCCCTACGGAAATGTTGCATTGCGGAAACCGATTCGCTATGATTGCACCTGTCTCCTCCATGTCTCCTCTGATATGGATTCAGCCCGCCGATCAGGCGGGCTTTTTTTTGCCCGCGATTGTGTCGCAGCGCTCCATTTCCATTCGCCGGCCGACGCCGCGCACTCAGAACTTGTACGTCATCCCGACGTAGCTGATGATCGGGTCCGCCTTCAGGTCCGATTTCGACTCGGCGAGCACCGAGCCGTCCGCCGCCTTGATCGTCACCGTCGACGTCGTCTTCAGCGGAATGTAGGTCACCGACGCGACCAGCCCGAAGTGTTCCGTCACGTTGTACTGCAGGCCCGCGTTGAACACCGGCTGCCAGGACGACGACGCCTTCGCCTCCACCGAGGTCGTCCCCGGCTTGCCCGCGCCCGCCGCGAGGATCGCGCCGAGGTTGTCCTGCGTCTGCTTGATGAAGTTCGTGTTGAGCTGCAGGTCGCTGAACCAGTTGTACGACACGCCGAGGCCGAGGAACGGCCGGAACTTCGCGGTGGCCTGCCCGAAGTAGTACTGCAGGATCACCGCCGGACTCCACTGCCGCACGCTCTTCACGATGGGGTTGACCGACCCCAGCCCGATGTTCTGCGTGCCGAGCGCGCCGGCCGGGCCCGGCGGCTTGATCGTGCCCTGGCCCGACACCTTGAACACCGGCGGCACGCCGGCCACCGACGTGACCGCGATGTGGTCGGTCAGGAAGTGGCTGATCGTCAGGCCGACGGTGTCGGCGCCGCTCGTATGCAGCCCGGTGCCGGCCGACGTGAACGACGGCGGCAGCCGCAGCGGCGTGTTGATCGGCGTCGGCGCGACGTTGGTCGTCATCGGCGTGCTGCTCTGCTGCGGCATGACGTGGAACCAGCCCAGCGTGACGACGTTGCTGCCGGCGCTCTGCGCGTGCGCGGCGAGCGGCGCCACGGCGGCGGCGCCGGCCGCCGCGCAGAGAAGGGTTTTCTTCATCACGGCTTTCCCCTCCGTTTACTGGACGAATGCGCCGATCGTGAAATACGGCGTCGATCCCGCGTTGTCGAGGAAACCGAACACGCCACCCGAGAAGATGAACTTGCCGGTCGGCGACGTGCTGCCCGAACCCGTATGGATCGTCGTGACCGTGCCCGGCACCTTCTGCGTGTAGTCGAGGTCGAGCACTCTCGTGAGCGACGCCTGCGACGGCTGGAACGGATCGAGCAGCGTGGCCTGCTTGTCGATCAGCGCGGTGGTCCGGTAATCGAACTGGCTGTCGACGCCGATGTACTCGCCGTTCTGCGAACCGGCCGCGACGGCCGTCTGCGGCGCGAGGATCGAGATGCTCGATTCGTCGTCGGCGGTCAGGCCCGGCACGCCGTTGCTGTCCGGCGTCGGGTTCGGGTTCGCGACCCCGGTGCGCACGAGGATCGGCACGAGCTGGTTGCGCAGCTTGCCGACGACCATGAAGCCCTTGCCCTGCGGCGTGGCCGACAGCGTCGGCTTCAACTGGCTCGCGTAGTTGTTCGACTGGAACGCGCCGCTGCCGTCGGCCGACTGCACGAAGTTCGTGCCCTGCTGCGTGCACGCGCCGCCGGCGAACTGGCCGGTCGTGTCGCACTTGGTCCACGTGCCGTCCGCGTTGATCGTCACCTTCGCGTCGATCGACGCCGGGCCGAATTTCTGCGACGGCACTTCGCCGAAGCCGATGTGGCTGTACGTGCCCGCGACCTTCGTGATGTCGGTTTCGATCGACGAGAAGCCGATGAACGGGTAATACGGGAATGTCGTGTCGGGCACCGCGGCCTGGCCGAGCACGCCGTCGAACTGGATCTCCTTGCCGGGAATCGTGCCGCCCGCGACGCCGAAGCCGACGAAGATGCGCGCCGGACGCGACGCATCGAGGCTCGCGCCGTTCAGCCGGAACGCGCACTGGTTCAGCTTGTTGGTCGGCAGCAGCGTTTCCTGCGTGAGCGTGCCGCTGTCGACGGTGCCCGCGCGGGTCGGCGTGACGGTGCCGGTCTTTTGCGGCACCGCCGATTCGACGTAGGTGACCTGCCAGGTCATCTTGGTCGTGTCGAGCTGGACCTTCGCGAGTTCGCCGCTGCCCGCGCCGCCCGTAAACACGGTGTTGTAGTCGAGCGTGGCGGGGCAAAGCCGGTCTTCGACGAGCGGCGGCGGGTTGTCGCTGCCGCCGCCGCAGGCGGAAAGAAGGGGGGCGGCAAAGGCCGCCGCCAGAATGAGGTTGCGCTTCATGTTGCTCCTCCAGATTTGTCTTGTGCGGCGGCCAGCTCCCTGTCGGCCGCTTCTGTTGGTCGTGCTCGTCTTGTTCGCGCCGTGCCGGACGCTTTCGTGCCTTCCCTGCGTCACGCGGCGGCAGGCCGGCCGCCGCGTCCTCGCCCGCTACTTGCTGATCTGCGCGCCCACGCCGAAGTACGGGGTCGACGACGTCGTCGAATTCGCCGACGTCGACGTGACGCCGCCGTTCACCGTGCCCTGGATCAGCGCCGCGTACAGCCCGCCCGTCGCGATCACCACGCCCGATGCGGACGGGTAGCTCGCGCCGCTCGGCGGAGTGGTCTTCGCGTTCAGCAGGCCCGGCGTCGTCTGGCCGTAGTCGAGCGTGAAGCCGTCTTCCTCGCCCTGCGTGGACGGGTTGATGAACGACGCGTTGCCGCCGCGGATCAGCGCGGCCGTGTACTTGAAGTTCGAGTCCGCGCCCGCGTAGCCGCCGTCGATCGTGCCCGACGTGACGGCCGTCGCCGCGCCGAGCACCGCGATGCCCGATTCGTCGTCGACCTGCGCATCGAGGTGCAGCGGCGGCGTGCCGAGATTCACGTTGCCCGTGCGCACGATCACCGGCACGGTCGCGCCGTTGAGCTGGCCGATCACCATGTGCGCGGTCGCCGACTTGCCGGTCGCGCCGACGATCGGCAGTTGCGTCTGCGGCAGCGTCTGCGGCGCCTTGGCGCTATCGAAGTAGCCGCCGTTCGGGCTCGTCTTCCATGGATCGCCGGTCGTCTGGCAGCCGCCCGACCCGCTCGACGTGCACGCGCCGTTCGCGTCGAACGTCTCGCTCGAGGTGGAGCCCTTCGTCGCGTAGTTGCCCGACGGCACGAGGTGGTAGAGCAGCGCGTTGTACGTGCCCGGCAGCTTCGAGAGGTCCGTCGTCGTGTTCGCGAAGCCGAGGAACGGATAGAAATCGAAGTGCCGGTTCGGCACCTGGCCGACGTTCTGCACGACGCCCGGGATGATCGTCAGCCCGTCGTACTGGATCGTCGCGCCGGGAATGCCGCCGCCCGCGACGCCCATGCCGACCAGCAGCATCGGCGGGTTCGCCTGGTTGAAGTCGGCGGCCGTCGAATAGGTCGAGCCGTTCGGCGCGGGGCCGGTGCCCGGCGTGAGGACGAACGCGCAGCGGGTCTGCTCGGCGGTCGGCAGCGTGCCGGTCGGCGGATGGATGACCTTGCCGGTGATGGTCGTGCCGACGCGGCTCGGCGTGACGGTGCCCGTCTTCAGCGGAATCGGCGATTCGAGCCACTTGAGCGTGTACGTCATCGCGACCGCGTCGATGTTGACGCTGACGATCTCGCCGCTACCCGCGCCGCCGAGATACGTGCTCTTCACGATATCCGCGTCGGCCGGGCACAGTGCGCCGTTGATGGGCTGCGAAGGCGGCTGCCCTTGCGTGCCGCAGCTCGAGCCGGAACATTGGGGTGCATTGATCGGCGCGAGCGCGCCGCCCGAGTCCCCCCCACCACATGCAACCAGGAAAGGGGCAATGGCAAAGGCCGTTGCCACCCCCTTCGATAAGGTGTGCGACATGCCGCTGTCTCCAATCGTTTAATTGTGCGAGCTAATGTCGCTGCCTGTGTTTTTGCTGTCAATTGATGAACCCGTCTAAAAAAGGCGATTGAAACGGGATCGTCTAATTGAATGCTTTCCCAATAAGGCTATCGGTAAGAATTTAAACGCGAGACGGGCCGCCGAAAGCTGCCGCAGTGGGGGATGCGCGACGCCCGACACGCTCTCGCGGCGCCTTCTCGCGTATAACGGCAGCGTTTAAACAGACGGTATCCGGTTTATCCCTATTCGGGATTGACTGGATAAGGAGGGGGCTGGATTAATCCACTTGTAATCGCGCAATCGAAAGCTTGTAAATATTTGTAAATGCGCGGTGTAGTGGTTTTATATATTGCCTGACACGGGTAAATAAAAAGCCGGCCAATGGCCGGCTTTGCATGGCATGCGATGTTGAATCAGCGTTTGAGGCCCGCGTCCTCGGCCGCGCCGATGTTGAGGTTCATGCACTGGATCGCGGCGCCCGACGCGCCCTTGCCGAGGTTGTCGAGGCGCGCGACCGTGACGAAGCGCTCCGCGTTGCCGAACACGAACAGGTCGACACGGTTCGTGTCGTTGTTCGCCTGCACGTCGAAGAAGCCGCCGTCGAGGTTCGCGTCCGCATCGAACGGGGCGACGCGCACGAACGCTTCGTCCGCGTAGTATTCGGCGAACACGCGCTGCACGTCCTGCGGCGTCGCGCGCTTCGCGAGCTGCTCGGGCGTGAAGTAGGTCGTCACCGCGAGGCCCTTCAGGAACGGGCCGACGATCGGCGTGAAGATCGGCGCGTGCGCGAGGCCCGTGTGCGCGGCCATTTCCGGCAGATGCTTGTGCGCGAGGCCGAGCGCGTACGGGCGCGGGCTCGCGAGCTTGCCGCCCGGCGCGGCGCTTTCGTACTCGGCGATCATCGACTTGCCGCCGCCGCTGTAGCCGGTGATCGAGTAGCTGTGCGCGGCGAACGTCGGCGCGACGATGCCCGCATCGACGAGCGGACGCATCGCGAGCACGAACGCCGACGCGTGGCAGCCGGGCACCGCGATGCGCTTCGACGTACGAATCTTCTCGCGCTGCGCGCGGGTCAGCTCGGGCAGGCCGTAGGCCCAGTCGGCGCTGGTGCGGAACGCGGTGCTCGCGTCGATCAGCGTGGTGTTCGGGTTCTCGACGAGCGAGGCCGATTCGCGCGACGCGACGTCCGGCAGGCACAGGAACGTGACGTCCGACGCGTTGATCAGGCGGCGGCGCTCGTCGACGTCCTTGCGCTTCGCTTCCTCGATGCGCAGGATCTCGATGTCGCTGCGTGCCGACAGGTATTCGAAGATCTTGAGGCCGGTCGTGCCTTCCTGGCCGTCGACAAAAACTTTGGTGCTCATTTCGCTCTCACTGAATGAAACGGGAGCCGCGGCGCCCTGAAACCGCCATTTTAAGACGTCATCCGGCGGCCCTGCACCGCGCGGGGCGAAAAAAGACGGCCAGCGGGCCGTCTTCGTGTCCGTCTTTGCGTCCCTTCGACGCCCGCCGGTACGCGCGCGGGCCGCAGGAGGGGCGCGTTCAGCGGGCGCCGGCGTCCCAGCGGGCGGTCGCTTCGGCGACACGCCGGCCGAATGCCTTGCCGGTCTCGAGGTCGCCCGGCAGCGGCCCCTCGTCGGGCGTCGCATCGGCCGGCGACTGCGCGAGCAGGCCCGTCGAGCCGCCGAGGTAGTTGATGTCGTTGCGCGTGGCCGCCTTCGAGTTCGCCGGCATCAGGCTCGTGCCGACCCACACCATCCCATGCTGCATCGCCAGCGTGACGAAATATTGAATCGTCGAGAACTTGTCGCCGTTCATCGTCGCGGAGTTCGTGAAGCCTGCGGCGATCTTGTCCTTCCATTTCTGCGTGAACCACGCTTTCGACGTGGCGTCGGCGAATTGCTTGAACTGCGCGGACGGGCCGCCCATGTAGGTCGGCGCGCCGAAGACGATCGCGTCCGCCGCGTCGAGCGCGGCCCAGCCTGCGTCGTCGAGGTCGCCGACGGCGATCAGGCGCACGTTCGCGCCGGCGTCCTGCGCGCCGGCGTGCACGGCTTCGGCCAGTTTCTGCGTGTGACCGTAGCCGCTGTGATAGACGATGACGATGTTCGACATGAAGCGTTCTCCGGAAAGGGACGGGAACGGCGGACCGCCACGGCTCGCCGCGTCACGCGTCGCCGGCGGGCGGCGCGACGGTCGCGCGGCAGGGGATGCCGCGACCGGTGACGACGAGTCTAGCAAGCCGAAATGACGAGACGACGTGCGCGTGCGGCGCCTGGAAAGGCGCGGCGGCCGGCAATTGCGGCGGCGCGACTACTGGCCGTAAGTGACCGTGAGCTGCGCGGTGCCGATCGCGAGCGTGCCGATCTCGTGCTCGAACATCGGCGCGGGGCGGCCCTGCGAGATGCGCAGGTCGGTGCCTTTCAGCGCGTAGACGGTGATCACGTAGCGGTGCGGCTTGCCGGGCGGCGGGCACGGGCCGCCGTATCCGTCGATCCCGAAATCGTTGCGCGCCTCGCTCGCGCCGATGCGGCGCAGGAAGCCGGAGGCGCTCGCGTCGGCCGGCAGGCTCGTGACGGTCGCCGGAATGCCCGCGACGGCCCAGTGCCACCAGCCGTGCCCGGGCGCGTCGGGATCGAAGATCGTGACCGCGTAGCCGCGGGTGCCGGGCGGCGGGTTGCGCCATGCGAGTTGCGGCGAGCGGTTCGCGCCCTTGCAGTCGCCGCGATCGAACACGTTCGCGGGCCGCACGCGGGCGCCGGGCGTCAGGTCGTCGCTCGTCACGGTGAACGGGCCTTCCGCATGCGCGGGCAGCGCCGCGAAAACGGCGGCGCACAGGAGGGCGGGGAGGAGCAACGGAGACGGGCGACCCGATGGCGCAGGCGGAGTGATCCGGCGATCCACACGCATATGGCGCTTCTCCCGTCACGTGGGCCGGGCCGCGGCGCCCGGCATTGTTGGCGTGGTGTGTTGCCCGCGCCGCTCGCGGCGGCAATGGATCAAGTCTAGCATTAGGGTTCGATGAGCGACGCACGCCGGCGCCCGCGATTGCGATCGGTCAGGGCGCCGGCCGACGGACGAAAAAAAGCCGCCTGCGATGAAGCAGGCGGCTCTTCAGCCAGCGCGCCGGCACGCATGCCGGCGTGGCGTCATTCCTTCGGGGCCGTCGCGCCGCCGTGCGCGGCCGACCATTCGGCCGGTGCGTGCAGGAATTTCTCGACTTCGTCGAGCGTCTTCGTCTCGAAGTAGCCCGACGCCTTCGCGACGCGCAGCACGTCCCACCACGTGGCGAGCGCGTGCAGGTCGACGTCGATGTCCTTCAGGACCGACACGCTTTCCTTGAAGATGTCGTAGTGGAACAGCACGAAGCAGTGGTTCACCGTCGCGCCCGCGGTGCGCAGCGCGTTGACGAAGTTGATCTTGCTGCGGCTGTCGGTCGTCAGGTCTTCCACCAGCAACACGCGCGAGCCTTCTTCCAGATGGCCTTCGATCTGCGCATTGCGGCCGAAACCCTTCGGCTTTTTGCGCACGTACTGCATCGGCACCATCATCCGGTCCGCGATCCATGCCGCGAACGGGATGCCGGCCGTCTCGCCGCCCGCCACCGCGTCGATCTGCTCGAAGCCGATGTCGCGCGTGATCGTCGTTTCCGCCATTTCCATCAGCGCACGGCGCACGCGCGGATACGAGATCAGCTTGCGGCAGTCGATATAGACGGGGCTTGCCCAGCCGGACGTGAAGATGAACGGTTTTTCGGCATTGAAGTGCACCGCCTGCACTTCGAGCAGGATTTTGGCGGTCGTATCCGAGATCGACTGACGATCGTAGCCTGTCATGGGCATTCCTTGGGTGATGAGCGAGGAGCGGGCGCGGGCCCGGTGGCGCAGCAAGAGAACCCGCCGGGGGGCCGGGGCGCGATCGGCAGGCCAATCGCATCGCTGCGCGCGTAGCCCGCTATTTTACCTGATTCAGGCCAGTTTTCGGCGGAATTCGCGCGTGCCGCCGCGCCGCTCATCACCGGCGAAACAAACGGGGCGCGACCGTCCCGATGCGGATGCCGGGGATGCGGCGGTGCACCAACGGAGGTCATTTAGGGGGTGTACACTAGGCGACCCTAAGAAATCGTTCAGTACTTTGTACTTTCCTCTTGCCACCCGCCAAGGTTCGATGGCGTGCCGATCCGGCGCGTCGCGGGCCGTCTCGCAGTCGACCATCCCCTCGATTCAAGCAGACGCGGCCGAAGGTGCTGTGTACTGAGTCGTCAATATTTCGCATGTCTCTCGCAGGTCAATCATGGACGAACAACTGAAGCAGGCCGCTCTCGCTTATCACCTGAACCCGAAACCCGGCAAGATTTCGGTCACCCCGACCAAGCCGCTGTCGAACCAGCTCGATCTGTCGCTCGCGTATTCGCCGGGCGTCGCCGCCGCGTGCGAGGCGATCCACGCCGATCCGCTCGACGCGCAGAAGTACACGTCGCGCGGCAACCTCGTCGGCGTCATCACGAACGGCACGGCCGTGCTCGGCCTCGGCAACATCGGCCCGCTCGCCGCGAAGCCGGTGATGGAGGGCAAGGGCTGCCTCTTCAAGAAATTCGCGGGCATCGACGTGTTCGACATCGAACTGTCGGAGTCCGACCCCGACAAGCTCGTCGAGGCGATCGCGATGCTCGAGCCGACGCTCGGCGGCATCAATCTCGAGGACATCAAGGCGCCGGAATGCTTCTACATCGAGCAGAAGCTGCGCGAGCGCATGAAGATCCCCGTCTTCCACGACGACCAGCACGGCACCGCGATCATCGCGTCGGCCGCGATCCTGAACGGCCTGAAGGTCGTCGGCAAGCAGCTTGCCGACGTGAAGCTCGTGTGTTCGGGCGCCGGCGCGGCCGCGATCGCGTGTCTGGACCTGCTGGTGAACCTCGGCCTCACGAAGACGAACATCCTCGTCGCCGATTCGAAGGGCGTGATCTACGAAGGGCGCGGCAACCTCGATCCGTCGAAGCAGCGCTACGCGGCGAACACCGACGCGCGCACGCTCGCCGACGCGATCGTCGGCGCGGACGTGTTCCTCGGCTGCTCGAGCGCGGGCGTGCTGAAGCAGGACATGGTCAAGACGATGGGCGACCAGCCGCTGATCCTGGCGCTCGCGAACCCGGAACCGGAAATCCGCCCGGAAGACGCGAAGGCCGTGCGCCCGGACGCCATCGTCGCGACCGGCCGTTCGGACTACCCGAACCAGGTCAACAACGTCCTGTGCTTCCCGTTCATCTTCCGCGGCGCGCTCGACGTCGGCGCGACGACGATCACGGAAGAAATGAAGCTCGCATGCGTGCGCGCGATCGCCGAGCTGGCCCAGGAAACCGACCAGAGCGAGGAAGTCGCGAAGGCGTATGAAGGCCATTCGCTCGAGTTCGGGCCGGACTACCTGATTCCGAAGCCGTTCGACCCGCGCCTGATCATCAAGATCGCGCCGGCCGTCGCTCAAGCCGCGATGGATTCGGGCGTCGCCACGCGCCCGATCCAGGACATGGACGCGTACCGCGAGCAGCTCGGCGCGACCGTCTACCGTACCGGCATGGTGATGCGTCCGGTGTTCGCGACCGCGAAGCAGAAGGAAGCCCGCATCGTGTTCGCCGAGGGCGAGGACGAGCGCGTGCTGCGCGCCGCGCAGTTCGTGCTGCTGGAAAAGATCGCGAAGCCGATCATCATCGGCCGCCCGTCGGTCGTCGACATGCGCCTCGCGAAGATCGGCTCGAAGCTGAAGGCCGGCACCGATTTCGAAATCGTCGATCCGGAAGACGATGCGCGCTACCACCGCTACTGGCAGGCGTATCAGGAGATCGGCGCGCGCGACGGCGTGACGCCGGAAGTCGCGAAGGCCGCGATGCGCAAGTTCAACACGCTGATCGGCGCGATGCTCGTGCACCTGGGCGATGCGGACGGGATGATCTGCGGGATGATCGACACGTTCCACAGCCACCTGAAGTTCATCGAGCAGGTGCTGGGCCGCGCGAAGGGCGCCGAGCATTTCGCCGCGATGAACCTGCTGATGCTGCCGGGCCGCAACCTGTTCGTGTGCGACACGTACGTAAACGAGCTGCCGAGCGCCGAGCAACTCGCGGACATGACGATCCAGGCCGCGGCCGAGATCGAGCGCTTCGGCATCGCGCCGAAGGCCGCGCTGCTGTCGAACTCGAACTTCGGCAGCGCGCCGTCGGCGTCGTCGCGCCGGATGGCCGAGGCCCGCAAGCTGATCGTCGAACGTGCGCCGAACCTCGAAGTCGACGGCGAAATGCACGGCGACGCGGCGCTGTCGGAACTGATCCGCAAGCAGGCGTTCCCGGGCACCACGCTGTCGGGCGAAGCGAACCTGCTGATCATGCCGAACGTCGAAGCGGCGAACATCGCGTACAACCTGCTGAAGATGGTCGGCGGCGAAGGCGTGACGGTCGGCCCGTTCCTGCTCGGCGCGGCCAAGCCGGTCCACATCCTGACGCCGGCCGCGACCGTGCGCCGGATCATCAACATGACGGCCGTTGCCGCCGCGAACGTGAACACGAAGTAAGTCCACGCTTGCGTGTGCCGCGCGTCACGCGCGGCGCAATGAAAAACGCCACGGAACCAGCGTTCCGTGGCGTTTTTTTTGTGAACCGCAAGGGGCGACGGCGGCGCGGGGCGAGCGTCCGGACCGCGAACGCCCGCGGCGCCGGCCGTTACGCGACCTGCTGGTGCGACTGGCCGCCTGCCGGCGAACGCCACTTCGCGAGCAGCGTGTCCCACTTCTGCCGCACCGCGCGCAGGTTGTTCTCCTTCACGTGGCCGTAGCCGCGAATGCCGTCCGGCAGCGCCGCGAGCTCCAGCGCGAGCGGCCGGTTGGCCGCGTTCAGCCGCGCCAGCACCTCGCCGATCAGCGCTTCGTACTCGCCGATCAGCGCGCGCTCGGTGCGGCGCTCCGCGGTGCGGCCGAACGGGTCGAGCCCCGTGCCGCGCAGGAACTTCGCCTTCGCGAGCAGCCGGAACGCCGACATCATCCACGGGCCGTACGCCTTCTTCACGAGATGGCCGTGGGCGTCCGTCTTCGCGAACAGCGGCGGCGCGAGGTGGAATTTCAGCTTCCAGTCGCCTTCGAACTGCGCGGTCAGGCGCGCGACGAACGCGGGGTCGGACTGCAGCCGCGCGACCTCGTATTCGTCCTTGTACGCCATCAGCTTGAACAGGTTGCGCGCGACCGCTTCGGTCAGCGGCTCCTGCACCGCGTCGCCGTCCGCCAGCGCGCGCTCGGCGGCGCGCACCTTGTCGACGAAGGCCGCATAACGCGACGCGTACGTGGCGTTCTGGTACGCGGTCAGGAATTCCACGCGTTTCGCGATCAGCGCGTCGACCGCCTTCTTCGTGTGCAGCGCGATCACCGTGGCGCCTTGCGCGGGCCGGGCGTCGCCGGCCGCGGCCTGCTTCACGCCGGCCAGGTCGTACGCGGCGCGGCGGCCCCAGTCGAACGCCGCGCGGTTCTTGTCGACCGACACCGCGTTCAGCTCGATCGCGCGTTCGAGCGACGCGAGCGTCAGCGGCAGCCAGCCCTTCTGCCACGCGTAGCCGAGCACGAACGGGTTCGTGTAGATCGCGTCGCCGAGCAGCGCGACCGCGAAGCGGTTCGCGTCGATGAAGTCGACCGATTCACCTGCCGCCGCACGGATGTCGTTCTCGGCGGACAGGCCCGGGAACGCCCAGTTCGGGTTCTTGATGAACTCGGCGGTCGGCGTCTGCGCGCTGTTGATGACCACGCGCGTCGTGTCGTGCCGCATCCGCGACGTGCACTCGTCGCCGGCCGTGACGATCGCGTCGCAACCGATCACGAGATCGGCTTCGCCCATCGCGATTCGCGTGGCGTGAATATCGGTCGGCGCGTGCGAGATCTGCACGTGGCTCATCACCGCGCCGCCTTTCTGCGCGAGGCCGGTGACGTCGAGCACGGTCACGCCCTTGTTCTCCAGGTGCGCGGCCATCCCGAGCAGCGCACCGATCGTCACGACGCCCGTGCCGCCCACGCCGGTGACGAGCACGCCGTACGCGCGGTCGATCGCCGGCAGCGTCGGTTCCGGAATCGGCGGCAGCGCACCGCCGTCGACCGCTACCGCCTTCGGCTTCTTCAACTGGCCGCCCTCGACCGTGACGAAGCTCGGGCAGAAGCCCTTCACGCACGAAAAGTCCTTGTTACAGCTCGACTGGTTGATCTGGCGCTTCGTGCCGAATTCGGTTTCCAGCGGCTCGACCGACAGGCAGTTCGACTGCACCGAACAGTCGCCGCAGCCTTCGCATACCGCCTCGTTGATCACGACGCGCTTGGCCGGGTCCGGATACGTGCCGCGTTTGCGGCGGCGGCGCTTCTCGGTCGCGCAGGTCTGGTCGTAGATCAGGATCGTCGTGCCTTCGATCTCGCGCAGCTCGCGCTGCACGTCGTCGAGCTGGTCGCGGTGATGGACCGTCACGCCCGGCGCGAGCAGCGCCTTCTGGCTGTCGTACTTCTCCGGCTCGTCGGTGACGATCACGATCTTCTTCGCGCCTTCGGACGCGAGCTGGTGCGTGATCTGCGGCACCGTCAGCACGCCGTCGACCCGCTGGCCGCCCGTCATCGCGACCGCGTCGTTGTAGAGGATCTTGTAGGTGATGTTCGCCTTCGACGAGATCGCCGCGCGCACCGCGAGCAGGCCCGAGTGGAAATAGGTGCCGTCGCCGAGGTTCGCGAACACGTGCTTTTCGTCGGTGAACGGCGCCTGGCCGATCCACGGCACGCCTTCGCCGCCCATCTGGCTGAAGGTGCTCGTGCTGCGGTCCATCCACACGGTCATGTAGTGGCAGCCGATCCCGGCGATCGCGCGCGAGCCTTCCGGCACGTTGGTCGACGTGTTGTGCGGGCAGCCCGAGCAGAACCACGGCTTGCGCTCGGTCTGCACGTGCGGTTTCGCGAGCGCCATTTCCTTCGCGTTGATCACCGCGAGCCGCGCGGCGATGCGCGCGCGCACGTCGGACGGCAATTCGAACTTCTCGAGCCGCGTCGCGATCGCCTTCGCGATGATCGCGGGCGACAGCTCGTAGTGCGCGGGCAGCAGCCAGTTGCCCATCGGCACCGACCATTCGCCGCCGGCGCCGTCCTTCTCGTCGAACTTGCCGAACACGCGCGGGCGTTGCGCGTCGGGCCAGTTGTACAGCTCTTCCTTGATCGCGTATTCGAGGATCTGGCGCTTTTCCTCGACGACCAGGATTTCGTCGAGGCCGCGCGCGAACGCCTGCGCGCCCTGCGCTTCGAGCGGCCACACGCAGCCGACCTTGTAGAGCCGGATGCCGATCCGCGCGCAGGTGTCGTCGTCGAGGCCGAGGTCGGTCAGCGCCTGGCGCACGTCGAGATACGCCTTGCCGCCGGTCATGATCCCGAAGCGCGCATGCGGCGAGTCGATCTCGATCCGGTCGAGCTTGTTCGCACGCACGTAGGCGAGCGCCGCGTACCACTTGTAGTCGAGCAGCCGCGCTTCCTGCACGAGCGGCGGATCGGGCCAGCGGACGTTCAGCCCGCCTTCCGGCAGGATGAAATCGGTCGGCAGCACGATCTCGGTGCGGTGCGGGTCGATGTCGACCGACGCCGACGATTCGACGACGTCCGTCACGCACTTGAGCGCGACCCACAGGCCCGAATAACGGCTCATCGCCCAGCCGTGCAGGCCGAAGTCGAGATATTCCTGCACGTTGGACGGGAACAGCACCGGCAGCCCGCAGGCCTTGAAGATGTGTTCGGACTGGTGCGCGAGCGTCGACGATTTCGCCGCGTGGTCGTCGCCGGCCAGCACCAGCACGCCGCCGTGCTGCGACGACCCGGCCGAGTTCGCGTGCTTGAAGACGTCGCCGGTACGATCGACGCCCGGGCCCTTGCCGTACCACATGCCGAACACGCCGTCGTATTTCGCGCCGGGGTACAGGTTCACCTGTTGCGAGCCCCACACGGCGGTGGCGGCGAGATCTTCGTTGAGGCCGGGCTGGAACACGATCTGGTGGGCGGCCAGGTGCTGCCTGGCTTTCCAGAGCGACAGATCGAGGCCGCCGAGCGGCGAGCCGCGGTAGCCGGAGATGAAGCCGGCCGTATTGAGACCGGCGGCGCGGTCGCGTTCCTGCTGGAGCATCGGCAGGCGCACGAGGGCCTGGATGCCGCTCATGTACGCGCGGCCGCGTTCCAGCGTGTATTTGTCGTCAAGCGTGACGGACTTCAGCGCGGCTTCTAGCGACGCGCGTTGGTCTGCGTCTAGCGGGGCATTCATTAACTGTCTCCTCCACCCGGTCTGGGATCACCAAAACTTCGGTTGCGTCGGCATCTTTTGGGCGCGTCTGCAGTGGCCGGCATGTTCGCCGGTTTTAAGGGATGGTAGCACTGGGGCAAACCCGCCGCCCATCGGTCGCAACGCGGGGGAAAGGGCGGCCGTGCACCATCAAACGGGGTGAGAGGATGCGTTACATCATGTAAAAGCATGTAAAGCGGCGTTGATCTGCGGGCAAATGCCGTTAATCTTGTCGGCCTGCCGGAGGTGCCCGGCCGCGTAGGTTCGTTCCGACGCAGTCGGGGAGGCGCCGGCAGTTTTACAGGAGGTGCAATGAACACACGTCATATCCAGAGTTTCCTGATCGTGTCCGCCGCGTTTTTCTCGATGACGGGCCCGGTGCACGCCCGCGGCGCGAGCGCGCTGGCGGCAGCCGGCGCGCAGATGCGCCAGATCGTGCCGGCCCAGGACGCCGCGGCCCAGTTGTCGGCCGAGCGTGCCGCCGAGTCGACGGCGAACGTGCGTTGACGCGATCGCGCGGCCCGCGGCCCGCGGGTTTGCGCCGGCATGCGAAAAGGGTGGGAATCGTCGGATTCCCGCCCTTTTTCTTTGCGCGGCCGGATCGCCCGGTCGCCCGGAGCCGCCGCCGCGCGGCCGATGCGTCAGGCCTTGTCCTGCACGACGCCGCGGCGGATCTGGTCGAGCTCGATCGATTCGAACAGCGCCTTGAAGTTGCCTTCGCCGAAGCCCTGATTGCCCTTGCGCTGGATGATCTCGAAGAAGATCGGCCCGATCTGGTTTTCGGTGAAGATCTGCAGCAGCAGGTCGTCGCGGGCGCCGTCGATCAGGATCTTGCGCTTCTTCAGCTCGTCCAGCGATTCGCCGTGGTTCGGCACGCGGCGGTCGACCAGTTCGTAATACGTGTCGATCGTGTCGAGCAGCTTCACTTCCTTGCTGCGCAGCCCGTCGACCGCCTGGTAGATGTCGCTCGCGCCGAGCGCGATGTGCTGGATGCCTTCGCCGTGATACGCGTCGAGATATTCCTGGATCTGGCCGGCCGTGTCCGAGCCTTCCTCGTTGATCGGGATGCGGATCTTGCCGCACGGCGACGTCATCGCCTTCGACTTCACGCCCGTCACCTTGCCTTCGATGTCGAAGTAGCGCACTTCGCGGAAGTTGAACAGGCGCTCGTAGAACTCGGCCCATTCCTGCATGCGGCCGCGATGCACGTTGTGCGTCAGGTGATCGATGTAGGTGAGGCCGTGGCCGACCGGGTTCGGATTCGCGCCGGGAATCGGCTCGAAGTCGACGTCGTAGATGCTGATGTCGCCGATCGCGCCCGGTTGCGCGCCGTTCTTGCCGCGCCAGCGGTCGACGAAGTAGATCAGCGAATCGCCGATGCCCTTGATCGCCGGGATGTTCAGCTCCATCGGGCCCGTCTTGTTGTCGAAGCCCCATGCGCCGAGTTCCAGCGCGTGCTTGTACGCCTTGGCGGCATCCTGCACGCGGAACGCGATCGCGCAGATCGACGGGCCGTGCAGCCGCGCGAAGCGTTGCGCGAACGAATCGGGTTCGGCGTTGATGATGAAGTTGATGTCGCCCTGCCGGTACACCGTCACGTCCTTGTGGCGGTGGCGCGCGATCGCGGTGAAACCCATCCGTTCGAACAGCTGTCCGAGTGCTTTCGGGTCCGGTGCCGTGTATTCGATGAATTCGAAGCCGTCGGTGCCGACGGGGTTGTCCCAGGTGGGGATCTGCATGTCGTGTCTCCTGTGCGGGGCGATCGGCCGGGGCGGCGTGCGCGTGCCCGGCGTGGTTCGGTGTCGACGGCCGCGTCCGCGATGAGCGGGCGCGGCAAGCCGAGACATGCGACAGAGTGTAGCGGGCGGTCGCGAGCGGAAACTTGCGAACTTAATCGCCCGCGCCTACGATGGCGCAATTTCCAGTCTCAAAATAATCAGTGGAGGGCAGAAGATGGCGCAAGCCGAATTGGATGCCATCGACCGGCGCATTCTCGCGATTCTTCAGGAGAACGGGCGCCTGTCGAACCAGGAGATCGCCGAGCGCGTGAACCTGTCGCCGAGCCCGTGCCTGCGGCGAATCCGGCGGCTCGAGGAAATCGGCGTGATCACCGGCTACGTCGCGCTGCTGAATCCGCAGAAGCTCGGGCTCGACCTGCTCGCCTACGTGAGCGTGCGGCTCGAAAAGCGCGGCGGCCTCGCGCCGATGCGAGCCGACGAGACGTCGGCGCGCGCGGGCGCGACCCATGCGGAGCTGTTCCGCGCGGCCGTGCAGACCTGGCCGGAAGTGGTCGCGTGCCACGCGATGACGGGCGACATGGATTACCTGCTGCGCGTGCAGGTCGAGGACATGGCGCATTTCTCCCGCTTCGTGCAGGAGCATCTGCTGCATCACCCGTCGGTGATCGACGTGAAAACGAGCTTCTCGCTCGATTGCTTCAAGGAAACGACGGCGTTGCCGATCCGTTCGGTGCGCTAGCGCAGCGGGGAAGGGAGGAGGGGGCGCCGGGCGCGCCGCGGGCACGGCCCGGCTGGCCGACGTCGTCGACGTCAGGCCGTCAGTGCGGCAGGCATCAGCGATTCGATGAACTTCGTCGTACGGCGCGCCTGGCGCTTCATCGCGTAGTCGAACACCGCGGCCTGTTCCTGCAGCATCTCGGTGATGATCGTCGAGTGGTCGGCCGGCGGCAGCGACAGATACGCGTCGGCTTCGCCGTACGCGTACTCGATCCGCATCCCGGACTTCTTCGCGATATGCATCATCGTCGCGTTGCGCGACAGGCAATGCATGTAAAGCATCGTCACGTGCGTGTTGCGGCTGCGGATCGCCGCGCGCTCGAACAGCTTCGAGCCGACGCCGCGGCCGCGCGCGCTTTCGAGCACCGACACGCCGAATTCGGCCGTGCGCGTGTCGCCTTCGGCCGGCAGATAGGCCAGGTGGCCGACGCCGATCAGTTCGAGTTCGTGGTCGAACACGCCGAACACGGTATCGCGACCGAAATCGATCGTGCGGACATAGTTCTCGATCACGTGGTCGGGCACCATCTGGCCGAAGCGCAGCAGGCGGTCCTCTTCGTCGAGCGAGAGAAAGTGGGTGAGCATCTGCTCACGGTCTTTGGAAGCCAGTTCCCTGACGAGAACCGGCGCAGTACCGACCTTGCCGACAGCATCGGCACGGCCGTTGAATTGCGTGTTCATCGTGGGTTCCTCAGTGTGGGCGCACAAACGGGTTGTGCAATGCAGCAGCATTTTACCTGAGCGGGGTTGGGGAAAACCCGTATTTGACGGTGTTTGTGCTGAGGAGGAATTCTAAATCCGCTTAGTTCATTCTGTAACACATTGATTTTGAACGGATTTAAAATTCATCATATGAAATGCGCGACGGGCGGTCGGCTGTGCCCGTCGCGCAACGCATGCTGCCCCGCGGCAATCAGGGCGCCGTCGACAGTCCGCGTTCGATCAGGTCGATCACCTGTTCGGCGAAGTCGCGGTAACCAAGGCGGCCGCCCGGCTTCAGCCACGTGAAGGTCCAGTTGATCATCCCGAACACCATCATCGTCACCGAGGTCTGGTTTTCCTTCGAGATGCGGTCCGGATACGCGCGCGCGAGCTGCCGCGTGAACGCCGCGACGATGTCGCGCTGGCGGTCGAGCACGATTTCGCGCTGCGCGTCCTCGAGATACTTCACGTCATTGAGCAGCGCGACGTGGCGGCTGTGCGACGTCTCGTATTCGGCGAGGAACGCGCGCACGAGCTCGGCGAACGCGTCGCGCTCGCTGAGGCCGCGCCGCTGGCTCGCGCCCTCGACCTCGGCGATGATCAGCATCAGCCGTTTCGTGTAGCGGTCGAGCAGGTCGAACAGGATTGCTTCCTTGCTCTCGTAATAGTGATAGAGCCGCGCCTTCGACGTGCCGCTCGCGGTCGCGAGATCGGACATCGACGTGCTTGGGTAGCTCGTCTGCGCGAATTTCTCGGCGGCCAGATCGAGGATCTGCTCGCGCTGGGATTCGTGGTCGGGCGCTCGGGTTCGGGCCATGGTCGAATGCGGAAGATTAGCGATGCGCGGCGGCGCGCACCTGCGTGGAAGAGAGGGCGTCGGGCGCGTCGTCCTGCAGCTCGAGCCGGCCGGCTGCCGCGAGTTCGCGGCAGCGCCACCACGCGATCGAGTCGCTGACGAACAGCCCGCCGCGGTCGGCGGCGGCCATGATGCTGCCGACGAGGCGCCGCGCGGGCTGCCAGTCGGGTTCCGCGCGCGCGACGATCAGTGCGTCGAGATCGGCGTAGTAGCCGCTCTTGATCGTGTTGCTGACCCAATAGCGCAGCTCGGCGTTCAGGTGCTTCGCTTCCTGCCATTCGAGCGCGAGGCGGCCGATGCGCAGGACCGAGACCGGCGCGGCCGCCGGCCGCTTGCGCGCCAGCTCCGCGGGCGAGAACATCCCGGTCGCGCACGCCTGGTCGGTACGCGACAGCGCTGCGCGCTGCGCGGCGTCGAGGTCGGCGGCCGACAGCCGCACCTCGTTCAGGCGCTGCGGCACGTTGCGCAGGTGATAGGCGACGCGGCGCAACAGCAGCTTGTCGCCGACGCTCGGCGCGTGCCACACGACGACCTGGCCGGTCTCCGTCGCGAGCTGGTCGAGGCGCGCGAATTCGGCCTCGATTTCCGCGTTCCAGTCGAGGATCTGGTCGCCGAGCACGTGCTGCCAGAAGGTGGCGCGCGTGTCGGGCGTCTCGTCGGCGCCCTTCAGCGGCCCGACGCCGAGATCGTCGAGCAAACCGACGACGCGCTCGTCGCGTCCGGCTTGCGCAAGGGCCTCGCGCAACGACGCGGCGGCGGTGCCGCCCTGAATCACATGAATGGTACTCATCGGCCTGTCGTCAACAAAAGAAAACCGCCGGCCGGGCGGACGTTGCGGTTGTCCAGCCGGCCGGCGGCCCCTAGTGTAAGCGAGATGTGTGACGGCGAGAAACCGTCCGGCGCCGCGACGCGATGCCGCTCAACGCTCGTCGAAGCTCACGACGACCTTGTCGCTGATCGGGTGGCACTGGCACGTCAGCACGAAACCGTCCTTCACTTCGTGCTCCTCGAGCGTGTAGTTCTTTTCCATGCGCACTTCGCCTTCGACCACCTTCGCGCGGCACGTGCAGCACACGCCGCCCTTGCATGCGTACGGCAGCGCGAGGCCCGCGCGCAGGCCCACGTCGAGCAGGCTCACGCCTTCGTACGGCAGACGCAGCTTGCGCTTCTTGCCGTCGAGCACGATCTCGAGGTCGGCGGCCGGCGTCTGGTCGGTGATCTCGACCACCGGTGCGCCGGCCTGAGGCAGCGGCGTGCCGAAGCGCTCGACGTGCACCTTCGCCGGCGGCACGCCGGCCGCCTTCAGCGCGGCTTCGGCCGCGTCCATCATCGGCGCCGGGCCGCAGATGAACGCCTCGTCGATCGCGTCGGCCGGCGTCAGCGTCGCGAGGAATTCCGCGCATTTCGCCTGGTCGAGCACGCCGTTGAACAGCTCGACGTCCTGCAGGTCGTCCGACAGCACGTGATAGAGGACGAAGCGGTTCATGTAGCGGTTCTTCAGGTCCTCGAGCTCCTCGGCGAACATGATCGCGTCGACGCTGCGGTTGCCGTAAATCAGCGTGAACGTGCTGCGCGGCTCGAGTTCCAGCGTGGTCTTCACGATCGCGAGCACCGGCGTGATCCCCGAGCCGCCGGAAAACGCGACGTACTGCTTGCCGTGGTCGGCGTTCAGGTGCGTGAAGAAGCGGCCGTCCGGCGTCATCACGTCGATCGTGTGGCCGGGCTTCAGCGTGTCGAACGCGAAGTTCGAGAAGCGGCCGCCGCGCACGCGCTTGATGCCGATGCGCAGTTCGCCGTCGCGATCGTAGTCCGTCGTGCCGACGCAGATCGAATACGAGCGGCGCGTCTCCTCGCCGTCGATGTGGGTCTTCAACGTGACGAACTGGCCCTGCGTGAAACGGTATGCGTCGCGCAGCTCGGGCGGCACGTCGAACGAGACGGTCACGGCGTCGGCGGTCTCGGGCCGCACGTCGCGGATACGCAGCGGATGAAATTGCGGGGTCGACGACGACCCCCGCCGGGCCGCCCCAAGAGGGGCGTCAGCCCCCTCGGGAGGCAGCGAACGAAGAGAGCGTGGGGGCTGTTTCATCTCAGTAGGGTTTGAAGTAGTCGAAGGGTTCGCGGCAGTCGATGCAGCGATACAGCGCCTTGCAGGCCGTGGACGCGAATTGCGCGAGACGTTCGGTGCGCGCGGAGCCGCAGCGCGGGCACACGGGCGCCGCGGCCGGCCGCGGCACGAAGCGCACGACGTGCTCCCGCGGCGCGGCGCTGCCGCACTGGCCGACCGGCGGCGCGATGCCGTACGCGCGCAGCTTGTCGCGCGCTTCCTGCGTGATCCAGTCGGTCGTCCACGCGGGGGCGAGCACCGTCTCGATCCGGTGCGGCGGCAGGTCGGCTGCCTGCAGCGCGGCGGCGATGTCCTCGGCGATCTGCGACATCGCCGGGCAGCCCGAGTAGGTCGGCGTGATCACGACTTCGAGCCGGCCGTCGTCCGCGCGGCGGACGTCGCGCAGGATGCCGAGCTCGCGGATCGACACGACCGGAATCTCCGGATCGGGCACGGCCTCCAGCACGTCCCACGCGCGGGCGAGCAGCGGATCGTCGCGGTGCGCGGCGGGGGCGGCGTGGGCAGGGGCGGCGGTCTGGGCGGACATCGTCGGGCTCCGTGGCGTGGGCCGGTTACCAGCTCGCGCCGGGGTGCTGGCGCGCGAGGCTCTGCATTTCGGCGAGCAGGTAGCCCATGTGTTCCGAGTGCTCGCCCTGCTTGCCGGTCGTCACATGCTTCACCGGCGCCGGCAGCACGAGCGTGGCTTCGGCGAGCGCGTCGTCCACGTCCGCGCGCCACGCGGCCTCGATCGCGGCCGGTGCCGGGCCGATGCCCGCGGCGACGATCGCGTCGTCGATCGCATCGGCGGCGAAGCATTCGCGCGTGTACGGCATCAGGTAGTCGAGCGCGGCCTGCGCGCGGCGGTGCGATTCGTCGGTGCCGTCGCCGAGGCGCACGAGCCATTCGCGCGCATGCTGCACGTGATAGCGGGTTTCCTTCACCGATTTCGCGGCGATCGCGGCCAGTTGCGTGTCGGTCGACGTTTCGAGCGCGCTCCACACGTGCAGCATCAGCGCCGCGTACAGGAAGTTGCGCACGATCGTCACCGCGTAGTCCTTGTCGGCGTGCGCGGTACCGGACACCGGGCCGTAGTGCGGCAGTTCGGCGAGCGTGAAGTTCGCGAATTCGCGCTCGGTGCGGAAGTACGCGTAATCGTCTTCCGTCTTCGTCGCGCCGGTCAGCTGGCGCTCGAGCTCGGCCGCGTGCGTGTACAGCATGCGCGCCTGGCCGATGAGGTCGAGGCTCATGTTGGTGAGCGCGATGTCTTCCTCGAGGATCGGGCCATGGCCGCACCATTCGGCGTTGCGCTGACCGAGGATCAGCGCGTTGTCCGCGAGGCGCAGCACGTAGGAGAGGTGTTCGGGCGTGATCGTCATGGCGCGGGCGTTACATGTGGTTGACTTCGTCGGGCAGCGTGTAGAACGTCGGGTGACGGTAGATCTTGTCGCCCGCCGGCTCGAACAGTTCTGCCTTCTCGCTCGGATCCGACGCGGTGATCGCCGACGACGGCACCACCCAGATGCTCACGCCTTCCTGGCGGCGCGTATAGACGTCGCGCGCCATGCGCAGCGCCATCGTCGCGTCGGCGGCGTGCAGGCTGCCGCAGTGTTTATGGTCGAGGCCCTGCTTGCTGCGCACGAACACTTCCCAGATCGGCCATTCCTTGTTCATCGCTTTCTCCTGATTCCTGAATTCGGGGGTGCCGCTCAGGCGGCGTGCTGTTCGGCGCGGGCGCGGCGCTTCGCTTCGTGCGCGAGCGCGGCTTCGCGCACCCAGGCGCCGTCCTCGTGCGCTTTCACGCGAGTCGCGAGGCGTTCCTTGTTGCACGGGCCGTCGCCGTTGACCACGCGCCAGAATTCGTCCCAGTCGATCGCGCCGTAGTCGTGGTGGCCGCGCGCTTCGTTCCATTTCAGGTCGGGGTCGGGCAGCGTCACGCCGAGCACCTTCGCCTGCTCGACCGTCGCATCGACGAATTTCTGGCGCAGATCGTCGTTCGAGATCCGCTTGATGCCCCATTTCGCGGACTGGCTGCTGTGGACCGAATCGGCGTCGCTCGGGCCGAACATCATCAGCACCGGCCACCACCAGCGGTCGACCGCCTGCTGGACCATCGCGCGCTGCGCGACGCTGCCCTTCATCATCGACAGCAGCGCGTCGAAACCCTGGCGCTGATGGAACGACTCTTCCTTGCACACGCGGATCATCGCGCGCGCATACGGGCCGTACGTGCAGCGGCACAGCGGGATCTGGTTCATGATCGCGGCGCCGTCGACCAGCCAGCCGATCACGCCGACGTCGGCCCAGGTCGGCGTCGGATAGTTGAAGATGCTCGAGTATTTCGCCTTGCCGGCGTGCAGCGCGTCGATCAGCGCGTCGCGCGATACGCCGAGCGTTTCGGCCGCGCTATACAGATAGAGGCCGTGGCCGGCTTCGTCCTGCACCTTCGCGAGCAGGATCGCCTTGCGCTTGAGGCTCGGCGCGCGCGAGATCCAGTTGCCTTCCGGCAGCATGCCGACGACTTCCGAATGCGCGTGCTGCGAGATCTGGCGCACCAGCGTCTTGCGGTACGCGTCGGGCATCCAGTCCTGCGGTTCGATCTTGCCGTCCGCGGCCATCACCGCATCGAACCGCGCCTGCTCGGGCGACTCGGCTGCGGCGTCGAGCGGCGCGACGTTGCCGGGGATGTCGAGGGATTGCGTGTACATGGCGAAAACTCTCGTCCGGTTGAATGTGTGCGCAGTATAAACCAACCGACCGGTCGGTTAATAAATTTGTTGCGTATTTTCGGCGGGACTCGGGTAAACGAGGGACGCGGGGGTGCAATCGGGTCGCGCAAGTGTGGCCTCGCACGCGGGTCTCGCGTCTTCTGCGGCACAATGCCCGCTTTCCGATGAGGATTTTTGCCGATGTCATTTCGAAGCAGTTTCGCCGCGGCCGTGCTGGGCGCGGCCGTTTTCGCGTCGCCGCTGGCGGCGTTGGCCGCGCCGACCGCGCAGGTCGGTTGGGTCGCCGCGTGGGCGACCGCGCTGCAGCCGATTCCCGATCTTGCCGCACCGCCGCCGCTCTACCGCGCACCCGACGTGGCCGGGCGAACCGTGCGGCAGATCGTCTACCCGACCGTGTCCGGGCGAGCCGCGCGGCTCCGCGTGAGCAATGTGTACGGTCGCACGCCGCTGGTCGTCGAGGCCGCGAGCCTCGCGCGGGCCGGCGAGGGGGCGGCGCTCGCCGGCGGCGTGGCGGTGCCGGTGCGGTTCGGCGGCAAGGCATCGGTGACGCTCGCGCCGGGCCAGGCCCTCGAAAGCGACCCTGTGTCGATCGACGTGACGGCCGCGCAGCCGTATGCGATCAGTCTCCAAATGGGACCGAAACAGCGGATGACGGTCTGGCATCGCGTGTCGAACCAGTTCAACTACGTATCGGCGCCGGGCGATCATGTGGGCGATCCGGATGCCGCCGCGTTCCGTACCCGGTTTACTCAATATGCATGGGTGACGGAGCTCGCCGTCGAAGCCGGCTCCGCACGCGGCAGCATCGCCGCGATCGGCGATTCGATCACCGACGGGTTGCGCTCCAGCCTGAACCGGAACCGTCGCTGGCCCGACGCGCTCGCACGCCGGCTGACGGCGTCGGGCGCCGATTCGATCGGCGTCGTGAATCTCGGCATCAGCGGCAATCGGCTGCTCAGCGATTCCCCGTGCTACGGCATGTCGCTGGCATCGCGGTTCGAGCGTGACGCGCTGTCGCGCGCGGGCGTGAAGGCGGCGATCGTGCTGATCGGTATCAACGACATCAACTTCGCGGCGATGCCGCCGCGCGCGGGGCTGGATTGCGATCACCCGCATACGCAGGTGACGGCCGCGTCGCTGATCGACGGCTATCGCCGGCTGATCGAGGCGGCGCATCGCCAGGGCGTGAAGGTCTTCGGCGCGACGCTGACGCCGGCGGCGTTGCCGGCCGGGCGGGAAGCGATCCGGCTCGAGGTGAACCGGTGGATCCGGAGTGGCGGCGGGTTCGACGGTGTAGTGGACTTCGACGCCGTGCTGCGCGATCCGGCGCGCCCGAGCATGCTGCAGCGCCGATACGATAGCGGTGACGGCATCCATCCGAGCGATGCGGGCTACACGGCGATGGCCGACGCGGTGCCCGTCGAGCAACTGCGGGCTGCGGTGGGCGGCAAGTGACGCGCCTCCATATATAGAGGGAAAGGTTGCCGATGGCCTGCGGGCCGGCAACGCGACATCGTTCCGCGAGCCCAAAGCCCCCGTGCGCGTGAGCGCACGGGGGCTTTTTCAAACTTTCTTCACAAAGGGCTTGCGCGGATGGGGGCGGGTGCTTAGAATCACGCCTCTTTCGCGCTAACGGAAACACGGCGCGGGAGGAAGGGAAGCGGTGCTGTCGGGTTCGGGAAGTAGCGAACCTGG
>NZ_JAUJPV010000028.1:0-114109 GCF_030481585.1 Burkholderia sp. AU45388 | reverse complement strand
AGGCCAGCCTCGGCTTCCTTCAAGATGCCGATGATTTGCTCTTCGGTGAATCGCTTTTTCATTGCCGTTCCTCTCTGGAACGGACTCTACACCGTCACCGTACTAAACGCCGGGAGCAGGTCAGCCGAAGTCGAATGGACCGAGGCAACTTCCCACGACCGAAGATATCCGCGTTCTTAGAATTCCGACTCGACAGACCGTTATTCCGGTTCGCCCGATTCGGGGCTGAGAACGCGATAGTCCTTCGCGACGACGCCGCGCTCGCTGCCTGGGTTTACGACGGCTGGCCGCACCCAGGTCACCCGGTCTTCCAGTCGTCGGATATGACCGCGCCGAAGGTGCATGCGCGGCGCCGCATGTGAACCTGTGCCTTTTCCGCCGCTTGCTGGCTTGGCCGCCGCGACCTGCAGAACCTTGTACGTAAAAAATGGCGGCCGTCGCGTGGCCAGCCGTCGCGCGTTCATTGCGGGCTTCGGGTGAATGTCGAAGGTTCCGACGTTTGCGCAATTCAACACCGCGCAGGCTTGAATCGCCATATGCACTTCGTCATTCGCGTCATAGGTCAAGCGGGCAAACGCGGCATCGACGTCGCCATGGCTTTGCGCCACAACGACGTCGAACATTTCCTGAAGAAGAACAAATGGCTCCGCGAAATGCTCCACCGCGTTGCGATGAAGTCGCCCCGTGCTCTCCTTCACGTCACGCATTATCTGGGTCATCCGAGTAGGCGTGTGTCCCTCGGGTATTCGAAATTCCCTCGGCACGAATGTTCCGCCAGCACCCGGATTCCATGTTTTCAGGTCGTCGGAGTAGTAGATGGGATAGACGAAAACACCACCTTCCGGATAGTGTTTCCGGAAGAGCGGTATTTCCGTGAGCCCCCGAACGGGGGTGTGATCCTCGGTCATCTCCCAACACAGCGCAATCCGGCGTGTAGACAGGCTTTCTTTCACACCTGCCACAGTCGCCGCTGGCATGGTGTCGTCCTTGCGCCATGGTGCCTCGAACACCGTCACCGGGTAGGGTAGACGCAACAGTTCGAGGTGCGTTTCCCGAACATGCTCAGTGTCGATCAGCTCGGCGCAGTTTGGCAGCAAAAACTTCGGTGCCGTCGATAACATCTGGATCACTGTTTCGAGGCGTGCGGCGGTGACGGTCAGACCGTTTATTCGGGCGCCCCGGGCGCTTTCCTTCAGATCCTCGATCGCATGAGTGCAGTAGTTAACCGGCGTGATGTCATCCAACATGATGAAGGGAGTAGTGAGTGAAAAAGCAACTTTGCTAGATACCTAAAATCTAGGCATCTTTGGGCGAATTGGCACACGCCCGGAAAGTTCCTTCTGGCGGCGTTAGTCCAACGCCGGTCGAATTAGCCGCGCCCTGACGTGGGCATGGACGAGATCAGTACGGCGCCGCACGAAGTCTTATGGCCGTCGAACGACGCAAAACTTCCCTCTACATTGAAGTCCGAATCACCTTCCACGATCACGCACTCGCCGTGTATCGGGCAAATGCAGCGATCGCCGATCCGTGCGACCGCGCGCCCCATGACCTCACTGTTCGCGGCGCCTGACTCAACGCGGCCGCCGTGACTGTGTACATCACCTACCCGAATAATGCCACGCATGGAAGTTTCCGCTCTTGATTCATCGTCGACACAAAATCACACTGACTTCCGGATGTCTAAACAGTGCGCGCCGTGCAGCTACATCGCCTCAAGAACGCTCTTTGAATCGCTTGACGAGCCCTACGCCGATCAGAATGAGCCCCACGAACGCCATAAGAATGGGCACGGAAAAATAAAACAGCACCTGACCTTCGCTTTTAATATGCCACTGGTCGAATGCGCCAATGGCGAGAAACACGATAAGGACAGGCAGAAGCCCAACGCCTACGACAACCAGCCCAGCTCCCCACCCGAAAAAATATCGATAGCGAGAGGGTCTATAAGCTCCCGGTTCCACAACAGATCCTCCCTACCAAACAAGCTATGCGCTTATCGATGAATCACGCCCGACGAGCGCTCTCTCGCATCATTGGCATGTTCAAAAACTATAACCTTGCCCGTACCGGCTGTAATCGATGTCGTGGCGCTTTCCCCACCACGGTAGGTAGGCATTGCCTTCGCCGGCCGCGCGGAACCATGGTTTCTTCGGATCGACGGGATTCAGCTTCGCCGGCGGCACCACGACAACCGCAGTAGGGTGTTCCGCGTCTGTGGTACCGACCACGAGTGTGTTGCCACCGAGATGATTTGCGCGACCGATTGCCAAGGCTACGTCCGTCAGCGCGGTGCCGGCACCCATCTCGCCGAGGAGTGCCGGGGTGTTGAACGTCTGCGTCTTGTAGTCAAATTCCGGCAGCACCTCGGTCAACGTCTGCGACAAGGCGCCAAGGCGAGCGGATGCTGCATCGCTTCCCTTGCCCGCGTCGTGGACCACATAGTGCAGGTCCGTCGTCACCACACCAGCATTGTGCGCGGCCTGCTCGATGGTCGATTTCCAGGCCTGGACCGCGCGGGTCGTGCCGGACTTCTTTTCGAAGTCGTTCAAATTGCCGACGGCGGCTCGTCCAATCCAGGCAAGCGGTTCTCGTCCCGTCTCAAAGTCCGGGCCCGTCAGAACGAGCAGCACCATGTTTTCGTTCATCTGGTTGTCCTTCGGCGGGAAGCTCGGCGCGTCCCAGTTCATCACCCATACGCTTTGATCGGGATGCGTTTGCAGGTAGTCGAGCGCGCGATTCAGCGAAGTAAAGCCTGCGTTCGGGCCGCCCGGCGTGATATGGACATCAGGCGGGGTGTCTTTACTCCAAAGCGTAGGTGCGTCCGCGTTTCCAATCTCGAACGCGGACGTAAAGTCTTTCACTAGGAATTTTCGTGATGCTTCCGGATCGAGGCGTTTCTCAGGAATTGCGAACTCGATATGCATGCCTGCGAGTTCTCGCCAATTCTTCCGGTCCTTAGAATGCACGTTGTAGAAGTAGGATGGATTCGTGACGTAAGTCTCGCCGAACAAAACGAGCAGCTGTTCAACATATTTCTCGTAGAAGCCATCGAACGTCTCACGGCCATCATTACCGTACGCGATACCAGCAACCGGTTGAACGGTGGTGAAGCTCTTCGGATCCTCTTTGACCATGTCGTCGTGCTCGTTGGGCTTGGCAATGCCCATCGTCCAAAGCAACTGCCATTCGGTTGGATAGTCGCGCCGCTGGAGCGGGTTTAGCCACGCCAGTCCGACGACTTGTGCACGGAACGGTCGATCAGGGACGGCAGCTGCCGCTGCAACACTTGTCGCAGTGGCCGTCGTTGTCGCCGCAGCCTTTTCTATGCCGGATTTCCGAAGCCCCGCCCAGAGCGCCAATACGGCGACCACAACCAGAAGCGGCAACACAATCAATCGTTTCATCCATTCCTCAACCGAGAGCGGCTGCGTCGCAGCTTGCTGAGCATAATACGTCCACGTGGCCGTTACTGCGACAGATACGAGCAGAACGGCGAGCGCGACGCCAACGCGTCGCGGCCAAGTCGAGAGAAGGGTATTCATAGGGCGTGCGTCGCACTGAGGATCATCCCGCCATCTCGCTCGTCAACGATCTTCTTCGGCATGTGTGCTTCGGGGTCCGATTTCACCCAGCGTGATAGGAATTGCCCGTTCATTCTTCCCCAAACGAAATACTCCGCATACTTCTGGTGCGGATTGCTCTTGTCGAGTCCCTTAACGAAGCGCCAGTCCGCCTCAATACGCAAATCCTTCCAGTCTTCCGGCGTCAGTTTGCACACGCCGATTGCGACGTCGTAGGCGAGAGCGTGCTCCGCGTGCATCGCGTTCGTCATGATCGTCGAATGGTTCGTCGGATTGTTCTTCTCCGTCGCACCAAGGTAGGCTGTCACTGTGGATGACGAATACTGCCTCGCCTTGCCGTCAGCATTGGAACCGGGTTGCTCCGAGGTGACGTTACCACTCGGGTCAATGAGCGAACCATTTCCTTGCTCACGTTGGCGGACGGTCTGTCGCACGACCGCGTGCAATTCATACCGCATATCTGCTTCGCTATCCTCGTTTCCGAGAGGCGTAGCGCCCTTGTAGTTGTCGATCGCGTCTCCAGGCTCTTTGTCAGCAGCAGCCTTGTTTTTATCTCGGGCGGCCGCCACTGGGTCATTGCCCTCATTAAAGACGCTGGTCGCGGCCGGGCCGTCATGGACTGGTGCGATCGGATTTCCAAATTTCATTGCAACAGGGGTGAACGGATGATCCAGCTTTGGCGCGTCAATTGGAATCGCCCACCAGTCTGGTGGCGTCGCATTGACCGCCGGTCGTGCGAGGTTGACGAGCGAGCCGATACCTCGCATCTGCCAGATCCCCCACATGTCGTGAAGAGTCGTACGGTTCTGCAACGACTTGACGATCGAAAATCGCGCCTCGGGCGATGGGGGATACCAGAAGCCTTTCGTCTTTCCCTTCTTGTAGCGCCAGTCATTCTTCGTGTAATCGTAATACTCGCCGGGTTTCTGGCCTACAAGGTAGCCCGAGGCGAAGACCCGCTGCGTGAAGCAATCAGCACCACCCGTGACTTCGATTTCGTAAGCGGTCAAACCCCGCCAGCCTATCCCCTGGACGGTTGTTGCCGAGATCACTTGATCATGGGGGCAGCAGTAGAGCGTGACGCGGCCATATGTGCGGTACGTGTTTCCGTAGCCCGTCGGCCCCATTGACGTCTTACCCCAAACCTGAAGGCCATGGGCCTCGCGATCCGCAGCGGCCGTGTACGGCTTGCCCTTCGACGACGTGCATGCGTTTGACATCTCTGGATCGATATCGCCCGGAGTAGGTTCGAGGGCTGCGCGCGCACGGATGATGTCGAAGAAGTTCGAGAGGGTATGGACCCGGGCCTCCCACGTCTCTCGCCCGCGTCGACCCTCTGAATCCTTTGCACGGCGTTGAGTCCAGGAATCGGGTACGTTGCTGTCAACCAAGCTGTACGGTGCGTTTGCCAATACATAGGCGTCGGCGACGCAACGTCCAGTTTTCCCCTCGCCATCCTTCACATCCGGCAATTGATCGCCCAGAAACGCTGCTGTGAGCCCGACCATGTTGCCTTGACTATGACAAACCACGGTGATTGGACAATCAGCTTGTTTCTTCCTGATCGACTCGATCAGTTTCGCGAGACGCAGCGCAGCCATCACGCCGTATTGACGGTTTGGTGTCGAGTACACCATGCGAGCGTCAACGGGATTCAGATCCTGGACCGATAGCCAGAGGAACAGTCGGTCGTTGACCCCGACGTTCCACAAGTCCGGGAGACTCGAGCAGCCATTTGCAAATGGCCCACCACCCCAGTAGTTTTGTTCATTCAGAAAGATGTTGCCGCCAAACTCCTGCAGTTCTTCCTTATTCGCCTTGTGTCCCCACCGGAAATGGATAACTGGCGACCACGACGGGTCCGGCTGCACGTAGGTTTGCGGCGTCATCTTCGGATTGATAAAGCCGTCCTTCGTGAGGAACTTGATGTACTTGGTCGGCGTGAGTTGTCCGCCTTCCGGTCCTTTGAACATCATCTGGTCGTCGAGCCGCCCTAGGCGCCGGTTCAATCCGCGGCAGAGACCCTCTTCGGCTGGACCGAACCACTCGCCCTCGGAGTTGACGCCGTGGACAAAAATCACGACGCCAGGTAGAGGCATGGGTTTGACCGCGATGAGTTCCTTCTTCTTGTTCGGCAGCACCGTACCCTTGGCGGTTGCTGCTGGAGTGCGTTGTGTTGTCGACATACCCCGTGCCCTGTCTCTCAGTTATGCGTCTTTCTTGAAGAACTTCACGACCACCTGTTCGAACTGGTTGTGGTCGATCGGAGCCATCGTGCCCGCGCTGTCTGTCTGGCCATTCACGATCTCGCCCGACGATTTGTGAACCTCGCCGACGTACCCTTCGATTGGGTTGCCGTCGGAGGCTCGCACCAGCTTCGGCACGCGTCCGAGCGGCGCATGATCGAACTTCGGCATGTCCGTGCTCATGCTGGCCGGTCCCTGCCATGAATGGCCGGCCGACTTCACGGTGAAGTTGCCCGGGCAACCGAGCTCTATGTCGCTGCCGTGCAGTTTCAGATAGGCACCGCCAGACGTCGTGAAGACCACCTGGTCGTTCGCCATACCGGTGATCTTCCCGTCAGCGGCCGTGAACTGGATGTTCTTCGCTGAATCGATCTGCGTGTCGTCGTTCTGGCTCTGCAGCGTGACCTTGCCCTGGTTCGCGATCGCCGACACCCCGTCGCTGTGAGCAAACATTGCGACACCGCGACCGCCATGGAGGTTGATCCTCTGGCCGCTGGTCAGTTGGACGTGCTGCTGCGCGACCTGATCGATGTTTTCGCCCGCATACGTGACGTGCGTCTTCGGAGTGATCGCGACTGAACCAGCCTGTGCGCCGAACGCCAGCAGCGCCTGCGCCCCAGCCGCGGCACCCGTACCGGTGTCCGACGCGCTGCTACTGGGCGTCCAGCCCTTGAACGCTTCGGCAACTGCCTGCTGACCAGCAGTATCGGTTGCTTGCCCGCCGTGCTGCCCGGCATAGTCGCCCAACGACTTGAACAGCTCGGTGCACTCCCCGAGCAGCCGCAGCAGCTCATCGCGATCGAGCTGACCGCCGCTCGCCTGCGAGCGTGCGTAGGTCGTTAGCAGAATCCCCTGCGCGGCCCGCAGCGCGGCCGCCGCGTCGGTGCGCAATTCAGCGCCCTCGCCACGATCCTGGCCGTGGCCGTCCTGACGCGGCTGGGTCAAATACCCGAGATTCAGCTGCGAATGCGCATGCTCGCTGGCCAGTTGGCTTGAAATTTGGCCAGGCGTATCGTCGAGACGCAGTTGGTTATACCGGCGTCCCTTGATTTCCTTGGTCTTGATGCCCGACACGTATCGATTGCCGGGAAGGGTGCCGACGTGGGTGAACGTCGCTGGAGGGTTCGCGCCGTTGCTGAGGACGTTGATGATGACCAGACGGTCAGGATCACCGCCGAGACAGCCGATCAAGACCTCCATACCGACGCGCGGCAGGAAGAGGGCGCCGAAACTCCCGCCCGCCAAGCTCGCCCCGACACGGATCGGCGCGCTGTCGCCGGCGTTGTCGTTCGTGCCAGCACCCTGGGCATGCGCGTGGTCGGCCGGATCGAGGCCGTGGATGCGCACCCGCACCCGTCCGTCTGCATCGCAGAATACTTCCTCGCCCTCCTGGCCGACGATGGTGCCGGTCAACAGGTGCGTCGGCGGCAGGTCGATACGCGGATCGTATGCCGGCGTAAGAGGCACACCGCGGCGGACACAGGTGAAGCGGTTCTCGTAGCGCGTATCGGGTTCTTCGGCGGCCGCCGGCGGCTGGAGCGGCGAAGGGTAGGCGAGATGCTGGCTCGCGGCGAAAAGCGCCTGTGCGCGCGCGGTCAGCCCCTTCGGAAGGTTGTTCCAGACGTCATGCTCGATCGCCGTGATCACGAACTGCCTCTTGTCCGTGGTTTGCATGTCCAATTCCGGGTCGCCGGTCAGTGTGATCCATGCACCAACGGCCAGGTCGCGTACGCTGCTAACGCCATCGTAGCGTTCGGCCTCGAATTGATGCGCGAGTATGCGCGCACGGGTGAGGCGCTCGTGATCGTTCCACGAGTCGCCCGCATGCGGAATGTCGATCGCAACGTCCGTCAGGAGCTGCGCCAGATCGTTGCCGGCGTCGCCTTGATCGAGACTGGCGGACACCACCGACTCGTCGATCCTTGCCTTTTTGTAGTCCCACGAGGGCCGCCCTGCCTTGCCGGGCGTGAGCCGCTGGTGCAGGGCAAACAGCGTAACCGTGTCTCGCTCTTCGGTGGCGGCGTCGCGCGGATGCAAGCGGACGGAGCCCGCCGGCGCTTCTGGCAGCGAAGCAGGGTCGTCGCAGCACACGAGCGTGTGAACAGGTGTCTCATCGTGACCGTTCCGCGTTGTGTTAGCTGCCCCAGCTCTGGCAAACACCGTTATCCCTTCGCGCCGCAGCAGCCGCCGCACGAACTTCGCGTCCGATTCGTTGATCTGGCGGGTGAGCTCGCGCGCCGGGTAGCGGTCGCGGTGAAGCCCGGAAAGGTCGAATTCGAAAGCAGCGGCCAGCGCAGGGCTACGTTGACGCCATTCATTGAACAGCGTCCCGAGGATGTCGACGACGCTCAGCTGGCGGAACACGCGGGAGTTGGTGCGCTTGTCCATCAGCGACAGCGCGTCACAGACCGTCAGCTGGTAGACGCACAATTCGCCGTCGCTTTGGCCGATCTGGACGTCCCGAACGATTGCGTTGACGAAGTGCAGCTGGCCACGGTCGGTAACGAGTCGCATCGAGATCGGCACGCCGAGAAATAGCTGCGGCGGCAGGTTATGCCGCGTCGACACGCAGGTTAGATGGCCCTGGATGCCGGTCATCAATCCCTCGCGCACGTGGGCATGCTGCAGCGCGAGCAGGTGTCCCAACGCACCTTGTGCCTTGCCAAAATTCAATGCTACCGGCCGGCGGTTCCAGTCGACCGCCCCAGATGCGAAGCTGCTGAGTGTTTCGCTGATACTCACTTCGGCCCTCAGATTTTTGTTTGAATCTTCCGAATTTCAACGTTTGCGCGACAGGTCAAACAATCGATCCACGCGGCACGAAGTGCCAGCATCCCGCTTCCGGGTCATACAGCGCCAATTGTTCAGCGCGGTCGGCCGGCACCACGATTGGCTCGATCGACCCGAGTGCCGCGACCGCCCGGTGTAGCGCGGCTTCCGCAGCCGCCGGCGTGCCCAACCAACGGCGCGAGATCTCCAGCGTATCGCGCCAGGCGAACAGGCCCGCGTATTCATGCAGCCGGTCGAGTACCGCCCAAGTTCCGCTCTCGATCGACATCGTTTCCGGGATGCGGCGCCTCACCCGCCATTGTCCGGATTGCTCCCGCGCTATCCGGATCAATCGGCCGTCGTCTGCCGCCACCAATCGTTGCCCATGTGCGAGCCACGCCACGTGCAGCACGAGCGGCCGCTGCCGAAGCCAACTCGAATAAAAAATCTCCGCTGGCAACCGGTTCGAACGCACAACGGCCTCGATCACGTTCGGATCGAGCCTCCGCAAGAACAGCATGTCCAACAATGCATCGAACGGAGAGAGGAAGCAGCGTACCGCCGGACCCCACTGGGTAGCGTCGGCCACAACCGACGCGGTATCCTCGCGCGTCGGCGTGGTCAGGGCGAATACAGGTTGCGCCTGCTCTCGCGCCAGCGACTCGGCGAAAGGATCGACCGCGGAAGTCATCGGGATATTGCTGAATTCGTCTATTAGATCATATGACGATTAGGTTAACCCATTCTAGGCGGCCGCCTCGAGACAGAACGTCAATGATTGTTACGCCGTAGAGTCGGGCCGCCGATACTTGTGCCGCGGCGCATTCCTGCATCGAGGTTTTGTCGAACCTATCCCAAGAGGCGGGGGGCAGGGAGGCATATCGAGATGCCGTAGGTGGATTCGGCAAGTTTGCGCGCAAATCAAATATTGCGATCCGATAGGGTGCTTTTATTGCAGTAAGCGAGCATCGACTGTGATTCTCAAGCTGCGCTGGGAGCGAATCGGATTCGCGGCCGACGGAGAATGGCCTCTCCCCGCGTTCATTGTCGCCTCGCAGGTGTGGGCGGCTCGCGAATGGTCTCAGGTATATTCAGGGGGTTCTTGTCCGCACGGTATCCGTTCAATGGAATCAAGACGCAAGACAGTGGGCGTAGTCGCGCCCGCAGGTGTGCCCGATCCGCAAGGCATCGAGCGTGGCATCGCGCTGGTCGAGAGCTGGGGCTTCAAGGTCACGACAGGCGCGCATCTCGGCAGCCGGTACCGCTATTTCGCCGGTACCGCCGAAGAGCGAGCGGACGATCTGCGGCGCATGCTGATGGACCCGTCGATCGACATCGTCTGGCTCGCGCGGGGAGGATTCGGTTGCGCACACCTGCTAGAGCACCTGCCCGATGAGATCGCAACGCCGAAGACGATCATCGGTTTTTCCGACGCGACGTCGCTGTTCTGTGCGCTCGCCGACCGGCCCGGCGTGCGATTGTTGCATGGTCCGACATTTCACAGCCTGGCGACCAAGGTCGACGACGCGACGCGTGCCGACATGCTCGCCGTGCTGACCGGTGGTAAACGCGCCCCGCTGAGCCTACGGCTTTTGTCCGGCACCCCTGGTGCGGTGCGGGGACGTCTGTGCGGCGGCAACGTGACAGTGCTTGCGAGCGTCGCGGGTACACGCTGGTCGCTTCGCTCACGCGACGCGATCGTACTACTGGAGGACGTGACGGAATTCGGCTACCGGCTCGACCGCAGCCTGACGCAACTGCGTCTGAGCGGCGCGTTCGACGGGGCCCGCGCGTTCGTGCTCGGGCAATTCACGCGCTGTCCGATCCCGGACGGCGCGGATTTCACGCTCGAGCAGATGCTTGTCGACGTGCTGGGCCGCTTCGGCCAGCCGATCTACTCGGGTCTGCCGATCGGACATGAACACCGCAACATCACTTGGCAATACGGCAACCAGGCTGCCATCGAGAACAGCGCGATCCGGTTCGTCGCGTAGCGTCGAATCTAGAAAGACAGGAACGCGTATTCAAAGGTGGCTCTCCCGGGCACAGGCACAAGGTCCGGTGTCCGGTCGAATACCGGTAGAGTCTCCGAATTGCGGCATATACCAGTACCGTCTACGGAACTCAGTGGTGCGCCGAAATGGTCGATCCACGGCTTAGGACGCAACACATTCCAAATATACATACCAGTGTCATACCCGGATTCAGATGTCCACCAGTCACGACGTTAGTATCTGTTATGTTAAATCATCCGGAGTGCTACCAAATAAGGTCGACCAACATGGACTTCTTCCTATTGCTGTCCTCGCAGCGCGATCGCATGCGGGCGGATGCGTTGCGTGCTCAGCATTGGTCCGCACGTGTCGAACTGTAGGGTGCACCCCACGCTCATCGACCCAGCCCGAGTGACAGTTTCTCGATCAGCTGTTGGAGGTTCACCGGCTTTGGCAGGTGGTCGTCAAATCCTGCTGCGATTGCGGCGTCTCGATCCTGTAACGAAGCGAGGCCCGTGAGGGCAAGCGCGTAGATACGGCGTCGATCGCCTTCACGCGAGCGAACGCTGCGCAACAGTGCATAGCCGTCTGTGCCAGGCATAGCCAAGTCACTTATCAGAATGTCGAACGAGCCGGCCGCGAGGCGGGCGAGGGCTTCCTCCGCGCTGTTGGCAGTCTGGACATGTGCGCCCAGACCGCGCAGCAAGTGCGCCAGTGCCTCCTGTGCCGGCGTGTCGTCGTCGGCCAGTAGAACCGATAAACCATTCATGCGCGCCGAGCTGCCTGACGCAGGTACAACGATGTCCTGTTCGACGGTGGACTCGTGCATCATCGGCAGGCGCACCGTCAATCGGGTGCCGCGCCCTACGCCTTCGCTGCTGGCCGTCACCGTACCTGCGTGGGCTAAGACTAGATGCTTGACGATTGACAGACCCAGGCCCAGGCCCCCGTAATTCCGCGTGCGTGTGGTGTCCGACTGCATGAAGCGATCAAACAGGTGTGGTAGCTGCTCGGCCTTCACCCCGATACCGTTGTCTGTGACCGAGAGTTCGGCCAACGTGCCGAGTTGCGTCAACGCGACCTCCACTCGGCCGCCATCCGGCGTGAACTTCAGCGCGTTGCCGATCAGGTTGGACGCTACCTGTTGGAGACGACGGGCGTCGCCGCTCACGATGGCGCGCCCTTGCAGACCGGCGCTGACCAGAGTGATCTGTTTTTTTTCCGCGGCAGGCCGATTGCTTTCCACGACCGTACGGACGGCCGCGGCAAAGTCGACCGGTTTGGTGTCGAGCGAAAAACGACCCGAGGAGATACGCGAGACATCCAAGAGGTCGTCGATCAATTCGGCCTGCAACTGGCAGTGACGCAGGATGGTCGTCACCGCGCGCCGGCTCATTTCCTCGTCCGTCGACACACCGCGCTCGCTTGCCGTCATCAGGACCGCTGCCCAACCCGAAATCACATTCAGTGGCGAGCGTAGTTCGTGCGACACGAGGGCGAGGAAGTCGTCTTTGGCCGTATTGGCTCGCTGGGCCTCGTCCCTGGCGGACTGTGCGGTCCCGAGCGCGCGCTTTAGCGCATCGATGTCCTGGAAAGCGAGCACGGCGCCGTCGATGCGATCGTCGGCGGTCCGGTATGCGCGCACATTGACGAGCCACCAGCGACCTTCGCTGTCTTGGTACTCGTGCTCCACGTCGGCCAATCCTTGAACGGCAGACTGTACGACTCGTTCGAGATCGGCTGCGGAGAATAGGCTATTTTGCGTTGCCATCGGCTGACCGACACTTTCATCGGACAACGCGAATAGTGTTTGGGCTTGGGGTGAAAAATGCCGCAGGCGCAACTGCCTGTCGAGTACCACCACGGGCAGCGGGATGCCTTCGACGAGGTTGCTCAAGTCGTCGTTGGCTCGATCCAATTGCTGGTTACGTGAATTCAGTTCGTCGTTCAGCGAAGCCAGCTCCTGGTTGGTCGACTCAAGTTCTTGCTTGGCCAACATCAATTCCTCGTTGGCGCTTTGCAGTTCCTCGTTGGTGCTGAGCATTTCTTCGTTGGCGGTACGCAACTCCTCATTGGCGGATTCAAATTCGGCAACGACAGCTTTCAGCTGCGCCTGCGTCGCTTCGAGCTCGTCCGACAGTGTGGTCACCGTGCGCTCCAGCTCTTGCACTCTGCGGCCGTTCGCGCCTGAACTCGCGCTATATTGCGCAGGCGCATCGTCCGGCAAGCGCTTCATCGTGACCAGGAAATGCGGCACCAGATCGTCGGCAGTGAGCGGCACGACTTCAAGCGCAAAGTACTGGTCGCCAAGGCCCACCCGTTCCCGTCGCACGGGCTGGTTCGTTCGCTTCGCTTCGATCAGCGCAGTGCGCACCGTCACGTTCAGCTCTGGCTGCAACAGGCGTGGCAGAGCGAGTGACGCTTCGCCGCTTGCAGGCGCGACGAAGCTCGACACGTCGCCCCGGAAGTGCACAACGTCGCCCTTGTCGTTGACGACGAAGCCGGGCGGCGAATAGCGCTCCAGCGCGGCGCGATTGGCCGCTTCCAACACCGGGTCTGGCTGCTGCGCGCGGCGTACCGAGGGCACGGTGGCCTGGCTGGCCCACGGTCGCAATGCATCGATCGGAAAAGCGCCTTGTTGGCGCTTGGCGGCCGGCACCTTGCGGTACAGGTGCGGAGCGCCGGCGTGTTCGAATCCGTCCGCGCCCGACACTGCTTCGGCGCGACCGAGCAGCATAAAGCCATTCGGTCGGCATGCGTAGTGCAGCACCTCCAGCACGTGTTGCTGCGCTTCCTTGCGCAGATAGATCAGCAGGTTTCGGCAGCTGATCAGGTCCATGCCGGAGAATGGCGCGTGCGTCAGCACGTTGTGCCGCGCGAACACGCACATGTCGCGTATCGATTTGCGCACGACGTAGCCGCCTGAGGTTGCGACAAAGGTGCTCTCGCGGAACGCCTCCGGGACGTCCTCGATCGACATCAGGCTGTAGCGGCCGGCTCGTGCGATCTCGATCGACGCTTCATTGATGTCGGTGCCAAATATCTGTACGCGACGGTGCGGTGCGTCGCGGTCGAGCTCCTCCCTCAACAGGATGGCGATCGTGTAGACCTCTTCGCCCGTCGAGCATGCCGGCACCCAGACGCGAATCGGATCGCGTTTCAGCTCCAGAAGCGCCGGAATGACGGATTGGCGCAGTACGTTGACGAACTCCGCGTCGCGGAAGAAGGCTGTCACGCCGATGAGAATGTCGTCCCGCAGCGCTTCGGCTTCACGCGCGTCGCTACGGAGCAGTTGCAGGTAGCCCTCCAGGTCCCGGTCTTTCTGCAATAGCACGCGGCGCTGAAACCGGCGGCGCAGGTTGACGTCCTTGACGTAGCTGAGATTGATACCCGTCCTTTGCTGGACGATGGAAATTGCGGTAGCGAGCGCGTCGTTGTCGGATGCCTGCGCGTCGTTTGTCTCATCGCTGCTGGATTGGTCACCGAAGCGACGCGTCAGACACGCGGCGATATCTTCCGGCGGGAGCACCTCGTCGACCAGACCGGTATCGATTGCGGCCGTGGGCATGCCCTGGTGACTGGCTGTCTGCGGCTGTTGCGCAATTGCAAAACCACCGGAGGCTTTCAAATCAACCAGCCCGGCCGCTCCGTCCTGCCCGGTGCCGGAAAGAATCACCACCGCGCCGTTCACGTCCGGATCTTGCGCGAGAGATGCCAGGCACGTATCGATCGGCAGATTCAGCCCCGCCTGCCGGCGTGTGAGCCGGAAATGGCCGTCCAGGGCTATCACGCCGGCGTTCTCGGGTAGTACATATACGCGGTCGTGTTCGATCTTCCGGAGGTGGATGAGTTTTTCGACCGGCATGCGCGCATCCGTCTGCAGGATATCGGCCAGTCGGCTTTCCTCGCCCGGATGCAGGTGTGTAATCACAAGTACGGCGAATCCGGGGGTGCTGGACAGCGTTCCGACGATCGTGCGCAGTGAGTCCAGGCTACCGGCTGAGCCACTTAGTACGACCACCCGCAGCTGCTCTGATGAAATCGACCCCACGGCCGCCCTCCTGTTTGTGCTGGTAAAGTGGGACGGAGTCTATCGCCGCGACCTTCACTTCAACAACGTAAGCGGCGCTTCGTGTATGACAAGGCAGCATAGCGCGATTCGCCTGCGACTACCGTCGAGGTACAGACCGACGCAGCAAAATCTCTAACGACCGCGCTTCGAAACTCGCGAACCGATGCACGTGCTCGCGATGCAACTACGAACATCCAGGTGGGCCGGCGCGATTCAAAGAAATAGGGCCAGCCAGATCAAAATAGTTCCCTTAGCGGGGCGTGGGAAAAAAGTTGAGTCAGTGCCGCTCATAGCCAGCGGCGCCAGCACATCCGACGTCGCCATCGATACCGTGTGGATGCATAGTAGCGGTCCGATAGCAGCGTCCGATTAGTGATCTGCCAGCTGCTCGAGCTCGTCGCCTTCAGCGAAAAAATCTTGCTGTCCGGGAAGCGGCGCCGGCGGCCGGCGCACTGCGCGCGGCCGCGGATGGCCGGACCGCTTCAGCGTCCGTGCGATCGCCTGCAGCTGCGTCCATACACGGTCCGCCTCGACGGCCGACATGGTGTCGGCCGCGACTTCGAGTGCACTGGCGAGCGACTCCAGCTGCGCGGGTGCCGAGGCCAGCATCGCACGCGCCTCCGTGCGCGCCTGGCCTTCCCGATAGACCGAGAGCCAGCGCGCAAGCGCTTCGCGTTCGTCGGGAGTTAGTGCCGCGAGCAGCTCGGGCGGTATCGGCTCGTTGGCGCGAAACGTGCCCAGCACGTATTCGCGCCGACGTCCCCTTGCACGCGGTTGCTTGGGAGGCTCGACGCGCAGCACCTTGATGAGGTTTCCCTGTTCCCGAATGAGCATCGACTCGTCTCTGATTTCACACGATCACGCCGAAGCATAGCGCAACCGCGTGTCGCGAACGACCGCGACACGCGGCACAAGCCTGTCCAGTCTTGCGGCCAGGGCCGCAAGAAATGGCGCTCGCCGCGCGGCGAGCCGGTGCTGTCTCAGCTTTGCGCATACCGCCAGTCCCCTAAGCTCGCCGTCCCAAACGCGACCGTAGCCCACCGTCGTTCGCATTCAAGGGTGCGCTTCGCCGGCCGCGGCACCCGTTCGGTGCTCGCCCTTCGGGCTGCGCTCCGCATGCGGCTTTGCGACCGCCCTTGAACACGCCCGCCGGCGGGCTCCTCTAGTCGCGGGACGACGAACTCAGGGGACTGGCGGCAGCGGGTCTGCCGAAGTCAAGCCGTCACCGGCCCGAACCCCTACGAGGGGAGCGCCGAATCTTGGGGCCCGGGCGGCCAGCAATGCAAACCACTCTCGAACGGAGGTCACGATGAAATCGACTCGGCTTATTAATTGAATAGTAGTCCTGAGATGTGCAGCGTAATTACCGACGAATTCCTGATTGACTCGCATCGAAGCTGAATCTTAAACGGAGAGAACCATGAAACTCGCAACAAAGTTTGGCAGTAACGCCCCGATCCTTCGCTCGAACACGCCGCTCGCCGATGAGCAGATTCGTCAGGTCGCGCCGTCGATTTTCGCCGCCGACAAGCACGACTCTCGGTCGGACCGCTACACCTACATTCCGACCATCGAGATCCTCACGAAGCTGCGCGCAGAAGGGTTCCAGCCCTTCATGGTTTGCCAGACCCGCGTGCGCCTCGACGCGAAGCGCGAGCATACGAAGCACATGCTCCGGCTGCGTCACGCGTCGCAGGTCGCGTCGCCGGAAACCCCGGAAATCATCCTCCTCAACAGCCACGATGGGTCGAGCAGCTACCAGATGCTGGCCGGTTACTTCCGATTCGTCTGCCAGAACGGTCTCGTATTCGGCGACACGACGCACGACATCCGGGTGCCGCACAAGGGCGACGTCGTCGACCACGTCGTCGACGGCGCGCACGAGGTGCTCGACGGGTTCGACCTGATCCGCGAATGCAAGAGCGAGATGGAAGCCGTGCAGCTTGATGAAGGCGAGCAACAGGCGTTCGCGCGGTCGGTGCTGGCGCTCCGGTACGACGTGACCGAAGCGCCCGCGCCGATCACCGAGGATCAGCTGCTTCGCGCGCGTCGTACCGAAGACAACCGCCCCGACCTCTGGACTACGTTCCAGCGCGTGCAGGAGAACGTGATCAAGGGCGGACTGCGCGGTCGCTCGGCCACTGGCCGCCGGATGTCAACACGCGGTGTGGCCGGCATCGATCAGGATCTCCGCCTGAATCGTGCCATGTGGGTGCTCGCCGAAGAGATGCGCAAGCTGAAGGCCTAACCCTAACGCGCCGGCGGCCGCCGCCGGCGTCCTCGCCTCACGTTGTCCCGTACACCATCATTCGATGGTTCAACATGTTCCCTCACATTGCAGATCGCCGTACCCAAAATTCCGAGTCCGTCCGCGCGCGGGGCAGCCGGGATTCCGCCACCGCGCCCGCGGTGCTGGCCGACGTGCTGACGCTTGTCGAGACCGCGCAGTTGGTGCAGACCGTGTTGCGCGAAGGCTTCCCCGCGACGTCGTTCGCGGTGGGCGTCGCGAAGAACGAACACGGCACGCAGCTGACCACCGACTGGACCGATGGTCCGCGAGACGTCCAGGTCGCGCGCCTTGTGATGCCGCTGCAGGCCACCCGTCTGGCCGACGGCGGCAGGCGTGAGCGGGTCGAACACTTCATGTTGACGTCCAGCGGCCGGCAGACGGTCCGCCTCGCCGCAGATCGGATCGCGCTGTCGCGACAGTTCAGCGATCGCGCGGTTGAGCGTGTGCTCGTGCGGCTCGCGTCGCGCTACGGCGATCGGTTGGCGCCGGACGTGCGCGCCTCGATGACAGTCGACGGATATCGCGCGGGCAGCCTGCAGCTGCTCGAGGTGATCGGCGTGCATCGGGCGGGCAGCGTTCGATCGGGATCTAACGTGCAGATGGACGTCGCCGCAATGCTTGCCGAGACGTCCGACGTGCATGGCTTTCCCCGTTCGGCCACGGCCGCGCGTCTATTCGTGCGCCGCGATGTCCACTGATCGGAGTGACCGAGGAGCGAAACATGACAGCGATCGAAACTGCCGCAATTGAAGCCGCCCGCGCGTATGGCCTTCACCTGCGCACCGTACCGGATTGGAACGACGAGGATGGGAGCGAGTGGGCTCGTGCGCGCAAGGCTGGGCGCGAGCAGCTTCTGACGGCCCTGGCCGCCCTGAGTGACGCAGATGTTTTGCGCGTCATTCTGGAGAACCCTGGTGTCGAGCCTGACGGCGAGACCCCGTTCGAGCTCGTGAAGGTTCACGAGGTGCAGGCGTGGCGGGAGCGTCCCGACAGTTCCCGATGAGCGGACGCCGATCATCGCGCACATGGTGATGATGGATGGTGCGCGATCTCACATTTTGCGCGCAGCCAGCCGTCGTGGTTCGGCTACCCCGAGCACGACCAGGACACCCGAATGAATCAGCTTTTCCTGAAGATGCCCAATCTGCATCGCGTCATCGACCGGGCGCACGCCGACCTGATCGCGCGCGGCGCGGCGATCGCCGCCGAATGTGGTCTAGTGCCTTGCGGGCCAGTGGGATGGACCAACGGTCGGCGCGATGCCGGTCGTATCGCTCTGGTCGTATACCGGCCAAGGCACGGCGGCGGAGAAAGGTATGGCGTGACACGATTCTTTGACGGCCAGTACGCGTCGGCCGACTGCGTGCTGCCGGAGCATGCCACGCGTGCCCTTTTGGCCGCTACGCGTGCGGAATTCGAGCGTATTGGTGCGGCCGACGCCGCGCGAGGGGCGCACATTCCGCTCGACGCGTGCGTTGAAGACCCGGATGGTGCATCGATCGAGCTGCTCGCGAGCGACGTCGACGTGCAGCGTCGAGATGCGCGCCTCGAGGCGCAGCAGCTGGCGCTGTTCTGACGCTGCAGTACCTCAACCCGCTCGGCCGTCGTGTGGGCAAATTTGCGCGGCGGCCGCTCTCGCGGCCGCGCTGATGGAATCGCGATCGCGCCGCGCGATCGGGGATCGCTGCGGCGCTCATGACCAGGACGCAGCACCGTCGGTCCGCTGCGTCTTGCAGGTCCATCCCCCTCCGCCGGCACGCCGCTGCCGTCGACCTTTCAACCCGGAGCCCACGTTCGCCCGCCGTGTCCTGGCGGACGGACCGTTGCGCCGTGCGCGACGAATGTCGCACGGCGCCCCGCTCCTGCAAGGGGCTTTCGCGGCATATCCTCGCGCGCTTCGCGCACTCCGGTATTCCACGGTCCCCTTGCCCGCCATTCCCCTGCGGGCGCTCGCCAGCTCCGGGTAGCACGGTTTGCGAGCCGCATCGCTCCGGCTGCCCCTATCTCAACTCTATGGAGCTGACCGTGAGCTATTTGTACAACGGCGACTGCCTGGTCGCCATGCCCAAACTCGCCCCCGAATCTGTCGACTGCATCGTGACGGACCCGCCTTACCTCGTGAATTTTTGCGATCGCAGCGGCCGCTCGATCGCGAACGACGTGAACGGCGACTGGCTGGCGCCGGCGTTCGCCGAAATGTTCCGCGTCCTGAAACGCGATGCCGTGTGCATTTCGTTCTACGGCTGGAACAAGGTCGACCTGTTTTTCGACGCCTGGAAAGCCGCCGGCTTTCGCGTGGCCGGCCACTTCGTCTTCACGAAGTCCTACGCGTCCAAGGCCGGCCTCGTGAAGTACCAGCACGAATCGGCTTACCTGCTCGCCAAGGGGCGGCCCGCGGCGCCGGCGGCGCCGATCGCCGACGTCATGCCGTTTCCGTACAGCGGCAATCGCCACCATCCGACCGAAAAGCCGGTCGCCGCGCTGCGCACACTCATTTCCGCCTTTACGCAGCCCGGCGACGTCGTACTGGATCCGTTCGCCGGCTCCGGCTCGACGTGCGTCGCCGCCCGCGAGCTCGGGCGCCGGTATATCGGCATCGAACTGGACGCGACGTACTTTGCGGCCGCCAAGGCGCGCCTGACGGCGCCCGTCGCCGGCGCCGCTTTGGCCGCCGCCTAAGACCCGAACAGAGGACATTCACCATGCGACTGATCGTTTCAGCCTATTCCGGTCTCGAGCAGCTCGACCATCCCCGCACGAATGAGAACGGCGACCCTGTCGACGTGTTTTGCGTCCGCCTCGACGCCGCGGTGCGGTTCCCGCACCGCGCCAGCGACCTGGACATGGCGCGTATCTATCGGTACCGGAATTCGTTCGAATCATTGGGGCAATCGACGCCGATTGCGATCACCTGTTCGCCGTGCTGTACCGAAATTGGTATTTCGCCTTCTGCCTGGCCGAGAACTGCGGCGCTGTGCAGCTTTCTTGACCACACGAGCGCCGGCCGCGCGCCGCGGCCGGCACACCTGGAGAACAGCATGCCTCGATATTTGATTGATGCAATTTTGGCCGCGATCGCAGCCAACGCCTTCGGCCCGGAGATCTCGTACGTATGGGATTCCGACTCGGAAATCGAAGTCCTGCCGGCGTCGTTGCGTTACGCGATGCTGGAAGCGTTCCAGGCCGGCCAGTGCGCGCGGCGATGAATTTACCTGCCTGCCCCGGCTTTGCCCGGGGCAGGCCTTTCCAGAGACTCCCATGAACAAAGGCGAATTCGAAATGTTGCTGTTTGCGATCGCGCGTATCCATCTGAACATCGACACGCTTGAAACGTGTTACAGCGACCGGCTGGATTTCCACGATTGTGCCGTCTGGTGTATCCGTGCTGCATTGACCGCGGCGTACGACGCTGGCGTTATTGAAGGGCGCCGAAACGCTTCGAAGTGAGGCGCGGCCGCCAGCGCGCGCCTGGCGCCGGCGGCGTTCGCCGCTAGACCATGTTCCATCGCCGGCGTGGGCCCGCGGGCCCGGCCGGCGCCTGGAACGCGGAAGGCCGATTCCGTACCACGAGATGTTCCACTGATCCGGGGCGGCCCACCCCGTCCGCATCGAGCGGCCGGCGCGGGCGGGGACTGCTTGCCCCAGCTGGCCGCGGTGGATCTTCACCGTTCCCAATATCCAGCCGGCGCGCGGCACCTTGCGCGCCCGGCTACGCCAGGCACGCAAGCCGCACGCACCCGCGCGCCAGAGAAACGGGCTGTCCGCTCCTGGGGCTCGGCCGCCACCGGCGTCCGGCCCCGGCGCTGGCCGCCCCGTCAGCCGCGCGGCGAGCCGCGCGGAGTTCGCGCTCGGGCCGCGCGTGCGGCCCGGCGCCGGCGATGTCCGGGCCTCGGCAGCCGTCCCCGCGTTCCAGCCTCCCCCGTCGGCGCATCAGCTGCCATCGGGCCGCCTCATCCCGACGCATAGTGCGGCCCGCCGTCACCGCAAGGGTGCGCGTTGCCGCGCGCGGCGCCCGGTCGCCGGGCCTGACGGCCGCGGCGCTGCGGCCTTGCTCGCGCCCTTGCAGTGCCTGCGCGTCCGCACTCCCCATGCGTCGAGGCGGCTCCGAATGGCAGCTTTTTCCACCCCGACGTAAAGGAGGCTTTTATGAACGCAGTGACCACCGAGATCCCGGCCCTCGCCCACGATGCGGGCGTTCCCCCCGCACCCCCCGAGGCTCACCGAACGGCAGACGAGCTGCGCGACATTCCGCTTAAACGGCTCGTCGCGTCCCCCTACAACGTGCGGCGCGTGCCGCCGACCGGCATCAAGGAACTCGCCCTCAATATCTGGAAAGTCGGTCTGCTCCAGAACCTGATCGTCCATCCAATGACGGTCGGCGCGCGGAAGGCGCAGACGTTCGGCGCGGCCGCTGGCGAACGTCGCCGCCTCGCGCTCATCTACCTGCTCGAACACGACTACATCCCCGCCGACCACCCGGTGCGCTGCCGGGTCGTGCCGGTCGGGGACGCCGTGCTGTTGTCGGCAACCGAGAACGAAATGCGCGAGCCGATGCACCCGGCCGACGCCTGCGACGCTTTCCGGATTCTGGTCGAATCCGGTCGGTCGATCGAGGAAATCGCGGACCTGTACGGCGTGCATCCGAAAACCGTCCAGCGCCGCCTCAAGCTCGCGCGAGTGTCTCCGAAGCTGGTCGACCTGTTCCGCACGGGCGAGATAAAGATCGACCAGATGCAGGCGCTTGCGCTGTCGGACAGTCACGCCGAGCAAGAGGCCGCGTGGTTCGAAGCCGAGCCGTACAACCGCGACGCGCACGCGATCCGCCGCCGCTTCGTGCGCGACGAACAGTCGTTCGTGAGCAACCGCGTCGCGAAATTCGTCGGCGTCGAGGCGTTCGAAGCGGCTGGCGGTGCCGTGCGACGCGACCTGTTCTCCGCAGCCGAGGATGCGTGGTATCGCGATCATGCGCTGATGCTGTGCCTCGCGACCGAGCAACTGGAAGCACTCGGCGCGTCGGTGCTGGCCGAAGGCTGGGCGTGGGTGAAAGCTATGCCGGAGCGCGACCATGCCACGCGGTCGCAGTTTCGCTCGGTGCTGCCGCGTCGAACGGAACCCAACGATGAGGTGGCGAAAGAACTGGCGGCGATCGATCAGCGGCTGGCCGAGATCGCGGCACAGTGGGAAGCCGACGACACGGACGACGAAGCCGCCGAGCGGCTGGAACTGGAAGAAGGCGCGTTGAGCATGCGTCGTGACGAAATCGAAGAGTCGTTGCTCGTCTACCATCCCGACGACATGGCGCATGCTGGCGCGCTTCTCTCGCTCGATGCGAACGGCGAGCCCGTGATCGAGCGCGGACTCGTTGCGCGTGAGCCGGTTGCCGCCGCGACGACCGAAAGTGACGAGAATGGTGACGACGATGACGACGACTCGTCAGATGGTCAGCCGGCGCGCGTCGCCGCGCCGGCCGTGAAGCCCGCGAAGGGGCCGCACTCCGAAAGGCTGACGCTGCGCCTGAACGCGCATCGCACGGCGGCCGTTGCCGCCGCCCTCGCGCAGCAGCCGCACGTCGCGCTCGCCGCGCTCGTGCACCGGCTGCTGGCGGGCGAGTACGGTCACAGTACCGAAGGGAGCGCACTGGACGTGACGTTCCGCGACCACTCCCACACCCTGACGAAGCATGCGCCGGAACTGGACGACGACCTTGCGTTCACGATGCGGCGAGAGCAACGCCGGGTTTGGGGAGGTGTGATCCCGAACGACAGCGACGCGCTGCTGCGCTGGCTGATCGAGCAGACCGATGAGCGCCTGCTGCAGATCCTCGCGCAGTACGTCGCGGCGAGCGTGGACAGCGTGTGCCCGGATGAGCGGCCGCACGCGATCAACGCGCTAATCCCGGCGCTCGGGCTAAATCTCGCGGATGCGTGGCAACCGACGAAGGCGGGCTACTTCGACCACGTTTCGAAAGATCGGATCGTGGACGTCGTGAGCGCGGCCGTGTCGCCTTCCGATGCGATGCGCGTGGCGAAGCTCAAGAAGGGGGACGCGGCGACGGAGGCCGAACGGTTGATCGCGGGGCGCGGTTGGTTGCCCGAGCATTTCGCGAAGGCCGAAGTCGTGCGGATGAAGCTGTGGGACATTCCGGCGAAGGCGTCGGATGCCGAGGCGAGCGCCGATGAAGCGGAGGCGGACGAGCCTGCACTGGTTGCGTCGGCCGACGAGGTGCGCGACGCCGCTGCCGTAGCGGAGGGCGAAGGCATGCCGGCGCGTGATTGACCTGATCGATGCCAGCGGGTGCGCCGCGCCCGCTGGTGCGGCGTGCCGGTCAGTGTCCTTCGGCGGGCCGTACACAGCATGATGATCTACTCCCGAAAGTTCTCTCTTTCCGATTCTCTGCCGCTCCCGTAAAGGATCACCTTTCCGATGCCGTGCATGCGCTCGTCGCTGTGGCGCATGCACTGGGGGCATTTCCCTGACTTGCTGCTCGGGCGTCTCCCTCCGCTTCGCTCCGGGCCGGGCTTTCGCGCTGCGCGTCGAGCCTCGCTGCGCGAGTCTCGCCCCTACGGGCTTCGATCCCTGACGTCTGCGCGCCGTGCCGGCGCTGCGCGCTTCGCTTGCTCGTGGAGTACGCGCCCGCTACGCGCGGGCGGACAGCAGGTCTAGCGGCCGGCTACGCCGGCCGAGGGGGCGCGGGGCCGGCTGCCCCGCGCCGTGTGCGCGATCCGGTCGGGGAAACCGCGTGGTTGCGCTCCATCCTTTTGCGCCGGGTTAAGCGCGTGGATCTGCCATTGGGAGCCGCCCCTTTTCGACGCATAGCGCGGGCGGGCACGGGCGCAAGGGTAAAGGCTGCGCTTCGCTCCGCCCACGTCCTCACCCGTTCGGTGCTCGGCTACGCCTGCGCTCCGCATGCGGCCTCCGGGCGCGCCCTTGCACCCGCGCCCGCCCGCGCTAAACCCGCGTCGAGGCGGCTCCCAATGGCAGATCCACAACCCGACACAAAAGGACGAAATCGTGAGCACAACCACCCCCGACCGAATCACGCACACACGCGCGGGCGTTCCCCCCGCACCCCCCGAGGCTCACCGCCAGGCAGGCATTCGACACACGAAAAATCGCCTGCGCGCGACCGCCGCGCACTGGCTCGGCTGCCCGGTCGATGCCCCCATTCGCGTTTTGTACCGCTGGACCCGCCCTGATGACGACGCGCGCGCTGTGCGACTCGAAACGAGGACCGACGGTTGCGCTCGGCGCATCACCCTGTTTCGCCTTTCGTCCGGCGCGTGGTCGCCGGTTTGGCAATGACCCGGAGATTCACGATGAGCTACGAGACTGACGAACTGATGATCGAAGGTATCACGGAAGGTTTTTTCGCGATTGCGCGCTCCGAAAGTGCTGCGCCCTCCATCGCGGTACATCATGGCGACGACGGCGAACTGGCATTTTCGCTGCCCACGATCGACTGGACAGCGTGGCAAATCAATGTCGCGATCAAGGTCTACGAAAAGGCGTACGCACGGGGCGAGCGCTACGGCGCTGCGAGCACTCAACGCGTCATCCGTGAAGCACTCGGCGTTTTTCGCTAATTGAAATCATGTCCTGTAATGCTTCGACTAACAACGTCTCCCGCTACAGGAGAACACACGATGAACACCGCAACGATTCTGAGCATCGAGCAGCTTGAGCGAGCGATCAACATTTGGCGCTCGCGTCGGCCGAGCAGAGACGGCGACCCGATCCTGTGTCGCGAAGCACGCATTCTGGCCGACCCGTACGCATTGATGATCTTCAACGGCGCGACGCAAATCGACGCGTCGAATCTCACCGACGACCAGCGCGCTGCGTATAGCGGTGCGTTTTCGCAATAACGCGTCATTCCGGGAGGAAGAAAAAATGCAGGCGCAGTGGGCGATCACCTACAAATCGGAAACCGGATTCGACGTGGAAATCATCAAGGCAGACAGTTCGGGCGAGGCTTGGACCCGTGCGGAATCGCTGTTTGGCTCGCAGCTTGTAGAGGTCGAGCGCGTCGCATGAAAACCGCGCCCGCTTCGACTCGCACTGATCGCGTCGCCGGTCGTCCGGCCGGTAGCCAGAATGCACCTTGAACTTGTGTATCCTATGGGATACTATATAGGCTATGAGAATCGAGCAGACAGACGACTTCGCGAAATGGCTGCGCGGCCAGTACGGGGACGTGAAGTCGGTTGGTGCCGGGGTGAGCGAAATGCGCGTGCACGTCGGCCCCGGCTATCGCGTCTACTTTGTCCAACGAGGCTCAACGCTCGTCGTCCTGCTATGCGGTGGCGACAAGTCAACGCAGCAGCGCGACATTGAGCGCGCTATCGCGCTTTCGGCGCAATTGGGAGATTGACATGGGTATCAAGACAACGCCGTTTGACGCGGCCGAATACCTCGACACGCCCGAGGCGCAGGCCGAATATCTGCGGGTTTCGTTCGAGACTGGCGATTCTGCCGACATTCAGGAAGCCATCGGCACTGTGGCGCGCGCGCGCGGCATGACGCAGATTGCGCGCGACGCGGGCGTTGGCCGCGAAAGCCTCTACAAGGCGCTGGACGAGCACGGCAACCCGGAATTCGCGACGATCCTGCGTGTGGTGCGCGCGCTCGGCCTCACTTTGACCGTAACGACGCCTGTACACGAGCACGCCTGAGCCGGGATTTTTGCGCGGCGTCGCGGGCTGGCGGGCGCTCGCCGCTACGCCGCGACCACCCGCCAGCCCGCGACCAATGCGTTAGCCAGTTTGCGCGCTGCGCAAACGAATCGGGGCAATCCCGCTCCGCGCACACTTCGCGCGTCGCCGGATTGCCCCAACGATCACACCGACGCGCCGTCGGCGACAGCGGCTGGCGGCACGCCCTGGGCGGGTTTCGCTGGCACCGGGGTCTCGCCCGGTTTCGCGAGTGCGACTTTTACCGCCTCGAGCCGCTCTTTCCACTGTTCCGCCGGGATCTCGTCCAGCCCTTCCGCGCGCAGCAGCTCGAGCACCGCCTTATGATTCCGTTCGCGATCCTTGCGGATCATCTCGCGCTGTTGGTCCTGCAGCTTTTTCAGCTTCGCCGCCGCCCTCGCGATCTCGTCTTCGATCGATCGCGGCTTGCGCGGTGTCTTCCCTGCATCTGCCGCCATGGCCTCTATCACTCCATCTTGCCCCTCCCCCTTGCCGCGAAGTGTAACGGAATTCGGCCGCGCAACGTAAAGCATTGGCGCCTGATACCGCGCTGTCGCACCGCTGCGCCGCGCCTCATCCGTCGCGGCGCAATTGCCCGCTGCGCAACTCGCGCGTAGCGGCCGGCACCGTCGCGGCCGCCAGCCCGACCAACCCGCTCGCCGAGCCCCCGGCCCCGCGACTTTCATGCTGTCGCCGCGCCGGGCGTCGCCCGCGCCATTCCGCGGCCGCCGCCCGGCGCGGACCATCCACCCAGACGCAATGCACGCATTGCGTAGCTCGAGCACGGCGGCCGCCACCGTCGCGGCCGCCGACATGACCAAGCCAGCGCGTCGAGCACCCGTCCCGCGCTTTTTTTCGCACAGTCGCCGCGCGGGGCGTCGCCCGCGCCGTTGCGCAGCCGTCGCCCCGCGCGGACCACCCATCCAGTGCGTAATCCTGAATTGCGCACACCGTGATCGGCGGCCGCCAAGTCGCGCCCGCCGATTACTGCCACACCGTCTGTGCTCACAGCGTTTTCTCTCTGGTCGTTGCCCCGAACCCCGTCTATCCGCGACCGAAATCCGCGCACGCCGGCAGGTTTCCCACATATCCACCGGTCCCCGCGCTTCTCCCGTTTCCCACAACCAACACCGTTGTGGAAAACGGCGCGCGGCCGACGCTCTTGCGATGTTGATGCATCGCGACGTCGGTCCGGACCCGTGGATATGTGGAAAACCTGCGTGGCATAACCACCCTCGTCGCTCCGAATTTCTCCCTGTCCGCGTCCCGCCTCCGCTCGACCTCCCTTTTCCGTTTTTTCCCTGTGAGGAACGGATCGACGCTCGCCTCATTTTTCTCTCTTTCGTGTCGGTACTTCAATCTCCCGCTTTCTCCAAAATTTTCGCTGTGCCCCACCCAGGCGAACGCCTCAACGGAACGAAATCCTCGCTCTTGCTGGCTGCGATGCCGATCGCGACGCCTGATGAAAAACCGGCGATACCCGGACCCGTCCGGGCATCACCATCCAGATACCGTCCGTCCGGGGGCGACCCGTGGGGCAGGCCCCACCCCCCGACCAGACGGTCACACACCACGCAACTTCGTTGCGGGTGTGTAGAGCCTTGCGCAGCAAGGCTCTACACTGGCAGACACCGAAACGCATACGCGCCGACACCGAAGCGTATCTCAAATCGCGCTATGCCTTTCTGCATAAAGCTGGACCATGGCAGCCAAACGTCGCATGCCCGCGAACATCTTGCCAGAGCCGCATCGAAAAGGTGTCTAAACGGCGTGCATTTCAGAAACATCGGAGTCCGAATTGGCAGACACCGAAGCGCTATCGATCGAATAAGTCGATGAATATAAAAGGGGAATCGCTATCAATCGCACACCGCATCCTGATGCATGCACGGCAGACACCGAAAACCATTTACATCCACTATAATGACGTAACTATTTGATTAGCCGACCTCTTTAGAAGGTCGGTCGGGGAAAAATGGGGCGATGTGTATGCTGAGGCGCACATGCCACGTTCTAGTCATGCCAGCAAGGGCAAATCCGAGCGTATCACCCTTCGTTTCGATAGACCCACCAACGAGTTCTATCGCAGAAAGGCAAACGAGGCGGGAATTCCAGTAGCGGAGTTTTGTCGTCAAATCCTTGTTCGCGGGATCGTGAACGATAACGTCGAACAGATCGAAAAGCGCCTGAACGCTCTGCTCGCCGCTATCCCGAATTCTGCCCAAGCGACGAATGGGCAAGCCGTACATTCCGGCGTGAATTCTTCCGGTCTGCTCCCAGCCGATCTTGTTCGAGCGATCTATCTCTGTCGCGAAGTGCTGACGACTATCGTCAGCGATAGGAACATCCAGTTCCTTCACCAGGCACAGGATCGCGCCGAGGCCGCTACCAAGAAACTGCTGGGAGAGAGCAATGGCTGATCAACGCTCGCCCAGCGGTATAGCGACCTTTTCACGAGGAACCGCCCTCTGGTGGCAACAGGCAAAGCTCCTCACCAGTGCGATCGTGGCGGTTGTCATCGCCGCCATTCTCGTCGGAGCGCTGGCCGGCGGCGCATACCTGTATCTCGTCACTTCGGCCGAAACGCGCTATTTGACGGTCAAGCATATCGAGGCTGAAATCCTCACCGTCGTGCCCATGGCCAATCCGAATGTCTCGTTCCATCTCGGCAACGACGACACGGAACTGCCGCCAACAGCGGCGCTGTCGTTTACCGAAGACGCCGCCGAAGAGTTTTTCGTCTATGCGCGCAATGCCGCCCTGTACGCTGTTCTTACTGCTATTGCTGTGACGTTCCTTTCCGTCCTGTTTTGGATGGAGTACGGGCGCGGAAAACTGACCGACAAGCAGGTGCGCGGCGCGAAGCTCGTCAAGGCTAAAGAACTCGTCAAGGAACTGCAGGCGCGAGACGACGCCAGCCCCTATCGCATCGCCGGCGTGCCGATGCGAAAGAAGGCTGAAGTGCTCGGCACACTCTTTTCTGGTGCCCAAGGCAGTGGCAAGTCCCAGCAGTTTTTCGCGCTGATGGATCAGGTGCGCGCCCGCAAAAAACGCGCGATCGTCTATGACCCATCAGGTGAGTTCACCGCTGCGTATTACCGCGAAGGGAAGGACGTCATCCTGAATCCGCTCGACGCGCGGAGCCCGAACTGGAATGCCTGGCGCGAAATCCAAAGCGAGATCCATTACGACGGGCTGGCTGAGGGGCTCATCCCGATTCCGCCGAATGTCGCGGACCCATTCTTCGCGATTGCGGGGCGCATGGTTTTCAAGGGAGCGATTCGTGCGCTTGGCGGCGACAACAAACGAACCAACGCAGCGCTGTACAAGGCCATCGCCCATAGCAATCTCGAGGAATTGCACGCGATCCTAGCGAACGAGTCCGCGGCGACCTACGTCGATCCAGTCACTGAGCGTACGGGCATGAGCCTCAAGATGACCGTGCAGAACCAGCTCGATTGCTTTCGTTACCTGCACGACGATGGCGAGCCATTTTCGATCCGAGAATGGATCCAGAATGAGGATGAAGACGATGATTCCTGGCTGTTCATTACGGTCAACGAGGAGCAGAAAACCGCCCTGCTTCCGCTGATCAGCCTCTGGTGTGATATCGCGATCCGCTCCCTGCTGACACTCAAGCCGATTCATCGCGAACGTCTCTGGTACTTCTACGACGAGCTCCCCACTCTGCAAAAGCTCGAGATCATGAAGCTCGCCGTTACCAACATTCGGAAGTACGGCGGTTGCTTCGTGCTCGGCATCCAGGACTTTTCCCAACTCTTCCAGATCTACGGCGAGCACCTGGCGCGCACGATTATCTCCGGATGCCAGACCAAGCTCCTGCTTCGCGTGACAGATGGTGATGCGGCCAAGGCGTTGGCCAACGCGATCGGTCAGGCCGACTTGGACGAAAAGGAAGAAAGCCTGAATCTCGGCATCGACGAGCGGCGCGACGGCATGAGCGTTTTTGCGCGACGCAATCTCCGCGATCTCGTCCTCTCATCCGAAATCCTGCACCTGCCCGACATGCAGGGCTATCTGGTCACACCGAGCGACTATCCGGTTGCCCGGGTCAAGTACGAGTACGTCCCCCATCCCCAAACGGTGACGCCGTTCATCCCGCGCCAAACGTACGATCTCTGGCTTCCGGCAAGCGCTGCGGCTGACCGTCCGGCAGCGTCGGAGCGACAATCGACTGCGCTTCCTTCCCAGCCCAGCCCGACGGCGAGGCCTGGCACTGCCCCCTCCCCGTCCCACCCTCCGTCACCCAATCCTGCTGATCCTCCGACTGCGGCCGCCGAGCATTCGCCGACCAACCCAGCTTCGGCCGGCCCGGCTGTTGGCGCGCCCGCGCCCATGACCGCCGGTTCCGTAGCACAGTCTTCCAATGTGATCTCACTGTCGACCGGCGAAATCGTCGACGGTGACACCGGCGAGGTTCGCGGTACGTCGGCTCCCCGCGGACCAGCTGCCGGCGAACGGCCCACCGGCCGCGCCGGTCTCGGTGACTTGTTGGGGTGACGCGCGATGATGAGCATGCACAATGTCGGCAGCGCCGGCCAGGCGCTCCACTATTTTTCGAAAGATAACTACTACACCACCGACCAGGGACTCGAACATTCCGCCTGGTTCGGCAAGGGGGCGGCCACTCTCGGTCTGAACGGGCAAGTCGATCGCAACGTGTTTTTCAACCTGCTGTCTGGGCAGGTCGGCGATCAGCAGCTCGGTCGAGTCGTCCTGGACGAGAATGGCGAGCCCGAGGTTGTGCATCGGCCCGGCATCGATTTGACCTTTTCGGCGCCGAAGAGCGTCAGTATTGCCGCCGAGGCTTTCGAAGATCGCGAGGTCCGCCTCGCCCATGAGGCGGCAGTCAAAGAGGCGCTCGAGTACATCGAGGCGTATGTAGCACAGGCGCGAAAAACGGTCGATGGCGAGACGCTTGTCGAGCCGACCGGCAACATAGTAGCCGCCCTCTTTCGGCACAACACGAGCCGAGATCTCGACCCCGATACGCATACTCACGCCCTCGTCATGAACGCGACCCAACGCACGGACGGCGAATGGCGGTCGCTCACCAATGACGCGTTGTACGTACAGCAGAAGGTGATCGGGGCAATCTACACGTCCTCGCTCGCGCGAGGGCTGCAGAAGCGCGGCTATGCCATCACGGCACCCGACAAGAACGGGAATTTCGAGCTGGTCGGTGTCTCTCGGGAGCAGATCGAACACTTCAGCCAGCGCTCGGCAGCGCGCGATCGATGGCTGCGCGCCAACGGAATCGATCCTGCAAACGCGACGGCCGCCGAAAAGGAGCGTGCCGTGCTCGCGACCCGCGAACGCAAGGTTGGCGTCGACCATGATGCCTTGTCGGTTCAATGGCGCGAGCGCGCACAGGCAGTCGACCTCGACTACAGCGTCATCCAGCAGAAGGCACGCGAGGCGCGGGAAGCGGGAACGGACGCACGGGTCGTCAAGATGTCCGGTATCGAGGCATTGCGGTTCGCAGCGTCCCACCTCGGTGAGCGCGAAATTGTGCTGAACCAATATGACCTCGTCCAGACCGCGCTAGAGCACGCGGTCGGCCGAACGTCTCCGAATCAGATTCTCGATGCCTACAAAAAGCTGGTCGACCAGGGCAAGATCGTCGACCTTCCGGACGGCAACATCACCACCGAGAAGATGCTCAACACGGAGCGCTGGACGGTCGAAAACGCGCTTGCACAGCGAGACGCGACGCCGGCGATCGCGCCTCCCGAACTGGTCCGGTCCCGAATCGAACAGGCCATCGCCACCGCGCGCGCGGAGCGGAACGATCCTACCTTTGACTATACTCCCGGCCAGCGAGGCGCGATCGAGCATGCGCTGACGAGCAGAGACCGGATCGTCGCGGTGCAGGGCCTCGCCGGCGTAGGCAAAACCACGATGGTCAAGGGAACAGTCCAGGTCGCACACGAGCAGGGGTGGCTTGTTCGAGGGATGGCCGCAACCGGCCAGGCCGCCAAGCAGCTCGAGAACGATTCGGGTATCCATGCCGATACGGTTACGATGTTCGAGATCCATGAGCAGCGGCGCCAGGAGGATCTGAAGCTGCTGCGCGAGTATGTACCGGATCTATCGCGGGAGCGCGAGCTCTGGCTAGTCGACGAATCGTCATTCCTCGCCCAACGGCAAATGGCCCGCCTATTCAAGATGGCGGAACGAGCGGATGCGAAGGTCATTCTCCTGGGCGACCGGCTCCAGCTGCAGGCCATCGAGGCAGGCAAGCCGTTTGAGATCCTGCAGGACGAAGGCGTGGCCACTGCACAGATGACCCAGATCCAGCGCCAGAAGAATCCCGAGTTGCAGCAGGCTGTCGCGATCACCGTGGGCACCGCCGACCTTGCGGCAGATGAGCCCCTCACCGACCTGAACCTCGCTCGCAACGCTCGCGCCTTTGACTTCCTCGAGCAAGCTGGGCGCGTGACAGAACACGACAATCCGCAAGACCTGATCGACCTGATGGCGCGCCAGTACGTCGACCGGGGACCGCGAAGAAATCAGACCATCATCATCACGCCGTTTAACGAAGATCGCGTCGAGATCAACAATGCGGTTCGGGCTGAACTGCAGGCGCGCGGCGAGCTGGATGCCAACGACTCGGCGCACGCCATCCTCCGGTCCGACGGAGACATGACCCGGGCCAAGCAGAAGGAGGCGCAGTATTACACTAGGGATATGACCGTGCGGTTTGGTCGGGACTATCAGAAAATACTCGCGTCCCGCGGCGAATACATGCGCGTTGAGGGCACTCGACCTGACGAGGGTATCGTCGTTCTCCGGAAGTCCGACGGCTCTCTAATGGAGTGGGAGCCGAAGAAGTACAACCGGGTGGAGGTGTATCTCTCGGAAACGAGGAATCTCGCGGCGCGTGACGTCATCCGCTTCACCCGCGGCGACGAACTCGTCAAGAATGGTCACGAGGCGACCGTCGTTTCTGTCCACGAGAACCAGGCGGTTCTACGGCTCGCAGATGGCAAGGAAATTTCCTGGGATCTCGACGCGCAGCGTCATTGGGATCACGCCTATGCTGCCACGGTGCACGCGGGCCAGGGCGCGACTCGCGAGCAAGCCATACTGCATATCCCTTCACACAAAATGGAGCGTGATCCGGAAGATGCTCGGCGCCAGTCAGACGTCGCGATGACGGTGCGTAGGATCTTCGGCGACCGGAGCTTCTATGTCGGCCTCACCCGGGCGGTCGAGGATCTCCAGATTTTCACGACCGACGCAACTCTTGCTCGAGCGGCCGTCTCACGCCACCAGGACAAGTCAAGCGCCATCGAGACGCTGCGTGAGCATGAGTTGGCCGAGCAGGCGAATACCCAGCCGCAGCGTCGACGGCGTCAACAAGCTGCGCAACAGGTGCAGATCGAGCCGGACTGAGGTTGCGGCGCGCCCGCGACGCACTCTGTTCCTTTCCCTAGCCGCTCCGGTTATAGGGACGTTGCTCGGCTGCCGGCGCGCTGCGCATTCAGATCAAATCAAATCGAAAGAATACCGATAGAGTCTCGAATATACCTTTCGATTTGTTGACATCTGTTCGGCGCGGGAACCTCCGTAATACAAAGCGGTAAAGAATTTCAAATCGATGTCGATATCATCGTGTAGGATCAGCAGCGGTACTATTCCCCCGTGCACCTGCTGTCTCGCGATGTTGTAGAAATTTCAACTAAGACCACATCGTATGTTTGCGAAAAAAAATGAATTTACGACTAGAGGGCCGAAGGCGGTGATTCCACGAGTCACCCTCGTTTCAATTTTTGTAACAGTTTTCATGATATCTGCAGGAAATGTTATGTCAAAGGCAAATAGCAGCAGACCGCAGGAATCCGCGGAATTCTGGATGGAGAAACTACGTCTGGAGCCTCATCCGGAAGGAGGTTATTATAGATATGCGTTTGGTTCTGACGTTTTCCGAAAAACGTCGAGCGGTGTAGAAAGGAAAAACTATAGCGGAATCTATTTCATGGTGACCCATGATAGCCCGTCGCACTTCCATCAGATGATATCCGATGAAATATGGTACTACCACTCTGGCGATCCGTTGACCATGCATGTCATCGATGAAATGGGAACGTATCGGACGGTTCGCCTCGGCCCTAACTTGGAACATGGAGAGGTACTTTCTGTAGTCATGCGTGGGGGATGGATCTTCGGGGCGTCGGTCGACTCAGGTGATTACACTTTGGTCAGTTGCGCCGTAGTGCCAGGCTTTGATGACGCTGATTATAGAATTCTTACTCAGTCTGAGTTGCTAGGAAAGTATCCGCAGTATCGAGATATCATTTTGAAAATGGCATATCAGAATCTGCCCAAGTGACGTGACTGTTCGAGTTGCGAGGGTAGGATCGAGGTTCTTTCGTTTGTTTGGCGGATCGATTTTGAACAGGCTCAGATATGGTAACGGCAAATAGTATCCCGAGATGCCAAGTGGAGGCGATTCTTCCGAAGGATGGCGAAAAGCGATTTTCGGTCGCTAGGGTACGCGTGAATGATACGGGTGTTTCGATGAAACTGCCCGTCGGTGAGTTGTTAGAGGCGGATTGGATCGGTAAATTTTCTGCCAATGACGTTGCATTGCTCGCAACGGTAAATGCCAACGACGTCAATATCAAGAACATCACCGAACGGGTGCCTCACTTCCCCTACGGGATTATTTATCTTACTGCCCTCTTCAGTGTTATGTTGGTAACTACCAATTTAATCGGGGATAGTATCACCACTATCAATCTGCCATTCCTGCATGGGTACAGTGTTCTCTTTCCCACCGCGCTTGTTGTATTTCCGTTGACCTACTGCTTTGGCGCTTGCATAACGGAGACGTATGGATTTGTCGCAAGCAGACATGTGATATGGGGTGCATTTCTAGTCAACATTCCGGTTATCCTGATTATTCTATCGCTCGAGAAGGCGGGGTGGCTAGGAGGCAGCGTTCTGGGAGTTTCCCATCAAATGATGAGGGCCTTGGGCGCGTCGGCAGTTGGTTACTTCGCAGGCGAATTGTCTAATTCGCTAGTTGTATCTAGGTTGAAGATCGCACTAAAAGGCCGCGCCCTGATTCTTCGGTTTCTCGCGGCGAATGCCGTCGGGGCGGTCGTCGATAGCGTTTTATTTGGAACGCTTTTGTTTTACGGTGTTGTGCCGTCGATGGTGCTTCTCAAGATAGTGCTTGCGCAAATTACGATAAAGATGTTGTACGAAATGGCGTTCTCTGTCTTGTTTTCCAGGATCGTTCTCTGGATAAAGTCGCGTGACGGTGTTGATCATTACGACTATAAGGTCAATTTTATTCGGAGCTAGCGGCCCATTATGATTTCCACAACTTTTCCGACGATTGCTTGCTTATTTATCACTATGGGACGGTGCTTTGACGTTGATTCGATGTCGTATCCGATGAGTTTCTCGCTATCCGTCAATTTGACGAAGGTGTAAGTCTGTTCGTCTACTTCGACAAGCGCCAGATCGCCCGAATCAAGCGAGGCGTAATCTCCTACAACAAGGGTGGCATTGCGTGGCAGCGGCTCAGTGCGGCTTTTGGGGGCGAGTGCAATCGCAAATCGGCTCGAATTTGCATTCGATACCCTGATCCACAGCTGATCGTGGCGCGACGTCGCGGATACCTTTAGAGCGTCGCGCAGACTCCGTTGCTCATAGACAGGCACGAACCCTCTACTGTCTTCGCCGAAGAGGGACGACATCGGAACGGCGAAGAACCTGGCGATTGCCGAGATCGTGCTCAGTCTCGGATCGATCGTTTCACCCGATAACAGGCGGCTGAGCGTCCCCCGGTCAAGATCGATTGCGCGCGAGAGCTCCGAGTCGTTGACCCCGGCTTCCTGCTGCAAGTGTTTGACTGTTGCCACAAAAGTGGCAGCTAGGCTTGCAAGTTCTTCCTTTTTCTTCACGCGCTTTGCCCGACCCTAATTTTTGTTCAACGAAGGAGTTGAAAATTTTCAACATCCTGTTACAGTTGGTAACGTCGTTTGCTGGTCGACTGATCGGCGCTGGTCAAGGTGGGAGGACAAGACCGTAGGCCTCCCGCTGCGCCTTGCAAAATATGTTGTTTTGCAATGCAACTCATGTTCTAATGCAGTGCAATATAGGTAATGTTGGTAGAAATTGAATCGAACCATCCGAATCGGTAGCTATCGCTTTACTATCCTCCAGTTGAGCACATTGGAGGGTAGGTTGAGCAAGATTACTGAGGCGGAATTTCGGGATGCCGCGAAGAACAACGCTATCAAGCACGCATCGGTTTTGCGCACGGATAGGGGCTATCTCTTCGTCGTCGAACTGTCTTGGAAAGAGGGCTTGCACACGTTGTATACGTTCCGCAATGAACCGAGGACATGGGCAAGCCTGGATAGCATGATGAAGTACTTTGAAAAGCACGAGCTGAATGTTAACGCCATCACCCTGCAGTGGAATCCGAAGGGATGAGCGGTACAAACCAGCTAGACCCAGATAGAGGCAGTCGGCGCCAGGTTTACCAACACGAACTCGACCGGGCCGCTGAGCCGCTCGCGCGAAAGCGTAGTGAGTTCTGAACGCTGCCCACGTATGACTAGCTGTTCTGTGCGCGATCTTGGTCAATTGACCGCCGTGGGTTTTGAAGTGGACAAGAAAACATGTGCGGCGCTGCGAATATCGTCATGCCGCAGATTCGGAAAGTCTCCGAACATTTATGTCTATGTTGTGCAGTTGTAGTTAATTAAGACGGACATACAGGGTGCGCCAACACCCCATATGTCCTGACCACAAGCAAATAGCTAGGAAAGCTGAGAGAGACCACTCGTGGCTACAGATATTGTACGTCAATCCTTCGGGCTTGACGCGTTCGATGCGTCCCTTTTTAAGGCGACGGCGATACGCCTTGTGCCCCGCTCTGCAATATCACGCGCGCACAGGGCATTCGTTCGCTGTTCCGCGTCAAACCTCCGCCGCAGCCGCATGTCTTACGCTACGGGTTCGGTGTCACGCATCTATTCGGATATACGCCCTTTTTGCTCCATGTTGCTCTTTCGGTACGAGCAGCTTTCGCTCGTATCCCGCCTGTCGCGTTCTTCTCTCAGTGCCTCGACTGCAGGCGGTCTCGTAGTGAACCGGGTTCACCCGGTTCGCTACGTTTTTTATTCTGTTCGGCGGCACTCGTCGTGCGCGATGCGCACCTTCTGTGTGGCAGTTGCTGCCACGATCGCCCAGCTCGCAGCTCCGCCTGCGGCCGCGGACGTTTGCAAGGGCAATATCTTCAATGAGGCTGCAGCCCTCTATCACCTGGATCCCGATCTCCTGCGGGCGATAACCTGGGTCGAATCCCGTGGCATGCCCGGCGCCGTTGGGCCGCGCTTGCCGGACGGCCACAGGGCATGGGGGGCAGCGCAAATCAACGATGTTCATCTTCCCGAGCTCGTCAGCTACGGTGTCACGCAGCGCGACCTCCTGAATCCCTGTGTGAACCTCAAGCTTAGCGCATGGGTGCTCGCCAACTGCATTCAGGCCAAGGGCGCGACTTGGGCCGCCGTCGGTTGCTACAACACCGGGCCAGGTTCAACGAACACCGCCGCTCAGGCGCGCTATGTCCGGCTGGTGCAGCGCGCATATGCGGGCTATCGCGCCCAGTCGGCGCTCGGCAAGGTCGCCGAAGGAGGCGCGCGATGATGCGCCTCGCCCCTCTTCTTGGCCTGATTGTCGGAACCCTTACGCAAGCCTGCTTTGCGTCTTCCCGTCTTCCGGACTACGACGTCACGCAGATCGGCGAACCCGGCTCCGGCCGCTACGTGTTCTGTTCCGGCGACTCGTGCCCTGAACCGACGATCAAGCACCTCGCGGCGCCGGCGCCTGTCGTTCAAGAGAATCTATCGCTCCCTGTATCGGCCGCAGAAATCCGGCCCATTCAAGCGCTTTCCACGCCGATCGCCAAGCGCCACCGATCCCTGCACGCGCGAATCCGACATGTCCACCGAGTCGCGAAGGTGGCGAATCGAACGCTTTGCACCGCGGGCGCCACGGTCGGGACGGAGTCGAAGCACCTGGCGGGCCGTTAGTCCGCGCAGCTCACCGATTCACCACTCGACCAAGGAGGAAACACAATAGTAAGTAATCCGTAATGAAAGTTCGATTGTCCGTTTAACTACTTTCCCCCTGAATTGTGCTCGCGCTGCATGTAGCGGCGCGAGCACCCCCCCCCCGGCACGCGCTGCTGGCTAGCTACCACATGAGGACTAGATGAATACCGCTCAATTCAACCAGCTCGAGATGCTCGAATATCGAGCCGCGAGCGCCCTCGTTGCTTTCGAGGATCGCGCGAAGGCGCTTCTGCAGAAATCTGAAGTGCGTGAAACCCTGAACTTCATCGCTGCCGTGATGCTCGCGGTCACGCTGATGATGGTCGCGCGCTATGCGTTCGGAACGGACGGCGCGGAGTTCCAGCAAGGGGCAACCACCCTTGAGGGGTGGGCCAAAGGCAATCCCGGCAAATCCTGCGCAATCGCTGGTTTGCTGTTCGGGAGCGTACGTGCGATGTTCGTGAAGGATTACGGTGCTTTCGTTGTCCCGTCGGGAATCGGCATCCTGACCGGCGTGATCGTTAGCATCATCGACGCCAGCTACACCGCGACGATCTGACCGGGGGCGGCGATGTCGGATGATCTCAGTCACTACGTACCCAGTCGCCTCGACGACCCGGAGAAGTTTCTGTTCTTTCGCAAGGATGTAGCAGCGATCGGGCTCACTGGCACGATCGGCGGTGTGCTGCTTAACCACACCCTGCTCGGTCTGGTCGTGGGCGTCGCGGCCGCGGCGCTTTGGCAGAAGTTCAGCTCGGGCCAGCATCCCGGTATGTCGGCTCACGTCATGTACTGGGTATTGGGTCAGCCGGCGCCGAAGAAGTTTCCGCCGTCTGATCTTCGCGAACTGAATGGGTGATTCGATGACACCCGGTAAAGCCGCCCAATCGCGCGAACAGCTGCAGGCCGAGAACCGCTTTCTGAAGAAAGTGCTGCTCGGAAACGGCACCACCAGTGTGGTCATAGCCCTCACCTGCGCATGGCTGGTCATCACGCAGCGCGTCATCATCATGCCGCCAGCAGTTCGCGGCACCTACGTCATCGGGGCCCGGTATGCGAACGACCAGTACCTCGCCGATCAGGCCGCGTACGTGCTCTCCCTTTCCAAAAGTGTCACGCCGACCACCGTCGACAACAACGTACGGATTCTCCTGTCCATGGTCGACGACGATCGGCGCGCCGCGCTCAAGACCGAATGGGAGGCCGACGCGCTGCAGATCAAGCACGACGGCGTGACGAACGTCTTCGAGCCGATGGGGGTAGGTGAGGTGGACTTCCGCAACAAGGCCGTGAAGGTCACCGGCACCTTGACCACCTACATCTCCGGCAAACGCACGAGCTCGGAACAAAAGACCTACGAGGTCTATTTCGGAATCACCGTCTTCGGCCGCTTGGTCCTCCTCGACATCCGAGAAGCCACGCGCGGCAAACAAGGCGTCGAGCCGCTGGTCACAACGGAGACTCCTGCATCATGAAATTTGCCTTCAATCGACAGTCGCCGAAATTGTGCACGGCCTTCAGGCCGCGCCTCATGTTTGCCGCCGTGATGTTCCTTATTACCGCTAGTGCGCATGCGATCCAGGTCGTCAAGGGAGCGGATCGGCAAGCGCAGCAGGTGTCGATCTCCGCGGCCGAATACAACGTTCTGTCAATGTCCGGCGGGCGCAGCTTTTCGAAGATCGTGCCAGCTGTACCAGGCTCTATCTCGTGGACGCAAGACGGCGGAAAGCTCTGGCTCATGCCCGCGAATCCCACCGCGCTGAATGAGTCAATCACGGTGTTCGTGATCGATGACGCCGGCACCACCTACCGTTTGTTGCTCGTACCTGGTCCGCGACCGGCTGAAGATGTCCGTATCGAACCGCCTGCAGCGCGCTCGACCCAAGCGCTCCACGCATCGGCCTTTCAACGACGGGTGAAACTCATGATGCTGGCGATGGCCGGTGGTCGGGGGGCACCACAACTGTCGTACACGTCGGTCGATACTGTCGTGCCGCTCTGGAAGGAGGCTGTATTGACGCTGGTCCGTCAGTACGGCGACGGCGATTTCATTGGCGAGACCTACACGCTCTCGAATACCTCGCACAGCGACATGGCCATCGACGAGCGCGAACTGTACGCCCCGGGCGTGCTCGCCATCGCAATCGAAAACGCCAACCTGCCGGCCGGCGCCAGCACGATCGTCTATGTCGTTCGTGAGCGGGGCGACCATGAGTGATGTCAATCAGGCAACCAAGCGCCGCCAGCGGATCCTGACCGTGGCCGGTTTCGCCGTCCTCGCTGGCCTCTTCGCCGTTGGTATGTTCTTCACGCAAAGCGGGCCGGCCAATCGTCAGTTCACCACGAAGGTGCCGTTCACGAGCCTCGGCGATCAGAACGATCGCAATGCCTGGCGGGCTCACTCCGAGGCGCAACTCGCTGAGCTTACCCGCAGGATGTCGAGTATAGATTCGCGCGCCGACGATGCGATGTCGCAGATGAAAGCCTTGTCGAAAGCGCAGGACGAGCTCGCCAAGCGGATCGACGCGATGAAGAGCACGCCGGCAAGCGCCCCCGCGCCCGCGTCCGGAGCAACGGCAGACCGCGCGGCGCTGGACAAGCCGATTCCCCTCAACGGGGCCCCGGCAAAGACAGGTGCAATCCTGAATCCGCCATTCGGAAAATCCGGCAAGCCGGGTGTCGATATGGCCGCAGCCACTACGAAGCTCGACATCATTCAATTCAATACACCGACCGGAAACGGAGCCGACTGCGTCGATCCACGCTACTCCTCGTTGCCTTTGGATCAGGTAACACGCGCGCAGCAGGACTGCCTGAAAGCCAATGGCAGGAAGAAAGTCAGCTTTATCCCGGGCTCCTCATTTGTTCGCGTATTCATGATGAACGGTGTCGACGCGCCAACGGGAGGTGAAGCCCAGCACGACCCGCTTCCGGTGTTCCTCCAGGTATTGGACCCAGCCAATCTGCCGAACAGCCGCAAGCTCGACATCACTGAGTGCCGGATTCTGACGCAGGCATATGGCGATGTGTCCAGCGAGCGCACTCACATGCGCGGCGAAACGCTCGACTGCATCCTGAAGAACGGCCGAACCGTGGAAATGCCGATCAAGGGCAACGTGATGGGCGAGGACGGCAAGGAGGGTGTGCGAGGTCGGCTCGTCTCGAAGGCGGGATCGGCATTGGCCATGTCGGTGTTCGCCGGTATCTCGTCCGGTATTGGGCAAGCGTTCAATCAGTCCGCCAACACCCTCAGTAATACCGCCCTTGGGTCGACCTCCATTATCAATCCGAGCCAGGTCGGCCGTGCTGCTATCGGCAGTGGCGTCTCTGGCGGTGCCGACGCTCTTAAGCAGTACTACATCCGCACGGCTGAGAAGCTTTTCCCCGTGATCGAAACGGACGGTGGTCGCATTGTCGAGTTCGCCGTGACAAAGGGAGCCGAATACGACGGCGCCCTCTCCGATATCAGCAACATCAACGATGGCTTGGCCAACGATGGCCGTGCTAACGATGGGGGCTACACCGATGATTGATGAAACGAAGAGCGTGACCATCGCAGCGTTCGAGGCCGCAATGCAGCGGCGTGCGGACGAAGCGGACCAGGAAGCGTCGTTCACGCAGGACGGAGACGGCAACTACCACCAACCGGAAATGCGCCGGGCGCTGGCCGGTTGGCTCGGAGCGGCTTCGCTCATCGCCGAGCACGTGCGCGGATTCGCGGATATCGGGGCCGATCGATTTCGAGGCGATCCCGCGTTTCAATCGGGCTTCCTGGAATTTCTTAAGCAAGCTGCGGATCTGCTCGACCTCTCCTGCAACGAGTTAGGTTCGTTAGTCGTTACCGGCGTCACCGACGCGAATCCGCTGACAAGTGCGGCAGCGTTCGACGATGCGGCTCTCGACGGGTTCACCAGCGAGTTGAAGGCAAAGATGGCGGTAGGTAGAGCCCAGGGGCGTGCCGGCTGGTGGAGCGCGCAACGGGATGACCTGTCGACGATGTTGCGCTCGCACGTCGACAAGGGCGACCCCATCGATATCGGCCTGCTCGCCATGATGCACTGGTACAAGGGCGAGGCCGTCGCGCCCGCCCCTGCGTCGCCCGACGAGATCGTTGCCGCCGGCGAGCTCACGAAGATTTCCAGCAGTCCGGTCATCGGCGGCCAACTCGACATCAGGACGTCGGCCGGTGCCATTGGCATTACCGGCTTTCCGAACGAACTTGCGCGCGACTGCAAGCCCTTGCTGTGGGAACGGGTGGAGATTGTGATCCGCTCCGCAAATGCAGCGCGACCCGCTGCAGCCGTCTGCCACGATACTGCCGCTGTTGCCTCGGAGCATAAAGCGTGAGCCGACTCTCCAAAGCGCAGCGCGATCAGCTCCGGCGCAAATTCGACGGACGCTGCGCGTACTGCGGAATGCCGTTGCCAGATCGGTGGCACGGCGACCATCTAGACCCTGTTGTGCGCGCGGTCGAGACCAAGCGAACCGCGGATGGCCGATGGAAGCTTGTGAGTGGCCCGTCCAGGCATCCGGAGCGTGATGTCGAGTCGAATTACATGCCGTCCTGTCCTCCTTGCAACATCAGCAAGGGGCAGATGTCGCTCGAGCAGTGGCGCCAATCGCTCGTGAAGCATGTCGCCTCCCTCAACGCGTATCACCCGATCTATCGCCTGGCGAAGTGCTACGGGTTGATCGAGGAAACCGGGGCGCCTGTCGTCTTCTATTTCGAGCGCGTCGCTGCGCGCGCGGCCGTCTCTGGAGAACTTCAATGAACTCTCCCCGAGATCATCAACTTGTCCCGTGTCCGTACTGCGACGTAGACCCGGTCATGCGTGTCTCCGAGGCGATGTTCGGTGGGAGTTGCGTCGATCACGCCTGCCCCGGTCATCAGATGGTGCTGCTCTTCAACGACGCCGCTGCCGCTGCAGCCGCCTGGAACCGACGCGCTGGCTCAGTGCATCCGGACGATGTCGCCGTCGACCTCTTCGCTGCGCGGATGAAACGCAAGCTCGCCAAGAAGCGTGGAGAAGGCCGCCGCGGATGGAGCGACCCGGCGACCGTCTCGGCGATGACGCTGGCGCGGGAGCTTATCGAGCTCGTCGCGAAGGGCGATCCCGTGGATGTTGGCAACGTCGCGATGATGCTCGACCAGCGAGGCGCAGACGCGCGGTTCTTGCCGGCCGCGCTGTGGGACTTCGTGCAACGCCGCAAGCCCGTGGAGGATTGACTATGCCGCGCGCCAAATATATGCCGACTGCCAACGATGTACTTGCTGCCATGCGCCCACGTGTCGCCTATGCAGCCTACGCGTTGGCAAGCGAGTTTCACCTGAGCGCAGCACGGATCCGCCCGCTGCTCGAGGCGATGGTCGCGCAGGGCACGCTCTCGATTGCGCATGTTCCGAATTCGCGGGGCTACAACGTCTGCATTGCTGGAGATAAGCGGACTCTGGATTTCCCTGTTGAAGAGTATGTCGGAGTGCCGGCCGCACCGCGCACGCATGTTGTTTTGACCGGCGACTTGACCGTATACGCGGCTGAGATCAAGCGCCGGGCGGACCTTTGCATGATGGTGCGGCGATGACTGAGATCAGCAAGATCGAGTGGTGCGACCGCACGTGGTCGCCGTGGGAAGGCTGCCAGAAAGTTGGCCCTGGTTGCGACCATTGCTACGCCGAGGGGATGAACCGCTGGCTGCGCCGCGGCGAGAACTGGGGACCAGGCGCGCCGCGGCGCACCTATGGTCCCACTCATTGGCAAAAACCGCTTCGCTGGAATGCGCAGGCGCTGGCGGCTTGCCAGCAGCTCAAGGTATTTCCGAGCGTGTGCGACCCATTCGACAATGCGGCCCCAGTTGGGGCGCGCGTTGCGTTCGGCCGACTCATTCTCGCAACTCCCTCGCTCGTCTGGCTGCTGTTGACGAAGCGGATCGGCAACGCGCGGGCGATGCTGGACGAGATGTTTCTTGGTGGCGCTCCGGCCAACGTCTGGCTCGGCGCTACCGTCGTGAACCAGCTTGAGGCAGACCGGGATATCCCGAAACTCCTCACCACACCGGCATCGTTGCGATTTTTGTCGTTGGAGCCGCTGCTCGGCCCCGTCGACCTCGAGTCCGTCGCGTGGCCCGGGATCGAGGGCCACCGCGTCGACGTGTTGCGCGGCGGGTACTGGAATCAAGCGCCGTACATCGCCGGCGCGCCGTCGGCAGCATTGAATGCCCCGAAGGGCGGCTTCACGAACCACTCCGACTTTCCGAGCACGATCGACTGGGTGATCACCGGCGGCGAAAGCGGTCGCGGCGCGAGGATCTCTCATCCCGTATGGACCCGTCAGCTTCGCGATCAATGTGATCGCGCGGGCGTTCCGTTCTTCTTCAAGCAGTGGGGGCAATGGATGCCGGGCGTCGAGGCGACCAATGCCCAGCTCGACGCAGCCCGGTCCGGAGCGTGGGTCAAACGAACCGGCCATGTTCACGATGGCACCGATCCGACTGCCTTCGACGAAGGCGACGCCCACATGCTGAGCGTCGGTAAGAAGCTCGCCGGTCGCGTGATCCATGGGGTCAAGCATCACGCTTTCCCGAATCCATCTCGCCAAATGACCGTCCCTCCAGCGTCGGCGCCTACGTTCGCCGCCGGCACGTCGTCCTCAACATGTTCAACAATCAAATGAAACAGGCCAAACTCACATTCGCTCTTCTGATGACGACGTGCATCGCGTGGAGCTGCACTACCCAGGGTACCTCAACGGTTCCGGCGCGCGTCGCCGGGCCAAGCTCTGAAGTCGGTGTCCCGGCGTCCGTCGGTCCGGCTGCCACGTCGCAGATCAACCCGGCCGACCCGAACCTTGATCCCGGCGTAGCTGCGCTCAAGGCGGCGCTCCATGCACGCTACCCGGCTACCCCGTTTCGCGAGGTCGCCGCCACGCCGTCGACCGGCATCTATGAGGTCGTGATGGGTAACAAGGTTGCCTATACGGACGTCACCGGGCGGTACTTCCTGTTTGGCCACCTCTTCGACATGGTGACGCAACAGGATCTGACCGTGCCGCTCGAGCAAGCACTGCAGAAGGTACGGTTTCCAGCCGATCGGCTTCAGGACGCGTTCGTCGAGGTTCATGGCACCGGCCGCCGCAAGCTCGCGATCTTCGACGATCCCGATTGTCCCTACTGCTTGGTCTTGGAGGATGACCTCTCCAAGCTCAAGGACGTCACGATTTACCGCTTCATGTACCCGCTCGAATCGATTCATCCGCGTGCTCGCGCGCATTCCATAGCGATCTGGTGCGCCGACGACAGGCTTGCCACCTGGCATGCGTGGATGCCCCTCGCATTGTCGCGCTGGATGCGCGACCAAGGATCGACTCCGGCTGGGGGCGGTGCTGCCAAGACACCTGCCCCGCCACGCGTCGAGCCGAAGCTCGTGTCGTGCGCAAATCCCATCGACGCGAACGAAGCCCTGGCCGCAAGCATGGGAATTTCCGGCACGCCAGCGCTCGTGAGCGAGGACGGGAGGGTGCTGCCGGGCGCCGCCAGCGCCGAAGCAATCGATCAATGGCTTGGAGCGAAGTGACTATGAAAAACAAGATCATGCTCGCCACGTCTGCGGCTCTTCTCGGCCTGACCGGCTGCAGCTTCAGCGGCTACGACGCAAGCTCGCAATTCGCCTGTAAGGCGCCTGAAGGCGTGCTCTGCAGCAGCATGTCCGGCATCTATGCCAACGCGATGGCGCATAACCTGCCCGACCAGCGCGTGCATACGAGCGCCGGCGCGACGACGAATATCGCGCTCGGCAGCTATGCCGGAGATCCTGCCTCGGCGTCGAGTGCATCGGGTGCTGCGGTCGGCAGCAATTCTCGCGTCGGCGCCGCCGGAATTCTCCCCAAAGCGCTCGACAGCGGCGCTCCGGTTCACACGGCTTCTCGCGAGATGCGGATCTGGTTCGCGCCGTGGCAGGACGCGGACTCCGACTTGCACGATCAGGAATACGTCTATCTGATCGTCGATCCTGGCCACTGGTCTATCGCGCACAACCAGCAGCGCATCCAGGCCGCGTTCCGGCCGGTGATGCCGCCGGCACCTGCGCCGGATGCTGGCAGTAGCGGCAGCAAGGCAGCTACCTCAAGCCCGAACACCGACTCGACGTCAGGGTCGATCTCGAGTGCCGATCGGGTCATGCAGGGAATTCTCACGCCTGCCGGCGCAGTCGACCGTGCAGCGGCTGCGATGCCCGCAGCGACTGACCACTGATCCAGGAGCCATCGATGAGCACCTTGCAGGCCTGGATCGATGACGCGAGATCGCTCGCGCGAACAGCGATCAGCGAAGCAATTCTCGGCACCGAGGAAGATCTCGGACCGCCTGCCCCCGTTGCCGCGGACCAGCGACGCATCGAGACAGTCGGACTTCATAACCTGCTGCCGTATGACCAGTACGACCCCGCCACCGAGCTCTACTACAACACGGATTCGGTTGGCTTCGTGCTTGCAGTTGCACCGCAGACTGGCGCTGACGCGGAGTTGACCCGCAGTCTCCACGGCCTATACGACTCGGTTCCTGCTGGCTATGGGCTCCAATGGATGTTGCTGGGCGACCCCATCATCGAGGAGTCATTGAACGCCTACGTCGACCTTCGGCGCGAGTACGCCGAGGCGGGACGTGCACCCTCGTTCTATCTGGAGCAGGCCGAGCGCCGCGCCACATTCATCCGCGGCAAACTCGGCCAGCCGCTGTTTCTGGGCCAGAACTACTCGATCACCGACAAGCGGCTGTTGCTCTCGATCGTGCGCAAGGGCTCGCTCGACGATCTGAAGCTGATCGAAGAAATCCAGAATATTCGCGACGTCGTCGGCGCGACGTTGAGTTCCGCAAGCCTGGCAAGCCGTACCGCCGAGCCCAACGATCTGCTTCGCTTTCTCTGGCCGATCCTCAACCCCAATGCGTTCTTTGGCGATGGGCCCGAAACGATCGATCAGACGTACAGCGACGACAGGCCCATTCGTGACCAGCTGACGGCTTTCGGTCACCACATGCGTGTGAAGGCGAAGCATTTGCTCTATGGCGTGCCGCCTGAGGAGGCGGACGAGCCCGACGCGCGCATCGCCGTGCGTAGCTTTGGCGTGCACCAGTATCCGAAGAGCAAAGAACTGTGGGAGATGAACAACATCGTAGGCTCGCTCTTCAACGATGTCCATCAATACCCCTGCCCGTACCTGATCACGCTCGGCGTCCTGATTCTCGATCAGACCGCCGTCGAGACACGGGCCGCTCTGCGTGGTGCTCGCGCGACACAGAACGCCGAGTCGAAGATCGCGAAGCTACAGCCGGAACTCGCCCTGCAGAACCAGGACTGGAAGGCCGTCTCGATGCAGCTCACGCAAGGCGGCTCGATGTGTGAGCTCTATCACACGCTGACGCTCTTCGCCCCGCGCAAGAAGATGGAGCAGTGTGTGGCGGCCGCCAAGGGGATCTGGCGCTCGGAGCGCTTCAAGCTGTTCCCGATGCTAACCCAGCAGCTCACAACATTCTTGTCGGCGCTGCCCATGATGCTGACAAGCGACATGCGGGACGACCTCAAGAAGTTTCGGTTGATTACGACCAAGACCACCGTGAATGCGACCGACATGGCGCCGGTGCTTGGCGAGTGGTCGGGTACCAGTGGACGAGCCAACCTGCTGTTTTTTGGGCGCCGCGGTACACCCGCGCTCGTAGACATCTATTCGAGCGGAACGAACTACAACGGCTTTGTGGATGGTACTTCCGGCGCCGGTAAATCGGTGCTCCTGAACGAAATTATCGGAGCGTTTCGCTCGGTCGGCGGAATCGTCCGGATCTGCGATGTGGGCTACTCGTATGAAAAGCAGATCGACATGGGCGACGGCCAGTACATCGACTTCAAGCCTGGGTCGCGAATCGTCATCAATGCGTTTTCCACTGCGGGCGTCGATACCGAAAATGGCCTCGATAGCGAGGTGAAATTCATCAGGCCGATCATCGCGCGCATGGTATCGCCGACTGCTCCTATCACTCCGTTCGAGGGCGCATTGCTCGATGTCGCAGTGCGCATCGTATGGAAGGACTACGGCCAGGAAGGTAGTCCCACGTTAGTGCGGGACGCCCTGCTGAGCCTGAAGGACCAGAACGGGCAACCCGAGCGCATCGCGTACGAGCTTGCCGTGCGTCTCGAACCGTTCTGCAAAGGGGGCGTTTACGGCGATTACGTCAACGGGCGTACCAGCGTACGGCTCGACAACGAAGTGGTGGGACTTGAGCTCGAGCACCTCAACAGCGATCCCCAACTGCGCACGGTGATCATGCTCGGCCTGACCAATCAGGTCACCAACGAAATGTACCGCTTTGACCGGTCGCGGCCGAAGCTGTTCCTGCAGGACGAGGGCTGGCAGATCGTCGGTGACGATCAAGAATCGGCCGACTTCATGGAGGAAGGCTATCGGCGTGCGCGCAAATACGAAGGCAGCTTCTTTTTCGCGACGCAGGGGATCACCGATGCTGGGATGAACAAGGCTACGCAGGCCGCCTTCGACAACTCCGCATGGAAGTTCCACCTCAAGCAAAGCGACGACACGCTCAAGAAGATTGAGAAGGGCGATGTGATGGATCTCTCACCGGGATTGAAGCGCATGTTGAAGTCGCTGCGCCCGGTACCCGGTCGCTATAGCGAGTTCGTCCTTGTCGACCCGAACGGGGGCAATCACCTGCTGCGCCATATCCCCGACGAATTCACTCTGGCCATGGCAACCACCAAGGGGCCGGACTACGAATTCATGGAGCGGTTGCGTACCAGCGGTACGTCGACCGAAGACGCCATCCGCGCGCTGATTCAAGCCAAACGGAAATGAACATGCGACACGACCTCGTACTCACTGGTCTTATCTCCATCGGCGCCTCGTTGGTGCTGGGATCCCCGCTTGTCTACTTTTGGACGCAACGAGAAAAAGTTGCGCCTGTCGTCGTGGTCGACGTGCAGAAGCTCATTAGCGATGAGCAAGAAACGCTGCTGAAGACCTTCAATAACGGCGATCTCGTCCATATGACGGACGACGCGAAGAACAAGGCGACCCAACACGCCGGCGATTACGCGAAACGTCTGTCGGTCGCGCTAGACCAGCTCGGCGCGCAGTGCGGCTGCGTGGTGATCAACAAAGCCGCCGTGCTCGCAGGTGATGCGCCCGATCTCACGGACCTGATTGCCAAGAGGATCGCGAAATGACTCTTCTCCGATCGACGGCGCTGCGCCGGTTCTCTGCGCGCACGCTTGTAACAGAAACGGCGCGCGAACGATTTGCACCGACCGACATTGGCGATTATCTGGCCGCCTCGACCAGTACCTGTGCGGCGGCGCTTGCAAACGTAACGACGCATATCGTCTTGCGTCGATCGGCGTGCGCGAATGTTGCAAGAACCGACCTTCGCGGAGATGAGCAGTGATCGCGGTCGTCGCCTACTCCAGCGGCCTGGCTCGCTATCGACGGTTTGTTCGCACCGTGGGCGCCCTGACGGTGGTGGCGGCTGTCGCATGGGGCCTCACGCCTTGGTATGGGCTGACGTTCAACATGTCGACGAGTCTGCCGGGGACGCTCTACTTCATCCGCAAGGGCACATTTCGGCCACGCCTCGGCGACACCATCGCATTTCGGTGGCACGGTGGGGCGACCTACCCCGCGGGACTGACTTTCATCAAACACGTGGCGGGCCAGCCTGGTGATGTCGTGCACGTCCTTGGTCGCAACGTCTGGGTGAATCAGACCTATATCGGCTACGCCAAGCCGCTCTCGCTTGCAGGGATGGCGCTGTTTCCAACCGAAGACGGCGTGATTCCCCCCGGACACTACTTTGTAGCCACGCCGAACCCGAACAGCCTCGATTCGCGGTACTCGATCGCCGGCACCGTTCCTCAAACCGCAATCGTCGGGGAGGCCTATGAAATTTTTTAACCGCTGCCGTGCCCTCATCCCGCCGGCCGACCCTTCGAATGGAGGCTCAGATTCCAATGCTGGAACTTGTCTGCTTGTTGATTTCCCTCGTGTTGATTTGCGTCGGATTCGTCACCGGGAATATGCATTTCGTGCTGGCCGTCGTGACCGTAGTCTGGCTTGGTGTGATGCTCGTGGGCGCCTGGCATATCTGCACGGCAGTAGCACCCCTCGTTTCTCAGTTCTTCAAGTATTGGAAACGGCGATAACGTCGACCTGCTCCCTCGTTGCTCGGCTCCAGTTCCGATGGCTTGTGCGACGCCCGGCCGTCACGTGGATCGCGGCATTGACGCTCGCGGCATCCCCAATCTCCGCGGTCGCGGACGACTTAGGCGTGGTTGGCCCGACGTATCCGATCGCAGAGCATGACGCAATTGCGATGCTGAAGCGTCGCCTGCTCGAACTGCAAGCCAATGGTGGGCTGGCGACCGTCGAGCGCCGCGCACGTCAGCGCGCGTTGCATGACGTCACGTCCCTGCCCCCGGTACCGGGCATTTCAACCGTCAGCGAGTACTCGAGTCGCCTGATCGATCCGACGGTCACCTACTCAAAACCCGTCACCAATGACGAGGGCGCCGTGATTGTCGCCGCCGGCACGCGTATCAATCCGCTCGACATTGTCACGTTGCACGAGCGCCTGGTGTTCTTCGACGGCCGTGATCCGGCTCAGGTTAAGGCGGTTCAGGCGCTCGCGGCCCGCTCCGGCGATTCCATCAAACCGATCCTGACTGCTGGTTCGTGGTTTGACCTGACGAAGTCGTGGAAACGGCAAGTGTATTTCGATCAGCAGGGTCGACTTAGCCAGCGTTTCGGGATCACCCGCGTGCCGGCCGTCATCAGCCAGCGCGGCAACCAACTGCTTCTTGAGGAAGAACCGGCGGAGCAACTGCGTTGACCCGGCGACCAAACCACCTGTCACCTCCCAATTTATCGGAATCGCGATGAACAACTATGACCGTCTGGACTTCACTGCCGACCCGGCCGTTATCGACGTCGTCGAGAAGAACTCGCCCCACGACGGCGCTGCTGCTCTTCAGCACTTCAATGCGACAGTCGAGCCGAAGCGGTATGTCGTAGACGTCACCAATGATCAGGTCGTCGTTTCAGGCAAGGGTGTGCTCGCGACTTACTACTGGCGCGCGAGCCCGTACGACAGCAGGGTCGCTCGTCTATCCGTTCAACCTGACCGCCAGATCGTAGGAGACAGCAGTGGGGAAACCTTTCGTGTTGTGGCGGGTGCTGTAGACGATATCCACCGTCCTGCTGCGGTCCTCGCCGAGCAACTGAGCGAGGTCGAAGCCGTTGAGCTGATCGGTCGTATCGAGGAGGGGGTGAAGGCCGCCCTCGGTATCGGCGTCGAATCGACCCATACGGTCCAATTGGATGAGCCTCTTCCCGTCTCTGGCGTTGTTGAGTCCGCACGTCGTTCGATTGGAGCGAAGCTGCTCGACATCCTAGCCACGGTAACGTCACGTGTGGTCTGGGTCGCCGCTTGGGGCGTTGCCGGTGCGGCGACCGGCGGTGTTGCAGTGATCCTCCTGCCGATCGTCTATCGCCTTGGCCATCACGTCGGCGCAAACCTGATCGACTTCGTCTTCCACGTGTATCCGGCGATGCGGGAGCTGCTTTCATGAGCATGCGCCCTCTCCTTCGCCGCTGGATTCTCGCGATCGCGCTGGTTGCCAGCTGCTTCTCGTTCTCGGCGCCGGCCGATGCGGGTCAGTGTGTCGGCCGATTCGCCAATCCGATCACGGATATCTGCTGGGAATGCGCTTTCCCGATGGCCATCGGTAGCGTCACGTTCCTCAATATGGGCCAGGACGACACCCCGAACCCGGGAGGATTCCTCTGCTTCTGTAACGGCACGTTCGGCGTCAAGTTCAGCTTCTGGGAGCCGATCCGGCGCGTCGACGTCACGCGCTCGCCCTACTGCTTCGTGTCGCTCGGCGGGATCTCGCTGAACCCGGGCATCCACGCCCCGGAGGGGGAGGTGCGCGAGCAGAAGGACGACACCAAGCAGAGCTTCTATCAGGTGCACTGGTACACCGATCCGGTCATGTACTACACGGAGATCCTGCTCGACGATCCATGCATGGAGACGGGAAGTTTCGACGTCGCGTACATGACCGAAGTCGATCCGACCTGGAGCGACGACGATCTCACCATGCTCCTTGAGCCGGAGACCTACCTGTTCGGCAGTCCGATCGCCCAGGCCGCGTGCGCAGGTGACTGCGTACTCTCGAGCCTAGGTTTCGGCAGCAACCTGCTCTTCTGGTGCGCAGGCTGCAACGGCTCGATCTATCCATTCAACGGTCACGTGCAGGCGCATGTGTCCGCGATCCAGGCGTCGTCCCTGCTGGTCGAGCGCATGACCGCAAAGCTGCATCGCGAGGGCTTGATGTGGGGCACGACAGGTGACGGCGCGATGTGCGGCTACTACCTGCAGCCCGTGATGGACAAGACCCAATACAAGTACACGATGCTCTACCCCGTTGCGCAAACCGACCAGATCAACGGTCAGTGCTGTCAGCCGTATGGCCGCACGTCGGCGCTCTGGGGCGCCGGAAAAATGATCCCGTACACGGGGGAGGACTTCGCGTACGAGATTTTCCGCAAGCGCAACTGCTGCATGGGTGCGAACCTCGGAGACCTGCCCCAATGAGTCCGCTCACTTTCTCCATCGTAGCCGCCGGCACGATCGCCCTTGCGGCCGTTCACGTGTCGGCACAAACCGTGTCGAATGACGCGCTCGCGCGTGAGCAGCAACAGATCAATACCACGCGCCGAGCGACCTTCGATGAGGCAGCCAGCGGCACCGCGCGTTACCGCGGCGTGATGCCATCGTCGGATGCGATTGATGCCGAGATGAGCCGTATCCAGGGCAGTCGCGATCGGCAGATGGCCCAGGCGGCAGAAAAGGCAGCTCACGATGGCAACGCGTTCCCGAACCTACCGACGCCGGCGCCAGCCGCCGCCGGTGCAGATCCGGTCGCCGTCGCCAAACGGTACGAAAGCCGTACGCAGCGTCGTGTGACCGACTCCTTCGTCGCGTTCGCGAGCTTCTCGATGCCCGCTGCCTCGCTGGTACGCCTGGTGAAGACCATGAATCAGGCCGGCGGAACTGTGGTGTTCCGGGGCTTCAAGAACGACTCGCTGAAGGCGACGGCCGCTGAAATGCAGCGGCTGGGGATTGCGTCCGGCGGCATCGTCGTCAACCCGAAGGCGTTCACGCAGTATCGCATCGCCCGTGTGCCCGCCTATGTCGTCACACGCGGTGGAGACGCCAACAGTCAGGTCGACAGCAGCGGATGTGCGCTGCCGGCGTTGTACGTCTCCTTGTCGGGAGACGTGACGCCCGCGTATGCCCTGCGCCAGATCGTCGACCACAGCCCTACCTACGGGGGGATCGCCGAGCGATATCTCCGTGCACTGGGGGATGTCGAATGAACGGAATGCGGGCAACCCTGCGCCGAAGCGCACCACTGGCCATCGCGACCGCTCTGGCTGCGGTCGCCGTGTGCGCTGCTGCGGACGCCCCATCTACCGGGACTGCGTTTACGGAAGGCCAGTCGTTCGGTAAGTCAGGAATGAACGCGGCTCACGGAAGCATCAGCGGCGGTGGCTCGAACGTGCCGAACTACACGAACCAGGACGGCGAGCTGACGCCGCTGTATGGCGGTGGGCAGGGCAGTCTCGGGCCGGCCGGGTCAGGGAAGGAAGCGGATTGCTCGACGCAGCCAGCGAACCCGAGTGCCTACTGGCGTCAGGAATGCGATGCCGTGAATTACCTCGCGAAGAAGCCGCCCAATCGCATGCCGATCACCGCGAGCGATCCGATCGTGACCGGAAGCAAGGGCACGATCAATAACCCCGGGTCTACGACGAGTTCGCAGGACTGCCACAACGTGACGTCGACGGTGCCGGCGACCTACCGGACGGAAACCTGCGAGCAGGCCGTGGGTACGCAAACCTATACCTGCAACCGCATCAATGACCCCGTCTGCACCGAACCCTATCAAGGCTGCGCCGCTGGCGGGGTCGTCGAGGGAAGCTTCACCGGCGGGTTTGCCGCGCGCCTGGCATCGAACTCTGCGCTCTGGAACTTCGGTGCAGACACGGGCTATCACGACAACTCAGGCTACAACGGACTGACCGTGTCCGGTTCGATGAGCTTCAGCGTCCAGAACCTTGGTCAAATCGGTACCGCAGTCATCAGCCAGATCACGGCAAACAATACGCTGCGCAGCGTCGACATTAACGGCGTCACGGTCTACACCGATGCGCCGGACGGCGGCCGTATTCTCCAATGCGGGGAGGCGACGCTGCCGGCGTCGGCTGGCGGTATTGATGGACGGCAGACCACTGGCTATCTTGCCGCATCCTCGCCTGGTGTGACCTTCACACACAATTTGATTTACAACGGCATTCGGAGCGTGTGCTCGGATAAAACTGCCTTCACGGCAGACGGCGGCCTCACGGAGTATCGACCGTTCTTCACCTTCGGTAGCGAGTACGAGGGAAACCCGTCGACCATTGCGCCCAACACCGACATCCGCTCGTATCTGCACGAGGGCATCAATACCGTCGAAATTCAAGCGGCGATAGGTGGATACGGTTTTGAGGGCGGTGGCCAGGCTAGAGTCCAGCTGACGTTGAACCAGATCTGCACCGCAACTTGCACGTCGAACTGGATCGACCAGTGCAGCTCGTTTGAACAGCGGGCCGCCCAATGAAGATCCGGGCTCTAACGTTCGTCGCGCGCGCGGTCTGCCTTGTCGGCAGTGTAATGACGGTCACCCTGCTCGTCGTGCCGGTAGCATATGCCGCGCCTACCTGCCAGCGCACCGGCTCAACCTGCATCGAGCCGGCCGGCACACGTGTCATCAACGGGATTCCGCTCTACCAGGATTGCTGGAATTACCAGGACACCTACGAATGCCAAGCCGCTTCCACTGTTAACGACTGCACGCCGTTGCAGCAGCAAGGCTGCGGCTTGGTGAACCAGCAGTGTGTGTCATACAACGACGCGGTGCCGGGAAGCTGTGACACGATGCAATACACCTACCAGTGTCTCGATACGCCGGCGCATACGACGACCGTCACCCAATGCACGAACACGATGTGCGCACCGGGCGCCGGATGTTTCTCGTCGAGTAGTGGTGCCGACGGCGCGCTCGGCAAGGTCGTGGCGGGGCTGGAAACCGGGCGCGAAGCCGGCGCTTACGGCGTCGGTGGCGGTAACGTGAACATTTTCAAAGGCTACGACAGCAACTGCTCGATCAAGGTGTTGGGCGGCCTCGAGATCAAGAGCTGCTGCACCAGCAACGGTGGCGGCGCCGCTTACTCGAACAATGCGATCGGAAGCGCCGCGGTCAGTGCCGGACTGTCGGTTGCCGGAACGGCGGCCAAACAGGGCATCGCGCTAGGGTCGAAGTATGTCTTTGACCAGCTGTACGAAACGGTCGATAGCTCGATCGTGAACTCTGGTCTGCTGCAGATGGGCGCGTGGGCTGACAGGGCGCTGTCGTCCTCCGGGACCTTTGGTGCCTACGGCTTCAGTTTCTCGTTCTCGCTGACCAACGGCGTTCAACTGGCCGATTTCAATCCGTACGTGTTCGCGGCCGAGATCGCTGCGCAGCTGATCCAGATGTGGCTCGCATGTTCTCCAGACGAGCAGGTGCTCAGCCTGAAACGCGGGCAAAACCTCTGTGTTCAGTACAACCAGGGTTGCTCTAAACGCGTGCTCGGTGTGTGCGTTGAGGAAAAGAAGAGCTACTGCTGTTTCAACTCGTTGATCGCGAAGCTCGTCAACCAGCAAGGCAAGGCGCAACTCGGCATCCCGTTCGCCGGCTGCGGCGGCTTCACGGCCGACCAACTGCAGCGTATCGATTTTTCGAAGATCGACTTTACCGAGTTCGTCAATTCGATCCAGTCCAAGGCCGTCGACGAGGACGCGATTCTGCAGCGCGTGCGGCAATCGGTCGGAAGCGGCAAAGGGGTATCCCAATGAAGCGCCTCGTCGCCGCAGCATTTGCTACTGCGATTTTTGCGCTGCCGGCCGCCGCTTTCGCCGGCAGCTACGACGACTTCAGTGCAGTACTCATCGACGCGATCGATCACGGATCGGCGTTTGGCGCGCTGCGTGGGCCCGTTGCAAGTTCACTGATCACCAAGCTGCACGCCAACGGCCCGGTCTACGTCACGGCTCGCCCGATCGGCGACTTGCCGCGGCCCGGCTGCAAGCGACTGGATGTGTTGTTCGACATCCGCGGCGTCCAGACGGAGGCAGGCGAAACCATCGGGCGCCTGGACGTGAAGATGAACTACTGCCGCGATGGAGTCCCGCCGATCGGCTTGACGCCGGCGACGCCGTCGAAACCCGCAGGAGATACACCGTGACGCAGCACCGGCCACTGTTTGCAGATTTCAGAACCCTCACGACGCAGGAGCGTTGAAATGTCCATCGAAAGCATGTTTCCCCCTTCGCGTTCCCGCTCCCATTGGGCCCAGGCGCTGCGGGCCAGCCTTCCCTGCTACGTGCGGCGCCTCTTCGTGACTTTCATCATCGTGCCGGCGGCCGTCCCAGTCGCCGGGCTCGCAGCGCTCAATCTCGGGTCGTTCACGGGTATGGCAACGACCGTGCTCGAACAGGCTGCTGGAAGCGGCACGAATCCGGACACGATCCGACTGCGGACATGCGCCGATACCGCGGCTCAGTATTCGCCGTCGGCCATTTGTATGCACTGGCGGACTGATGACGTTCCCGTCGCCACTCTCGCTCGTCGGGTTGGTCACGGCTTGTTCGTCGCGTGGCTCGTTGCTGCCGCCATTACGCTTGCTGCGGACCTCGTCTGGTCTCCGCCCTCGCCTCTCGCGTTGCGCACACGCCTCGACTCGATCGGACGGCAGAGTGCCGAGCGTAGTCGCGCAAGCCGCGAAGGAGAGGTGAAGTGAGACTCCAGATTACGATCACCAGCATGCGCTCCGCGCCGGCGCCCGACTTTCCGAGCCATCTTTTTGCTGGCGCCGGCAGTGACCGTGCGACCTTCCGGGTAACGCGCGGCGCTGCGCCGTCGCGCGAAGCCATTTCCGTGTTGCTCGAGGACGCCATCGCAGATGTTTGCGTGACGAACTACGATCAGGTCATGGGGCAAGGCAGCTTCGTTGTTGTCGACGGAGCGGCGCCGGCGCCCGGTACGACGATCGAGCTCGATGACGACGCAGTCGCGGATTCGGTCGATTTGTCTGACGGGACGCCCCCGAGCTCGGGGGCGCCAATCCACCGACCCACGATCGAACAGTTTTACGACATGCTCGATCAGCACGACTGGTTTTTCGGTTACTCCGACGATTCCCGGGTATATCGGAATGGAAGCGACGACCTCGAACGTCTGAAGGCGATTGCAGTTTCCGTGGGCGACAACTATGCCGCGCTTCTCGCAGCCTTCCAAAGGCATCACTTCTCCGGTGAGCCATGGTCGACCCCTAAGTGGGACAAACCGCCTCGGCCCGTGAGCGGTGTCGTCAATATCCCGACGGCACCCGCGCCGGCGTCGACAGGGCCGAGCCAGCAGCAGGATGGCCGACTTCCTGTCGTACAGCGTCACGTGCAGCGCGACGACGACTTGGGCGAGTTTGCTGCGTATCAGCGACATTGCATTTCGAACTTGGTTGCCGCGGCTCTCGCCTGGCGGAACGCACGTCGTGCGTTTATGGGCGCAGCGGCGGTGTCGCACAAGCCCAGGGTTCGAAGCCAATTCTTTTGGATGCTCGGCTGGCGGCGGGGTCAATCCGATGCGGCCGAACAGGTCGAGGCGGCGCAGTCCCTGGGCTTCGCAGACGTGCAACTCGAGCAGGCACTCGGGCAATTGATGGACGCCGGCTTTGACGTCGACGCGCACCGGAGCCGGCCATGAGCGCATTCCGTGGCTTCCGGCTCGCGGTAGCGATCCTGCTTCCTGCAGCGCTGGTGGTGTCGCCTATCGCGGATGCTGACGGGTTGGACTACAAGTCCGCCTGGAGCTGCGACGGGCAGGAGAAATTCAACTGGTACTGCGATGACGACAAGCCTGCGGCGCCGTTAGGTGCGAGCGCGGCGAAACCGGCCGATTCCGACGACTTCGACCAGATCAAGTCGGCCGACGAGATGCGCGAGGCACTGAAGCACCGACTCGACGTCGCGAACATGGACCCGACGCCTGAGCACATCAAGGAGTACATCAAGCTCTGGGAGTACGTCCAGCAAAAGAGCGCGGTCTTTGCCGATCAATGGCGCCGCGTCGTATGGCAGAACCCGAGCCTCGATTACTCGCTCAAGCGTCCTACCAATAACGTAGCCGTCCACACCTACGACCGGACCCGGGATTCCGACCAGGAGGGGCAGCTGCGCGCGCTCGCGCAGAAGCACGGCCTGATTTTCTTCTTCCGCTCGGACTGTCCGTACTGTCATGCGATGGCCCCGACGATTGTGCTGCTCGCGCAGCGCTATGGCATCGACGTGCTGCCGGTCTCTCTGGACGGGCGAGGCATCGGCGAGTTTCCGAACCCGACGCCTGACCACGGGCAGGCGTCGGTCTGGGGCGTGCAGCAGGTGCCCGCCCTCTTCATCGCGTCGAAAGAGACTGGCGACCACGCGATGATCGGCTCGGGAACGATGTCCCTTCAGGACATCATCGACCGCATCTTCGTTCTCACTGCCTCGCAGCCTGGGGAGCTTTTCTGATGAAACCGATAAGCTGGATTGTCGCACTGACGGCTGCGGTGATTGCCATCGCCCCGGTCTATGCGCAGGCGATGTCGATGCAGCAGGTCTTCGACTCAATCAACGCCATGGGCAACGTATCGAGCCCGGGGGCGTTGCAGGGCGAGACGATGGATATGTACAGCGGCGGAAGCGTGTTCATGCGCACGCCACACAAGACTTACCAGCTCGCGAGTGTCACGGCCCCGGAATGGGGAGCGGGTTGCGGTGGGATCGACTTGTTCACCGGCGGGTTCAGCTTCATCAACAAAGAGCAATTTGTCGCGCTGCTGCGCAACATCGGCTCGAACGCGTTGGGCTACGCATTCAAGCTCGCCCTACAGAACCTCTGCCCGACCTGCGACAACGTCATGCAGTCGCTGCAGGCCATCGCGCGCGACGTCAACCGGATGAATATCGACTCGTGCCAGGCCGCCGAGGGCATTGTCAATGCCGTGACGCCGGTTGCATGGAAAAAGGAGCAGGCGAACCTGGCCGACACGCTCGGGCCATTCACGAACCTGTATTCGGATATGACCGATGCCTGGACAAATACAGGAAACAGCTCAGCGCAAGCGGCGCAGACGATCAACACGGCTACTGCATCGGATTCCAACCTCGCGGCGAAGCAGCCGTACGGCAATGTGACGTGGCAGGCGCTGCAGCAGCTGCCGGACCTGAGCACGTCGGATCGCGAATTCCTGATGTCGCTGGTGGGTACGGTCATTTTCCCCGACCCGTCGGATTCGGGCGGCACGGAGGTGAACCCCGTATTCCTGCCCAGAATCGGTAGCCTCACGGTGCAGGAGCTGGTCGGTAACGATCCCGCTGCGAACAGCGGCACGACGATCCAGGTGTACGTGTGCGACGAGACGTCGAAATGTCTGAATCCTTCCGTCCAGGAAATTGGGTACACCCCCTTCCGTACGCTGGTACAGCAAAAGCTGCAGGTGATCACAGATGCGATTGCGTCGCGCTCCGCTATCCCGAACCCGGCGGATACGTTTCGGTTCCTGAGCATGACGGACCTGCCGGTCTACAAAATGATCGCGGTCGGCACGCGTCTGAACAATTCGTCTCTTGCCGACCAGCTGTTAAGTACCTACCAGTCGCTGATCGCTGCCAAGTATGCCGAAGCGTATATCCACGGATCGGCTGAAGATCTTCGTCGAGCGATCGCGCGTTACGGCACGGTGAAATCCAGTACGTCGCTACTCGACGAGGCCACGAAGCTCAATACCAACATCGATACGGTGGAATCGGAAGCGCGCAGCGTCGTGATGCAAGCGTTCAGCCAGACGTCGAATGCATGGCAGCTGGTCGAGCAGCTCCAATCGATCGAGCGTGCCGTACACGCGAATGTGTCGTCCTCCCTTCGGAACTCGTTGGCGTTTGGCCAGACGTTGAATGGCGGGAGCACTCAATGAACATGGAAATCGACACCTATGGGAACGTCGATACCTTGTACTACGTCATGCAGGGTATCGCGTCTTTCATGGGTAGCGGCACCTGGTCAGGTCTCATCCGTTACACGCTGTTGTGTGGCGTGGTGATCTGGACGATTGTCGCGATCGGTCGGAAAGGCTATGAGATCTTCCGCTGGTTCGCCGCCGCGATGCTGATGACGCAGCTGCTATTGCTGCCGATTGAGAACGTGTTCATCACCGACGTCAACAACGTGCAGCCGACTCGGGAGGTGGATCACGTCCCGGCATATCTCGCTGCGGTTGCTCAGAGCTTCACGCTCATATCGCGTGTACTGACGCAGGCATACGAAACGATTTTTTCCGTGCCGGATACGCTTACCTTGAAAAAGGGCGATGTGGGTTTCGGCATCTCCGTACTGCAAAAGGTGAACAAAGCTGAAATCACCGATCCGGGACTGCACGCCGACCTTATCCAATTCTTCAAGGAGTGCACGGTCTACGACATCCAGGACGGCGCGATTGATCCGAAGACGATTATGAACGGCACGGATCCGTTCAATACCGTGTTCACGTCGACCAGCCCGGCGCGGTACGTGACGACCAACACGCTCACCGCGAACCCTACGACGGACACCTGTTCCGCGACCGGCACCTTGCTGCTGCTGCGCGTACAGGACGCCGAGCAAGCGGCCGAGCAGATGTATGGCAGCGAGATGTATCCGGAGATCGCCGACCCCTCCATGGCGAAGTCGGAATTCGTCAACGCGATCGGCGATTCGTACGGCTTCATCCTCCAGTCGTCGCAGAACGCGTCGTCGGCGCTGCGCCAGGCAATGTTCAACAACGTGTGGCGTCAGGCGGGCGCCGAGCTGCCCGCGATGCTGAGCGATCCGGCGCGCGTGGCCGAGGTCAACGCGTTGATGAGCTCGGCCCAGGCTGCAGTGGCGACGAACGGTTCGCTTGCCTCCATGGCGATTCTGGCCAAGAACACGCTGCCGACTGTTCGCAACTATGCCGAAGCGATCATCTATGCGGTTTTCCCGCTCATTCTGGTGCTCTGCCTGATCAGCGGCGCGGATGGGGCCAAACGAATCCTCGCGATGTATGCCAAGACGGTGGCATGGGTGTCTGTCTGGCCGATGCTCTTCGCGGTCATCAACGGGCTCTCGCTGATTCACCTGAGCCATGAGATGCGCTCGATGTCGCTGCAGGCCGGCGTGCCGTTCGGCATGGCGGCGAAGTTCGGGCAGACGTTGCTCGACGAGCAGGCGCTGCTTGGATACATGGTGATTATTACGCCTCCCCTTGCGTGGCTGTTGCTGAACTTCGCATCGGCCGGCGTTGTAGGTGCGTTTTCTCAACTGAGCGGCGCGCTTACAGGGTCCGCTCAACAGATCGGTGGCCAGCAGGCGCAAGGCGACGAAAACATCGGCAACGTGCACATGGATTCGTCGTCGATCGATAACGCGTCGCGTAACGTGACCTCGGCGAATAAGTACGACAACACCGTGCAATCGCGCACCGGGTCGATGAACGTCGATACCGGAACCGGCTCGGCCTTCACGAACTTTGCCAATGGCCTGATCGCTCGCACCGAGTTTCAGAACAGCCTCGGCGTTTCGGCCACCTCCCAGGACGCATTCGAGCGGTCGCTCGGCACCGACACCTCGACAGGTGTCGCGGCAAACCGAACGAATTCCACGTTCGCCGGCCGGGAGCAGCTTGCATCCAGCACGAACAGCGTCTCAAGCAGCCAAGAACGGGGAAGCTCGCAACGGCTCGCCGATGAGGCCAGCTCTGGGACGAGGGCCTCCTCGACGCGGTCCGGCGAGCGCCGGACGTCGAACGACCAGCAGTACTCAGTCGATCAGGCACATTCCGTTGAAGGGCAAACGTCGCTTGGCGGAAGAGGCTCGATCATGCTCGGCGGTGGCTTCGATAAGTCGTTTGGAGATGATGCGCAACCGGCCGGCAATGTCGGAGCTGGCGGTGGTGGGTCGGCAAGTGGCAATGGTCGGGGCTCGAGCGGCAATGGGCGGCAGGGATCCGGCAACCCCGCAGGGAACTCGCCTCTATTCAATCAAGCTGAAGAAGACCGACTGGCGCGCAAGGCAGAGTCGCTCGGGAAAACGCCACAAGAAGTGCAGGCGGTGCGCGACGCGTATCGATCGAAGGTTCGCGCTGCGGATTTCGCGACCGGCGGGGGCACCGGAAAGGGACGGTCCAGCCTTAAACTCGGGCTCGATGTTTCGGGTGAGGGCGGCTACACGCACTTCTGGCGAAATTCCGATGCACAGAAGTTCGTCGATCAGTACGGCAGTTTGGGAGCCTATACCGAAAGCGATCAAGTTAGCCGCGAAGGCTCACAGATCCACTCGGACTCGACAGGGATGGAGTCAGGGCAGCACGTTCGCAGCGACCATTCCGCCTCTCTGACGGACCAGGTTTCATCCGGCTCGCGTGTCGCTGCGGATCTCACTCGTAGCGCAGACGTGCGTCAGCGCGGATCGACGCAGGTGGTTTCGCGCGTCGACACCTCGACCAACCTGATGACGCCGGAGAACCTGCAAGCGGTCGCTGCGCGCAACGGCATGCGATACAGCCAACTGATGACCCTGCCCTCTCCGCAGATCGCTCAGCTGGTCGCCCAAGATGCAGCGATGCGCGACATCGTGTCGCGCAACTCGACGTTGCCGACCACGGCTCGCGATGGGGCCGCTCTGCCCGCGAGCGGGGCGGATGTCGTTCGTCAGAACCATCGCAACCAGTCCGGTGTTGGTGCAAGTGCTCCCGCGTCGTTCCAGCGATTTGCGGGTGCGGTTGGGCCAGTTGACACGGCACCGCTGGATGTTGCGACGCCGATTCCCGAAATCGTGACGGACGCTCAGCAGCGTGTGGATGCTATGCAGCAACGGGTCGCGAGCGAGTCCGCCGCGCCGATCAAGCAGGTGCATGATCATGTCGACCCTTCGGCTGACAACAAGCCACTCATGACGCCTGAGCGGGCGCCAGGTCGCCCGCTCTCTCCGTCGCCGGCGGCGACGCCAGCCTCCAACGATAAGGCGCCGCTCACAGCATGGGTGAACTCGATTCAACCGACCGGGCCGGTTGGAACAACATCGACGTCGGCAGCTGTTGAAAACTTCCTGCATCCGAGAACGACGGCAACTGGCCCGACGCGTGAAGCCGCTCAAGCGGCTGGAACCGGCACGGGCTCGCCTGCCACGCAACCGCGCCTGTCCGAATCGGACTTCCGGATCGTGACTCTTCCGGGCGGCAATGACCGCGGAGGCGACCCATCTGCTCCGCGCGACGAGTCTGCTGTCAGCGGCGGGGCGACTTCCCCGAGCGCTCTTGTTTCGGCGAGCCGACTCGGGCGCGGTTCTGCAGATGACTCACGTGGAGTCAAGTCGCTCCCGAGCGCGGACGTTGCAAACGATGACCCCAAGAACCAATGAAAAAGGGGCCTTGCGGCCCCCTCAGAATATGAAGAACTCACTGTCACCAATTTCGCAGAGAATCATTCGGACCGTGGTAGGACTGCTTCCAGCTATTGGTGTAGTCGTCGACAAAGCTACGCGACTTAGCGAAATTGTCGCCATATCCACCGCCCGACCTGTCAGTCATGGCGAGGTGACCGAGTTTTACCGCAATGCCCAATTGGACGAACACGCCGAAGATGCAGGAAAAGAGAGAGCCGAATGCCAAAATGGCAAACGGCAGCTGCATGACCGTAACCACGATGGCCGCAATCAGCAGCGTGGCCAGGTAGCCCCACATGATTTTCCGGTAAATCAATCGGCCACTGCGCGACGCAATAAACGACGTGAAAACCGAGAAAATCACGGCCGCCATTACTGCCATGAAATTCGCAAGTACATAGTCCATGATAAGCGTCCCCGTACGCAATTAGTATTGACGTTACGCCTGATTTCGCGTACTGGCAAGTTAATCCTTGATGACGTAATTCGTCGTGGCGTCAATTCATTTACGTCTTTAATTTGCGCGATCTCGACGGTGAGCCGAGTGCGTCTGGCCGCGCTCACGTTTCCTGCCCTGCTTCTTGCTGCCTGCGCCTCGCCGCACGGTGACGATGCCTGCGCCCGCTCCTATTCGGCGGACGGCCACACCTCCCACGTCGGGAGGCCGGCATGAAGTTTCTCCTCTTCCTCGCGATCGCCGCCGGTGTCGGCTACTACGTGCTGCACGACGGGCCGACACCCGATTTGGGCAATCTGTCATCGTCTGTTGGACATATTGCGAGCTCACTGAAGCACCCGGCCGAAACCACTTCACATTCAGAAAGCGCAGGCGCTGGGGACCGCGCGTCCGTGCAGTTCGCCACTTCGCCCGATGGCCAGGCCGAGGCCCTCGTGCTGAGCGTGATCGACAGCGCACAGTCGGAGCTCGACGTCGCCGCTTACGAGCTCACCAATCGTCGCATCGTTACCCACCTGATCGAGCGCGCCCACGCCGGCGTGCAGGTCCGTGTCGTCCTCGACCGCTCCCAGCTCGATGGCCGTGGTTCGAAGCTCGCGGATCTCGTCGCGGCCGGAATACCGGTTCGCATCGACATGGCCGTACCGCTTATGCACGACAAGTTCATCGTCGCTGACAGCGACACGGCACAGACCGGCTCGATGAACTACACGCAGGCCGGCGCCAACCACAACGCAGAAAACGTCCTCGTCATCTGGCACCACGCCACGGTTGCGGCAGCCGTGCGCGCCGCGTGGACGCGGCTATGGAATGAATCGAAGCCTTACCCAGGTGTTTGACCCGGCACGCATGCGCGCAAGCCTACATTTTGAAAGGAGAACACGATGCCTCATGTCGATTACGAAGTCGCCTGCCAGACGATCGGGCAGCTGATTGCCCACTATGTCGCCGTCATCGCTGAAGAGGAGTCGCGCAGCGAGCCGAACGCGCAGTGCATCGCTATAGCGGACGCGGAACGCAAGACTCTGGTTGCTGCTCGCGATGCGCTGCATCCGGATGATGCGGCCGAGATCGCTCGTGCGCTGGACGTCTACGGCCTGCGTGTCCGCCGACTGAATATCGGTCGCGCCTGACTCCGGAGCCCATCATGGACACTATTCCGGACGTCGTGATGCAGCGCGCGTATGCGCGCGTGGAGCGCGAGGCGATCGACGGTAGCCGCGAGCAGGCCGAGCCGAATGCGATCCTCATCGGCGGCCAGCCCGGTGCCGGCAAGACGGCCCTCGCGCGTCAGGCGATGGGGGAACTCAACGAGCGCGGTGGTGCCGTTTTGATCGATGCCGATCGCATGAGGGAGAACCTGCCGCAGTACAGCCGGCTTCTTCGCGAGGATCCGCAACACGCGGCCGATCTGACGCATGCCGACGCCGGCCGGTGGGCGGGCCGGCTAACCACGGCCGCGTCTGAAGCGCGCCGTGATCTTGTGGTCGACGGCACGATGCGCAACCCCAATAGCCTGCGCAATCTGGCGCGGCGGCTCAAGGAGCGCGGTTACACGCTGGAAGTTCGGGGCGTGGCCATGCCCGCCGACATGTCGCTCACGCGTGCGCAGATGCGTACAGAGCGCGAGATCGCGATGACGGGCGTGGGACGGGTGGTCAATCCCGAGCAGCACGACCAGCCGTATGCCGGCATGCTGGAAACGGTCGCGTTGCTCGAGCGCGAGAAGGCGGTGGATCGAATCCTGATCGTCGATCGGCATCACCGCGAGGTATATCGCAACGAACTGCATCAGGGTGAATGGCGCGAACCGCAAGCGGCCGCGGCCTCGATCGTGCGTGAGCGCGAGCGTCCGATGACGCGTGACGAGATCGCCAATCACCTTCAGATGCTCGATGACATACGTGACGCTCGTACAGAGCGAGGCGCGCCGGCGCCGGAGATAGCCGACATCGCGTTGCGTCGTGAGCAGGCGCTACGCGTCCAGGATGGGGCTGCACAAGCGCTGATCCACGGAGCGCCCGCCAACGAGCGGCCCGCACCGGAGCGCGGCTTGCGCGACGTCCTCCGGTCGATGACGCGAGATGTGCCGAACCTCGGTGGCCGCTTCCCCGATCCGGTCGCCGAGGAAATCGCCGCGTCGCGCCACCTGCCCGCGCTCGAGGCCACGCTGCGCTCGCACGGGATGACCCACCTGACACCGGTGGACGCCGGCGCGTCCTCGGTCGTGCTGGCGGCCGACGACCGGCATGTGGTGCGGCTCGGTACCGGCGAGCTTGCCGTTCGGCCGAAAATTCCTGAGGTCTTGCAGCCCGTGGCGAGCGGCACCGAAGGCAATCTGCGATACGAAATCATGCCCCGCGCGGATATGCGAGGCGTGACGCCGGCCGACGTCGCGCGGATGGCCGACGCGCTTCGTCAGCGCGGATACCACTGGGGTGATCAGGGGCTCGACAATCTGGGTGTCGTGAATGGTCGTGTCGTCGTCGTGGATCCGGGTGGAATCGAGCCGGCGCGCGAGCGGCAAGCGCTGGCGCCCACTCACCAACCCGAACCCGCAAAGGCGGAGGTCGAGGTCGACACGGCACGTGCGCCGCGCCGGCGTACCGTTGATCACGCGCGAGATGCGGAGCGCGGCCGCGCATTCGACACGCTGGGTCGTGACCAGGCGCTCGCCCTCTTCCCTGAGCTCGACGCGGCCTACCACCACCTCGAATCGCGGACCTCGATCAGCACGGTTCCCCGCAGCGAAATCGAGCGCGCCAACCTTTCTGAACAGATCCATCGCGGGCAGCTACCGGAGGGCGACGTGCCGGACGATGTTTCGCGACGGGCGATCGGCCTGGCCGGCGATCACCACAACCTGATTCTGCGCGATGCGCAGCAGTTGGAGCGCCACTACCGCGGTGAGGTGCTCGCCAACTCGACGCACCACTCGCTGGTCAAGATCGGCCAGACCGTTGGCATCGTCTATCCACGCGATCGTCTGTCCCGCGACGTCGAGGTCGGCGAGCAGGTCGCGATTCAGTATTCGCCGGACAGCACGCTGCACCAGGTCAAGGAGCGCGACCACGAAGCTGAACGCGCGGACCGATCACACGACCACCAGCTTTCGATCGAGCGATAGGGGTCGCCATGTCTATTTTCAATCGCCCCCGACGTGTGCAACCCGTTCCGCATTTCACGCGGCTCTATCTCGCCGAACGTCGACACGTTCGCCGTCGGCTGTGGACCAGTCCGCGACTTCTGCGAATCGAAGCGGATTGGGCAGCGCGTTACGTCGCGCAGTGGCTCGCACTGTGCTGGTTGGCATGGGCACCGGCGTTGTTCGTATGGTGGCAACTGATCGCCAACCGATTCCAGTTGGATTACCCGATCACCGTCGAGCCGCGCGCGTCGCTGCCGATGTACGCGTTCGGAGGCCTCGTCGCTTCGCTGTTCTACGCCTGGTGGCGACCGTACATCAGCTACGTGGAGCTGCAGGTCAGGCGCCACATGGACGACTGGTATCGCGCTGTATGTGAGGCAGAGCGATCCGGCCGCTTGTATTAGGCCAGCAACTAATCATCGCCCTTTTTTGACTGTTGATCACACCAAGAGGAAGACCATGAAATTCACGAAGAACACGCTCCTGATCGCCGGCTTGTCGGCCGCAGCGATGCTTGTAGGGTGCGCCACCACTGGCAACGAACACCTCGAATCGGCCACTCAGGCAAGCGTTCAGACCCAGATACAGCAGGGCAAGAGCACGAAACAGGACGTTCAGGATGCCTTCGGTTCACCGAACAAGACCACGTTCACCGATTCCGGGCTCGAGATCTGGACCTACGAGCTCGCGCACGCCACGCCGCACGCGATCAACTTCGTGCCGATCGTCGGTGCGTTTGCACATGGCGCTGACGTGCGGAAGAAGACGTTGACCGTGCTGTTCGACGACAGCGGCGTCGTCAAGAAATACACGTTTGCCGAGACCACCGACGTGGCCAAGGGAGGCATCGGCCAGTAAGTGCCACCACCGAATTGATCCCCGGAAGTGTGTATACCCATTTCGCACTTCCTTTGACGCCAGCCGGCTTGCCGGCTGGTCTTTTTCTCCACTCTCGCGTTTCTGTAGAGGCACCCGCAATGAATCGATATCGCGCATCTTCCATCGAGCGGCGGCAAGCTGCAGCCTCGATCACATGGCCAGAAGGCACGTTGATCCTGACCAATCCGGATCCCTCTGCCCAACGCATGTTGAAGGGCGTGGCAGTCGCGCTTGCAGCGGCGGCTTGCCTGTTTTCCATCACCGGCACAAACGGGCCCTTGCAGTCCTGGGCGCGCGCACGTGAGTACCTCGACATGCGACCTGCGATGGAGGCCGCGCTGAAAGGCGGAAATCGTTCCGCCGGTACATGGCTTGCCGTTCATTTCAGTCGCGACTATCCGGACTTGCTCCAGGCAGAGTCGGACGCTGGCGAACCGACAGCGATGTACCTGGTTGCTCGCATGCGCCTTCAAAAGCACACGGGTTCCGGCCACACCACGGCGGCGACCGATACGGATCACGAAATCGGCATGCAACTCATGCGTCGAGCCGCGGCGATAGGCAGTCAGGACGCCCTGCGCTATCTGGTCAGTGGGCCTGCGAACTGAACACCACGATGGAATCCGACAAATACGTGGCATGTAAAGGAGAAAGCCGTATGCATACGCGTACCCTTCCCCCCACCGTTCATCGTCGACATGTGCGAATCATGCTCGCCGTGTTGGCGCTCGTTACCTGGTTGCTGATCGCGCCCATTACTTACCTCGATGCGCTCGGATTCTGGAATAGCACGGAGCCCGTGTTCATTGCCACGTTCGTTACGGGGCTACTGTTCTCGCCGGCTTTCCGTTCGACGTGCGCTCGACGCGGAACGTGGAGCGCGCTACGTCGTGCGCAACGCGGGTTGCACAGTTTCGGCATGTGTGTCTATCTGATTTGCACGCTGTTGATGATCTTGATCGTCTGGAACTTCGATTCCCCGGCGGCCGGATTGGCGGAATCGGCTTTCGACTTGTGTTTCGACGGGATGGTGGCCGGCGCAACGCTGTACTTCTGGAGCTTACTGGCGCTGCCGGTCTTGCATGGTCTCGCCCGAGCTGAATTGGCGTGGAAGCAGCGAGGTGCACGATGACTGTTCGAACGCGCGTTCTGCGCCGTTTCGTCGTGGCCGTGTCGGTGGCGCTGCTTGCCTGCATAGTGAGTGGTGTCCTCGCTCGCCAGGCACACGCACAACAATTTCTCACGCCAGATCAAGCGTTCCGCGTTCGCATGACCGAAGAGCGTGGCGCTGTCGTCCTACATTTTGCGATCGCCGACGGCTACCGACTCTACGGCGATCGCTTCCGGGTCGCGAGTGATGACGGCCGGGCGCACCTCGGCGCAATTCAGCATGGCGCCGGCAAGGTCGTCGCTGATCCAAGCTTAGGGCGTTCGGTTGAGGTGTTCGAGCGCGAAGTGACGTTGCGCGTGCCGGTCAATGCTCGCGACATGTTCGGCCTCACCGTGACTTATCAAGGCTGTGCAATAAACCAGATCTGCTATCCGCCGATGCAGCGGACTTTTCCGGTGATTGCTGCTGCACTGCTGTCGCAGTCGGAGGCGTCGCGATGACGGCCGTCCTTTCTCGTTTCTCGCGGGCGCTCGAGGCGCGTATCCAGTACGCCTATGCGGTCTGTACGACAGACCCCGGTTCGCCAGCGTGGTTCACCTACCTCCATACCGCTCGGCAACACGCGATAGCACTCGCTCGAGCGTGCGCTAGCGACCACGACGGGGAATGTCCTCCTCTGATTGCCGATATCCCAATGCTGCGCGACGCCTTCGAGGGTGCCGTGCTTGAGATTCACCAAAGGCAGGGCCGTCAGATCGATGGCGATGTTGCCGAAAGAAACCCCCTCTGTTCCCGGAATCTTGGCGGAGGACAGGAACAGAGGGCTCCAGGTCCTGCGCGAGCGCAGGCGTAAACGTCCCGTAGACCGGGCACTCGTTGTTAAGCGGGGATTGTAATGAAATTTTCGAAACGCCCTACACCAAGCGGTTTATCGATCGCGATCGCCGCGGCGATCGCATCGATGGCTGGTCCAGTGCATGCTCAGACGTCTGGAGACGGTGCGCTTTCAGATGGTAATGGTGCCGTTGCCTCTGGCGATTATTCCGTTGCGATCGGCACGGCGGTTACCTCTGCCGGGCCGCGCTCGTTGAGCTTTGGTTACGCGTCGACGGCGGCCGGAGCCGATTCGATCGTGCTCGGGACGTCCAGCACCGCGCAGACGAATGCGGTAGCGGTCGGCAATACGACGGCGGCCGGTACGAATGCAACGGCAATGGGTTCCGCCGCCACTGCTGCGGGCAATGGTTCCGTCGCGATCGGAACCGGCGCCGTCGCGAACAATTCTCAGGATGTCGCAATCGGATCGGGATCCACGACCGGCGCCGCACACCCGCTTAGTAGCTTCGGTATTGCTGGTGAGAACTACTCGGTGGCGGGATCAACGTCCAACGGGGTGGTGAGTTTCGGTGCGCCGCAAAGTCCGAGGCAACTGACTAATGTCGCCGCCGGCGCCGTTAGTGCATCAAGTCTCGACGCCGTCAACGGATCCGAGCTCTATCAAATGGGACAGGCAGTTGGAAGTCTCTCGACGTCGACGAGTCAGTCCGTGACGTCGCTGTCGACTGCGATCGCCAACAATGCCACAGGAGTTGCCGCCGTCTCCTCCGGACTCGCTACGCTGTCCACCACCGCCTCACAATCTTTGTCGTCGCTATCGACAGGGCTCTCGAGCAACACGGCCAACGTCACGAGCTTGTCGAGCAGCGCAGCCTCAAGCGTAGGTTCGCTCTCAACCAGCGTGGCCGGCGCCGGTACGGCGTTGGCCAGCTTGTCGACCGGTATTGCGCAGTCGGCCACGTCGCTGTCAACCGGCCTGGCAAGCAACACGGGCAGCATCACGAGTCTGTCGAGCAGTACGGCATCAGGCTTTGGTTCGCTCTCAACTGGGCTGTCCGACGTCGGCACGACGGTCGGGAGCTTGTCGACGAGCACGGCTGCAGGGTTCTCGTCACTGTCGACGTCGACCGCTCAAACGATCGGAAGTCTGTCGACAGGCACGGTCAGCGCGATTGCGACGTTGTCGACTACGACAAGCCGATCGATCTCGTCTCTTTCGACTGGCCTGGCTGACGACGGCGCGACACTCTCGGCAATGCAGTCCGGTCTGGCTGCAGGGACCGTTGGTCTGGTTCAGCAAGCGGGCGGTGCCGGCACGGGCGCGATCACGATCGGCGCCAGTACCGGCGGTACGGTGCTCAACGTCGCCGGCGACGCGGGCGCGCGGCAGGTCAAGGGTGTGGCTGCAGGCACAGACGCTACCGACGCGGTCGACCTGCAGCAGCTGCAGAGCTTGGCGGGCCAGACGGGCGCGATCGGCGCGAGCGCAGTTAGCTATGACGACGCGTCGCATACCCGCGTCACGCTCGGTGCATCAAGTTCGCCCGTGACCCTCACCAACCTCGCGGACGCCTCGTTGAACGCGAGCAGCACCGACGCTGTGACGGGGCGGCAGCTCTATGCTGCCCAGCAGGCGACGAACGCAAACGTCGGCGCGATCGCTGCCCTATCGACGTCAACGCTGGCGGCAGCGTCCTCGCTTTCCACGGGCATCGCCAGCAACGTCGTCTCGATCGCGAGCCTGTCGACTAGCACGACCACGGCGCTTTCTTCCCTCTCGACCGGCTTGTCGTCGGCCAACGCCGGCGTATCAGCCCTCGCGTCCAGTCTTGCGAACGGGACAGTCGGGCTGGTTCAGCAGTCCGGCGGTGCCGGTACCGGCACGATTACGATCGGCGCCAGCGCCGGCGGCACCGCGCTCGACGTTGGCGGAACTGCGGGCGCGCGGCAGATCAAGGGCGTAGCCGCCGGCACGAACGCCACCGACGCAGTCAACCTCCAGCAACTGCAGGGCGTAACGGCCGCTATGGGTGCCGTGGGCGCCGGCGCAGTCTCCTATGATGACCCGATGCATTCGCGCGTCACGCTCGGCGCTTCCGCAGGATCGCCCGTCCTGCTCACTAACGTCGCAGACGCGGCACTGACGGCCACCAGCACGGACGCGGTGTCTGGTCGGCAGCTCTACACCGCCAACCAGGCGATCAGCACCTACGCGGCCTCGATCGCAACGCTGTCGACGTCGACTGGCTTCGCCGTGTCGTCGTTGTCCTCCAGCGTCGCCAACGGTGGGGCGACGCTTGCCGCGCTGCAGTCGGGACTGGCGGCCGGCACGATTGGCCTGGTGCAGCAGGCCGGCGGTTCTGGCACCAGCACGATCACGATCGGCGCCAGCACCGGAGGTACGGCGCTTGACATCGCCGGCACCGCCGGCGCGCGCCAGGTCAAGGGCGTAGCTGCAGGCACTGACGCCACCGATGCGGTCAACCTCCAGCAGCTGCAGGGCGTGGCGTCTCAGGCCGGGGCGCTCGGCGCGAGCGCGGTCGTCTACGACGATGCCTCGCATACGCGCGTCACTTTAGGCACGGCAGGTGCGCCCGTCACCTTGACCAACGTCGCCGATGCGGCCTTGACGGCGAACAGCACCGACGCGGTCTCGGGACGGCAACTGTATGCGACGAACCAGAGCGTCTCCGCCCTGGCTGGCCAGCTCGCAACGGGTACCGTCGGGCTCGTGCAACAACGCGGCGGCTCGAGCGCCGGCGCCATTACGATCGGCGCCACTACTGGCGGGACCGACATCGACGTCAGCGGCCTGGCTGGCGCGCGCCGCATCTCGGGCGTGGCAGCGGGTGTGAACACCACCGACGCGGTCAATGTCGGCCAGTTGAACCAGGTTATCGGTACGGTCAATACGATCGCCGGCAACGCGCTGTCTTACGACGATCCCACGAAGCTCAGCGTGACGCTTGGAGGGCTCGGAGCCGGGGCGGCTGTCACCATCCATAACCTCGCGCCCGGCTTGTTGTCAGCAACCAGCGCGGATGCGGTCAACGGCGCGCAGCTCTTTGCGACGAATGCAAACGTCGCCGCGAATACCAGCGCGATCGACGCACTTTCTTCCCGGCTTGGCGCGATCCTCCCGTCGAGGTTAAGTCAGAGTCTCCCCGAGCCCGGTCAGGGCAGCCTCAAATATGCCGCGTTTAACAGCACCGGTGCCGGATCCGTCGCAACCGGCGCGGATGCGACGGCGATCGGCAGCAATGCGATGGCTGCGGGCGATCGCAGTGCCGCACTCGGTGTGGGTGCCGTTGCGCAAGGCAGCAGCTCGATCGCGGTCGGCAGTGCTGCGGACGCAACTGGCGCCAATGCCGTGGCGCTTGGCGCCGGCTCAGTGGCCGATCGCGACGATTCGGTGTCGATCGGCAACGCGGCCACTGGTATGACGCGAACACTGACCAATGTCTCGGTCGGAACGGCTCCGACCGATGCCGTCAACGTCCAGCAGCTGAACGACTCGGTGACGAATCTGAGCAACCGCATCGAACACGACCGACGTGACGCCAACGGTGGCATCGCCGCGGCTGTCGCGATCGCCAGTCTGCCCCAGGCGCCGGCGCCCGGAAAGAGCATGGTGGCCATCGGGGGCGGGACGTACGGCGGGCAGTCCGCCATGGCGCTCGGCATTTCAACGTATGCCGGCCACTGGATTCTGAAGGCGAACGGTTCGACCGATACGCGCGGCACCGTGGCCGCCGGCGTAGGCGCTGGATTCGTCTGGTAACCAGGGAGATCACCATGAATTCGAAACTTCCTGCTGGACCGGTCGTGGCGACGGTCATCGGTCTGAGCAATCCCGACGTGCCGATTACTTTCGAGCGCGCGCTGCAGGCTCGTGTCGACTACGCGATGGCGATCTGCACCACCGATGAAGGATCCGAAGCGTGGGACGCACTCCTGAAACGGGCACGCTATGGGGCGAGCGATCTTGGCCGAGACCTTGTCCTGGTCGGTGCCGACGATCTCCGTTGTTCGCCGCTGCTCGCCGACGTGCCCGTGTTGCGAGACGCGTTCGAAAGTGCCGTCAACTGGGCGCAGGTCGACCAGGCCAGCGCCGAGGCTGAACTGGCGGAGGCCTTGGCTGAAGCCGAGAGCGAGCTGGCGCGAGAGAAGGCGGCCGACGAGCGGCGTGCCAAAACGAAGGCGGCAATCGAAGCCGGCGATTGGCCGGCGCTGGATCTACCAACGCCCGAAGCCTTCGTCCAGGCGCTGGCCGCGGGCAAATCGGTCGACGTCGACGGCCACTGGTTCGACTTCGTCAGCGACGAAGGTCTGTGGTGTACGAACCCGTATGGCGTCGATGCCTATTTCGGAGACGCCATACCGTCGATCGCCTACGCCCGTGAACTGCTCGGTGCGATCGCGCTCGGCACCGTTTTCGGCGACGTCCCGCCTGACAGCGATTGAGCTGCCCTATCCCCATACCGGAGCTACCCCATGACCGATCAGGTGTTTCGAAGTGGCAAACCCGTAACCGCGCACAGCATCGTGTCGGCCGCGATCGCAGGCGACATGACAGCCGATGAGGCCGTGGAAGTCGTCCAGCTGCTGATCGAGGCCCGCGCGCGCGGTCTCGACGTGAGGCAGGCCGCGCCCCGGTCACCCAAGGCGCCCTCGCGGAGCTCGGCCAAACGGTCGGCCACCGTCTAAACCAGGAGATCTGGCATGCAGAACTTTGAATTGGACGGGCAGGAATACGAGGCGGGAAGCAATAGTTTCCTTGCGAAACTGCCAGCTGCGCACGAGGCGAAGACACGTCCGCTCTGCCTATGCTCGACCCCGCCGATTCCGATGTACATCGCACGTTTCGAGGGGCGGTATCAGGTCAAGCGTATGCCCGGTACCGGCGCGAAGCACAAGCTCGGCTGCGATTCGTACGAAACCCCGCCCGGCCTGAGCGGTTACGGCGATGTAGAGGGATCGGCCATCGTCGAGGATCCGGAGTCCGGAGAGGTCACACTCAAGTTCGGCTTCGCGTTGGCGAAAGGCGCGGCGCGGGAGATGCCGGAGCCCTCTGGCGATGAGCCTGACAGCATCAAGACGGATGGCAAGAAGCTGACTTTGCGGGGTTTGCTGCACTACCTCTGGGAACAGGCCGGCCTGAATCGCTGGTCGCCGGCCATGACCGGCAAGCGGAACTGGTCGGTGATCCGCAAATATGTGCTGTTGGCCGCCGCGGGCAAGAACGCGAAGAAGATGAGCCTCGAGGACATGCTGTACGTCCCCGAGATGTTCGTCGGCGACCAGAAGGATCGCATCGCCCAGCGACGCACGGAGCATCTCGCCCGGATTTCTGTTTCCGAGTCCGGGAAGCCGCACTTCGTGCTGGTGATCGGTGAGCTCAAGGAAATCGCGACCGCTCGCTTTGGCTTCAAGCTGGTCATCAAGCATCTCCCCGACTATGGCCTGATGGTCGACGAGAAGACCAAGAAGCGGATCGAGAAGGTCTTCGCGTCGGAACTCGATATCTGGGCGGCCACGGAAGGCGCCCACCTCGTGGTCATCGCCACCGCGAGCCTGTCAGCGGCCGGTATCGCCACCGTCCAGGAGGTGTCGATGATGCTGACCAACGAATCGTGGATCCCGTTCGAATCGCTCGCCGACAACGCACTGCTGAAGGCTTTGGCCACCCGTCGTTACCAGAAGTGCCTGCGCTACAACCAGACCGCGAAGCATCCAATCGCCACGGCGTTGTTGACCGACGCCGAGCGCGGTACGGCGCTCTATGTTGTACCGGCCGATGTGTCGTCCGGCTACCAGTCCGAGCTCGACACGCTTATCGCGGAGTCGGAGCTGGATTCTTGGATCTGGCGGCCGGGGACAGAAGTGATGCCCCCGCTTCCCTTGACCGCCTTCGACGCGGCGCGCAAGGCCCAACGGCAACCGCGGCCGCTCGCGTCGGCACCGGCCACCGATGCCGTAGCGGTACCGGGGCCTGCGGCTGCGCGCGAGTCCGAAAACAGAACGCGCGGGGCGGTTAAGGCGCCCGAAACGGAACCGGATCCGACTCCGCTGTTCGCCGAACCTCCGGTCGTCGATGAGCCGCCCCCGATGTTCGATGAAGAACCGCCCTATACCGATGAGGATAGACCGGCGAACTGGTTGTGAGTGCAACTGGTTATGGAATCTCGCAGTTCCGCTGGACTGAAAGAGATTATTTGGGAATGTTGTGTATCGCTAACGAATATGGAGAACTGAATAGGCCAGCCAAAAAAACGCCCCGATTGCACTCGGGGCGCGACCAAGATGACGTACGACAGGGACCTTCAGCGTCGCAGGCGTCACATCAGAAAGTTCGGATTCTAGAACAGAAGCGTTCCCTGTCAAGCGTCATCTATGTGACAGCAATTTAACGAATCAGCACATCAGATGATGATCCAGAACAACATTGGCCGTATTGTCGGTGAGGCATTGAAAACAGATGCAACGGCGCTGCCGCTCCCCTCCGTGGTAGCGGTTGGCGCTGACCCGGATATCCAAAATTCAAGGGTATCGGGTACGGACTGAACCAGCTCATGACTCGGCTGATTCCCGGCACGTCGCCGAATTTGGCGCACGCCCCGACGAATCCGACCTGTCCGGCCGCCAGCGACGACTGGATGGCTGCGCCTACGCACGCCCCCAGTCGACGCGCGGCGCTGCCCGCGCGCGTTTGGCCGGCGGATATTCCGTGTCCGGCGCCGGCGAACAGCCCCCGGCTGCTGCGCGAGTTGAAGTTGCGCCTCGGCCGATATCTTGAAACGCCGCAGGCCTGGTTGCCGGCCCTGAACGCTGCCAATGGAAGCCGCCGCCAGCAGCGCAGCGAGCGCCGTATAGCCTGCGTGCAGCTGGTGCGAGCGCTTGTCAAATTTTGTGACGTCTCGACGTTGCGTATTGCAGTGCCGGCGCAGAGCGGCTGGGTGGATTTCACCCTGCCCTACCTGGCCGAGCAGGCGGGTCTCTCGGTGCGCCGTGCCGAGCGCGCGCTGCGCGACCTGGTCACCGCACGGCTGGTGAAGAGCCGGCCGCAGTGCGAGGTAGCGGTCGGCGACGAAGGGCCGCGCTATCGTGGGCTTGCGGCCATTCGCTACGTGACGCCTGCACTGTTCGAACAATTCGGCCTGGGCAAATGGCTGCGCCATGAGCGCACACGTGCCCACCTGCGTGCGCAGCGCCGACGCAATGCCGCGCGCAAACGCGAGCGGAAGGCCCATGCCAGTGCCGGCCAGCTGCGCACGCTGCTCACCGACAAACTGGCGGCTGCTCAGGCTAAGGCTGCGGCTCGGAGCACGCGCTCCGACGGCGATCGTCGTGCCGATCTCGAGCGCGCGATCATGATCCGCGCCGGCGAACTCAAAGATATCTATCCGGACTGGGATCGCGACCGGTGTTTCCGGGTCGCGCGTAACCAGCTCGCCCCACCCGCCTAGGGTCCAAACGGTTTCCTCCTATCTATCGCTACCGCGAGGATGGCGCTTGCGCGGATCCGTCGTCGTGCCGTCTTCTGCCGGCATTTTGTGTCTCATTCGCTGGTTTTTGGCCTGGATTCTGACGCCGTGTCGCCGCCTGGCCGTTCGCAACTGTGGATAAGTGCATTTAACTGTCGGGACGGCTGGCCGTTAAGTGTCGGGGCTTAGTCAGAACCTATCTCTACCTATACCCCATATCAACCCGCGGCAATGCCGCGGTGTCACGCGGGCTCCGCCCGCTTGGCAGGAACCCCCCACGGGCTGCATGCGCTTTCCACCGGCAGGCCGTAAGCGGTACGGCGGCCGCTGGCCGCCGCACCGCTAACGGCGCGACAAAAGATTTCGGGGCGCGTCAGAGCCGCACCCCGAAATCAGCGCGCGCGCGTGCGCGCCCGTCTGCCTGCAAGCAACTTCGACCATCCTCGGCTGCTGAGCTTTCAGAGAGGGGGTAATCTGCATACACAACTAACGGTCAAACGGCGTGCCTCCGCCAAAATTATCCTCCTGCCACTCCATGCCCCGTGTCTACAAGAACGCTCCGGCAAACGGAAACTCCATGTGCAGTTCGTCGATCCGCCACATCAGCAACTGGTCCGCCTCGCTCACTGGCTGCGGCCGAAGAAATCGCTGGGCGGTCTGACGCCTGCGACCTACGCTCGCCAACTGGCGGCAAAAACAGAGACATCAACCCCGGATTCTAAAGTCGGGCGCTACTGAAAATGGGGGGACGTCGCCGGCAGCGCATGCGTACGGTCAATCATCGCTTTGCGCTCAGCAGTCCGGCTTTGCTGAGCGCTCCTGACAAAAAATTGTTCTCCAGCGTCAAATGTCCGATCTTCGCGCGCAGCGTTTTCACGTCCACCGGCGGCTCGTTCGACGGTGGAGCTGCCGCGCCGAACATGTCCGCCGCACGCTCCTGCAGTTGCCGCTTCTACTCCGTGATCTGGTTCGGGTGCACATCGAACTGCTGCGCCAGTTCGGTCAGCGTGCGCTCGCCCTTGACCGCCGCCAGGGTCATTTTCGCTTTGAACACCGCTGAGTGCGTCCGGCGGGTTCTTTTCGTCATCTTTCCGGTTCCTTTGCCTGCATTATCGCTGGCTCAGGCCCGGCCATTCCACTCACCCGACTGTCCGAATTTGCGCGGCCACCTCTCTTCTCGACGCGACAGAAACTTTGCGCCCTGACCTAGCGATACCCGCACACACTTGAACCACAGCCTCGTAGCCCCGACCCCGCCCGCGACCGGAATCCGCGGCAACAAAAACGGATCGTCGTTCGCACCGGCGCATCCGCGCCGGGTCGTCGTCGCGTTGCCGTAACCGGCAGCGATGACCTCATCGCGCACGCGCGCATCGAGATCGCCGTACGGATAGCAGAACGATTCGACGCATTGGCCGCTCAGCATTTCGAGTTGCCGCTTCGATTCGGTCAATTGAAATGCCGAGACAGGTGTCGGCACATACGACAGCGCAACGTGATCGAGCGTATGCGAGCCGATTTCATGGCCGTGATCGCGCCACGCGAGCATGTCCTCACAGGTCATCAGCGGTGAGCGCTTGGTCGGCGCGCCAGCATCCCAGTCGTTCTCGCCGCCGAACCGGCCGGCGACGAAGTAGCAGGTCGCGGTGAACCCGAGCGCGTCGAGCACGGGCATCGCATGCGTGAGCACGTTGCGAAAGCCGTCGTCGAACGAAATTCCGAAGACCTTGCCCTGCCGCTCTCCGCGCAGGTATGGCTGTAGTTCGCGCACGCTCAGGCCACGGTAGCCGAGCCGCTTGAACAGCGCCATCTGGCGGCGGAATGCGTCGGGCGCGACGCTCAGGCTGCGCAGCCGGTCGGTCGTCGGCGGCAGTTGGCGGATCTGGTGATACGTCAGGATCGGATAACGTGGGGTGAGCGCAAGCATCGGCGGATCGCAGGAAGGCGGGATTACGCGGCCTTGCGGAAAATCCGCATGGTCTTGAAGTCTCCGACCTCAGTAAAATCGGCACTGGCGGCCCACCGCGCGGTGATCGGTGCGGCATTCCGGTAGGCCAGCGGCTCCTTGTGGCGCAGGTCCCGGCACTTCTTCCAGATATTCACTGCCATTTCGTAGATCTCAATGAAGTCACCCAGCGGTAGGGGTTGTGCCGAATCGATTTGTGATAAACGGACAAGGTCGCGTCGATGAACGCGTCAAACGAGAATTCGCGCTTGCCTTTCAGCCGCGCGCTGCGCCCCATCGCACGGACGCAGCCGGGTTCCTGCACGATCGCGCGCAGGATCGCTTCGATCGCCGCGGGCTCGCGCGGCGGGACGACCCAGCCGTCCACGCCCGGTTCGACGTTCTCGGGCAGCCCGCCCACGCGCGTCACGATCGCCGGGCAGCCGAGCGACATCGCTTCGCGGCACGCATACGACAGGCTCTCGTGGTACGACAGCACGAACGACACGTCGATGATCGAGAACGGCGCTCGCACATCGTCGAGCCGCCCGGTGAACGCAGTGCGCGACGCCATGCCGTGCCGCGTGAGTTGCTCGCGCTGCTGGCCGGACGGCTCCGCGCCGACCAGCAGCACGCGAAACCGCTCGCGCTCGGCTTCGGGCAGGCGGCCGAGCGCGGCGATCAGGTCCATCCAGCCTTTTTCGGGCGCGGTGCCGGCGCTGCTGCCCAGCACGATCGCATCCGCGCCGGCCGCGCCGAACAGCGCGATCTTGCGGCGGCGGATCTCGTCGGCCGCGAGTCGTTCGGCAGCCGGCCGACGCACGCCGTGCTTGACGACGGTGACGTTGCCGTACGGCGAGCGCAGCGCGAGCATGCTGGCAACGTAGTCGCTGACCGCGATTGTGTGGTCGGTGGCCAGCCGGGCGCGCAGCAGGTTGCCCAAGCTGTCGGCGCGATAGGTGTTGTGCTTGGTCAGCACGACCGCCGGCCGATACCGGCAGCCGAGCAGCGCGAGCATCACCTGCCGGTGATCGGCGGACCCATTCACGTGGATCACGTCGAAGCGCTCGGCGGCGATCCGCTGGCGCAGCCTGAGAATCTCCCGGCACAGCCGGTTCCAGCGCGGCTTGAATTCCATGTCGAAGATCGCCACGTCGGGACTGTCCTTCAGCAATCGCGACAGGCGGCTGCCTTCCGGCGACGCCACGGTCACGCGGTGACGGCCGCTCATCGCGACGGCGAGATCGCGGACGTATGTGTCCTGGCCGCCGCCGTAATCGCCGTGGAAGTTGGTGTACAGAATGTTCATCATGCGTAGCACCTATTCACCCGTACACATTAAAGGACTCAAGATTCAGACAATGAATGATTCACCATCAAACTTGTCAATAACGCCATTTGTGCGCTACCAATTCACCATAGGAACCGCGCGAGACGTGACAGATACGTGAAGCGGGGTCGTGTCGGAGTCTGATACCCGTCACAAAAACTTTGCGCGTCCAAAAGCAAATACTATTTGCGTTTGAACACCCCAGCAGCCGTGGCACAGAGATACCCTGCTACACATCAATGGCGGATACATGGATTCGCTTAAGGCACGTGGCCCGCCTCTACCATTTGGCTTACGGCGGGCCACACCACACTTTTCAGCTCAGGGGTTGCGCGGATAAATGTCCGTAAGCTTGACATTCCATGTCGAATCGGTCGCCATCAATGCCTGGCTCAAACTTCCGTGCACGGGGGCCAACTGGAGATCGAAATTCGCCAGGCTGAACACGGGCGTCGCCGGAACGAGATCGGTCGCCCTCCCTGTCGTCGTGTCGAGCTTTACGGCAAGGATGCGCACCTTGTCTTCCGCGGCGGGTAACGGCATCAGTCGAGGTACGCGATCCGAGAGCGAGGATGTCGTGCCCACCGCAGTCCACTGCGGCGCCGCATCGGCAGGATCGTCGTTGAGTTGATACAGGAGATAGGTCAGCTCTCCGTTCAGCTCGATGGGAACACCCCAGTATTTATTGTTATCGTCAGCATAGAGATAGCCGAGAATCACCGGGTAGCCATCGAGCGTGGGCCAGTCGCCCGACAGCGGCACATTGAACGACTGCGATGCGCTGAATCCACTTATCTCGCGCAGGGGGATGCTGCCTACCAGTGTGGCCGTACCATCAGTTCCGACATTGGAAAAGAGAAGATTGTCGAGGGAAAGAATCCCGGCGTCACTGGAGACGCTCCCGGTAATCGCCCCTCCCCTGACAACTGCATTGATATCGCTGATATGCGGCTTGGACGCGATCGCGGCAATATATTTGCTCGTGAAATCGCGGTACTTGGGCGAAAAATCTATCGCCTGATATTGCGACTGTGTTGCGCCAGATATGAACGATCGAGACGGAAAGTAGACAGACAGGCCAGACGCGCTACTGTAATTCGCACTGGTGTTGCTATATACTACCGCCTGACTGATCGCATTGGCCAGCGCTACGGAACCCTGAACCTTGTCGGCGATGTTCCGAGAGAATTGTTTCAGATCGACCAGATCGAGGGAGGGGTTACTGTCGGTGCCGCTACCATTGCCGCCAAAGCCCAGCGAGGTCGCCCGCATCCAGGCCACCCGGGCCCAACTGTCATCCGAACCGGAAATCGCCGAGAGCACGGTTCCCGTCCATGATTCGAGCGTAGTCTGAACGTTGGCGATCTTGCTCAGATCGATCAATGACAGCGTACTGAATTCCCTCTCGCCGTCCTGCTTTTCGATGTACGAATCGGCAACCGACTTCCCAAACGTACGTGCGTCTTGCGTCGCAGAGGCCACGACAGTAGTCCAGTTCCAGCCGCTGCCGGGTTCGAGTTCCTGCGACGCCAAAAGATAGTCGGCATATGGGCTCAGTGCGCTCGCGACTTCAACCGTCGCCATCAGGCATGCGTCGAAGCCGATCAGATCAAAGCGAATATTCGCCGCTTTCTCGCCGTCCGCAATCGCCTTCGACAAATTCGGCAATGTCATCTGCGACCCGTTGAAATTCTCATCGCCACCATATCCCGTCCAGCCGCCCCCGTGATCCCACAACAGCAGCTTGTAATTGCCGGCCGGGTACTTGCTTTTCGTCCATGCAATGAAGTCGGACAGGGTTGACGGCGCCCCCATGTCGACCTTGCCCAGATCCGCGACCTGCTGAAGCTTGCCGTTGGCGATGACATGGCGCTTTACATTGATCCAGTTCGGCACGAGGCGAGTGGGGTCGTTGACGACATTCGCACCGCCGGTTTCGATCACGATATTGGCATTGGGCGGCAGGGTTGCCTTCAACATCTCTTCGAGGTTCTTCGTAGCATTTCTACCCGCCTCGTCGTTTCCACGACCACTCTCAAGATCGGAGCCGAGCATATAAACCATCACGGTGGTAGCGGCTTGCGGTTGGGGCGACGCAGTATCGTCGCCACCGCACGATGCCAGAAACACGACAAGCGAGAGTGCTGTCACTTTCATTGATAACGATTTCACGATATCTACTCCATTTTTCAACAATGAATTTGAACTCCAAATTGGAGGACGATATTTTTATGCAGTGATATTTTGCCGAACGACCGGTTCGTCATTAATAAACCGGACGCGTGTTCAGATAGCTCGGTCAATATTTGTAATGACCGAGCCAATCCCGGAAATATTTCGCCTGCGAATGCGTTCGGCAAATGCGAACGATCGATGTCCCCGCCCGTTACTGGACGACTTGAATCGGTACGGCGATATCCTGGTTGCGCATGGACGCCGCGGCCGCACGCGGGCTCGTATTGATCATCACGTAGCCGAGCACGCCCGGTGTCGCGTTCGGCCGCACCGTGACGGTGACACGTCCATTGCCGCTGTTGACGCTGCCTCTCTCGACCGACGCCACCAGCCAGTCAGGCAAATTGGTGATTTGCCAAGCCAGCCTGATCGGCGTGGAGTAATCGCCTGCGGAAATCTGCAGCTCCGTGGATTCCCCCGCCTTCAGGCGTATCGCGTTATTACGTCCGGCAGGGACTGGTCGGGTCGTGCCGTCGTCGTTCAGAACCTTTACACCGAATGCCGGAGTGGAATAGCTGAGGGTGTAAGGCTTGGCCAGCTTGTAGTCGTACAGATAAGTTCTCGATATCAGGTCATTGTCCGCCCGCAGACCGAAGTTGCCTTCGAATTTCGAAACCTTGATCTGCACGCTCTCTTCGACGGCGGGATCTCCCTCGGGCACGCTGAACAATACCCAGGCAACCGTCCCGGCCGTGCCGACGGTAGTGGGATCGGTTTTCCAGATATCATTGGCCGACGTCGCATGGGAAGAAATAAACTCCGCGATGCCATGTTCGGAAGACGAAATCAGATTTTGTGCGGAATAAGTATACGAAGTCGCAATTTCGCCGCTTACCGACGCAGTTACACCCTTGTCTCCAAACGAAAGAGATCCGCCCATTTTTTGCGTCACCGTGGTGTTTCTCTCCACGGTTTTGGGCATGTAATTATCGACATTTCCCTGGATCACCACACCACCTCTGACGACCGACAAGGAAAATGCCATATCATGGAGGTTGTTGTAATAACCGCAGTAATCACCCTTCACGCACGTATCCTTGCGCGTCGGATGCGTCTTGTTGATGCGTGGTTGCGGCGTCGTTTCCCAGTTCGCCTTCACGAGGTAATAGTCGTTCTGCGTGCTTGAATTCAGGCGATACAACGAAAACTGGAGTTTCGCGCTGCCGGCCTTTTGGTCGGACTGCCACCAATTGTCCGTGTACGACTCGAGGCTGACTTCCTGCGAGCTGTTGCCGAGCAGGGTCCATGCGGAAGGGTCGGGATTGGCATTGCCGGCGATGCCCGCCGGAGAGTCCGCCGTCGCGCGAACCATAGCCGACTGCACTGCGGATTTCGTCAGACGCTGCCGCGCCTGGCTCGCCCGAACCGGGTCCAGGCAGCGATCGATGCCGTTCCCGTCCGTGGTGCCGTCCTGTATCTGGCACTCTACCGGCGCGCCGTCGACGGCGGATTTCGCCAGGATGAAGCCCGACGACTGCTCGCTCTTTGTGGCGACAGGGATCGACGAAGCTACCGGTACCGTGCTGATGATGCCATCGGTGCCGCTCGGCTCCATCGCGGCGACGCCGCTATCGACCTTGAAGACCGGCATATCGTCCGTCGGCCCCCAGATGTCGACATCGCCGTCGGCCACGATTGCATAGCCGGCATCGTAATGCGCAGCTATTGAGCATTTGTCGACATTCCCTGGCTGTACCCGGTATACCGGATATCCGTCGACGCTCGGAACGTGAGCGGTACTGCTGCAGCTCGGGAATGCTGAAACCTGCACATTCGGAGAAGCATCCCCACCGCAGCCGGCCAATGCCGCACTGGTCAACAGCCCCACACCTAAAACCCGCGTACCGAAGATCGTTGGCCTCTCATTTTTCATTATCTAAATTCTCTCCATTTTTCGATGCGCTATTCGCATAGCTTCCCCGCCGGTGATTGGCCGCTCGCCGACTCGCCATCGACTTGCGACGCAAGCGGCGTATGCAGTATCGATTCGGTTGCGGGATGTGGAGTACTCGCCACATCGTTGGAGCGGACGATACCGCGGAGGAACATGCAAGTGGGAGTCAGGCCTTTGAAAGACTGTCGCTAAGGTTTGCCGGGCTCGATAAAATCTTCGTCCGAGAACAGGGCGCGCGACCGGATGCCGAGATCCAGGCCGAACCGGGGTCGCACTCGGTGCTCGAAGGAGCCGACCATCAGCTGCGAGCTCAAGTTAGCGGCGGATGTTGCCGTTAACCCGGAAGAAGAGAAATCTCGCCCGTAAACAGTCCGGCGCTTCGGGTAGATAAAGCCATCGGACTCTCTCGCCAATCGATTGCGAAATTTACATGCCACAAGCAATTGAACGATCACGCTCCAGCGACATTTCCGGAATGCGGATCCTGATCATTGACGATAATCCTGACGATCGACTGCTGCTGGCGGAGTACTTCGGCGGCATCGGTTGCCGCATTTTTGTCGCATGCGACGGCCAGGACGGCTTTCGCAAGGCGCTGGCCATTATTCCCGACCTGATCCTGATGGATGTAGGCATGCCGGTATGCGACGGCCTGACTACCACACGCCTTTTACGATCTGTTCCAGATACGCGCGCGATCCCGATTTGCTTCCTGACGGCAGCCGGCCAACCCGCCGAGCGCGTACAAGGGCTACGGTTAGGTGCCATCGACTACGTGTCCAAACCCTTCGATCTGAAGGAGGTTCACCTGCGCCTCAGCATTCATGCGCGTGCAGGCCGTTACGCATGCGGCAAAAACACTGCCGCGTATCCGGGCGATACGCTGGATACGCGCTTGTTTCGAGACGCCCGCTACCATCTACTTGCCCGTCTTCACGAGGCATCTCCCGTTCCGTCTCTCGCGCGTACGTTGAGCACGAATACTTTGCGGTTGAACCTGGTCTTCAAACGATGCACCGGCATGACGGTCTCGCAGTTCCTGTTCGAAGCGCGCATGCAATATGCGACAAGCCTGCTTACACAAACGACTATCGACATCCAGACGATCGCCGAGGCAGTGGGATATGGAACCCGGCAGAATTTCTCGACGGCGTACCGAAAACGATTCGGCGCTTCCCCAAACGAGTCACGGATAAAGCAATTCGATGTATGACGCAGTGCAATACTTTGCGAATCGGTCTGTTTTGTTTGGTGCCGGATATTATTTTCGCCCGCCGCCGACGGCTGCCGGTTTCCGAGATATCCTCCCTGCGGTACATTGCTCCGCCGACGCGATGGTGACATTGCGGCACGACGAATGATCATTATTATCGGCAACACAATATGCATCCGTCCGATCTCTCCGCACGCAGCACATCGAGCAGCTGATTTATGACCCGCGTCCTTGTTGTCGATGACCACCTCGACGATCGTAGCCTGCTCGCCGAATTCCTCCGACAACAGGACTTTCGCGTATTCATGGCGAGCGATGGCCTAGACGGGGTGAACAAGGCACGTGCCGTCCAGCCGGACCTGATTCTGATGGACATCAAGATGCCGGGTTGCGACGGGCTCACTGCGTGCCGCAGACTGAAAGCCGATCCGACCACTTCAGACGTACCATTGATTTTCCTGACCGCATCAAGCCAACCCGAGGAACGCGTTGCCGGCCTCGAGGCCGGTGCGATCGACTACATCACCAAGCCGTTCCATTTCGACGAGGTAAAGCTGCGCGTTGCCATGCACTTGAGATTGAATGGCATTGCGACCGAATCGGAACCGACAGCAGGCGTCCAGCCGCTTAATCAGGACGCTACGAATATCGACCTCGCGCTCTTCCGTCAAGTCAAGGCCATCGTGCTCGCCAACTTCGCCGACGAACCCGACGTCGAAGCGCTTGCCGCTCGGACCGGTACTTCACCACGTCGCCTATCGCAAGCGCTCAAACGTTGCATCGGGCTCACAGTATTCGACTATATTCGAGAAGAACGACTCAAGGAGTCGAGGCGTCTGCTGCTCGAGAGTAACAGCGACATCGTGACCATCGCGCGTAGAGTCGGCTATACGAACGGTGCGAACTTCGCGACCGCGTTCAAGACACGTTTTGGCGTCTCCCCGAGTATGCTTCGCCGCGCGGACAGCCACGCGAATGAAGCGCTGACCAATCCATGATCGGCCGACGCACGCATGCGGGGAGCCAGCTGGCACTGGCGTGGTTGCTGATGTTTTTCGCATTGAGCGCGTTTTCGGCTGACCTTCGATGGCCGCAGGCAATCGACGTCGCATCAGGTTCCGGGTACCGATCGCTGGCGAACGACGTCATGCTGTTCGACGATCGCACGGCAAACCTCGCAGCTGACACCGTCTTGCACAGCGACGGCTGGCAGCGTGCGACCGCGCGCACGCTGTCACGAGGTTTCACGTCGTCGACCATCTGGATCGCAGGCACACTCGCAAATCAAGGCGCGCAAACCACCACGCGATGGATCTCGGTCGATCCAGTACGTCTCGAAGACGTCGCTTTCTACGTGGTCGATCAAGATGGTAACGCGGCCAAGGTGCGCTACCGTTCCGGAATCGGAGCGCCGATCGCGAACCGGCCGCTCGAAACCGTCAGTACTGCGTTTCCGGTCACGCTGACACCTAGCCAGCAAATGCGGTATCTGATCCGCGTGCGAAGCCGTTCATCGCTGACGCTGTCCTTGCATCTCTGGCACCCGAGGAATTTCCACGTGGAAGCCCAGCGCAGCATCACCGCGCATATGCTGCTGACAGGCGCCATGCTCGCGATGGCCGTCTTCTCGGCAGTGCTCGCAGCTGTGTGGCGCGACCGTGTCTTCGTGATACTGACGGCAACCGTGGTGTCCGAAGTCATCTACGAATTAGCCTTCGAAGGCTATCTTTACGCACTGCTTCTTCATCAGGGTGGCGACTGGCTCGTGCGCCTGCCGAGCATCGCGGGCAACATCAGTGTCGCTCTGTTCTCGGCGCTGCTGTATTCGTTCATTGGACTCGACAAATTCGGTGCATGGCGCTGGTCTTACAAGATCATGATTGCGGCGCTTGTCGCCGCCGCCGCCTGGACCGCGTTCGGGGACTATCGCACAAGCGCAGCGGTCGCCATCCAGGGCACACTCCTCTGCAATCTGGTGTGGATAGCATCCGTGGCTCATGCGTACCGGCGCAAGGTGGCGAACGCGCGCCTTATTCTGATAGCGTTTCTTCCCGACTGTGCGACGCTCTTCATTCGCCTCGGTGTGCTATCCGGATTCATTTCCACCAGTTTTAGCGCAGGCACCGCACAGATCTGGGACAGTATCGGCGTGCTGGTTTTGCTATCGATGATCGTCGGCGGCAGGTCGCGTCAGTTACTGCTCGAGCAACGACAAGTGCAGCGGCTGCTTTGGGCTGAACGCGAGGCCACTCAGGAGCGACTCGAGAATGCGGTTGCCACACGTACCCGCGAGCTGCGTAGCGCACTTGAGCAGGCCGACGGTGCGATACGGGCAAAGAGCGACTTCCTCGCCCGAATCAGCCACGACCTCAGAACGCCGCTCACATCGATTATCGGCTTCGCCGATCTCATCCAAGCGGATGGTCGCGAGGATGCGGAACGCGGTCGAGTCATCCGCCGCAGCGCCAACCACATGCTCGGTATGGTCAACGACCTGATCGACTATGCTAGGGGGCGCGAAGCGGACACGCTGTCACCCCAACCTGTGTACACCTACGCTCTACTGGACGCCGTTTCGCAGCATGGCGATGCACTCGCGAATCGCAGCGCTAACGAGTTTTCTCTAAACGTCGTCGGAGATCTACCGCCAGTCATCGAACTTGATGAACAGCGTATGCACCAGGTGCTTGGCAACCTTCTGGACAATGCAGCCAAGTTCACGAACCACGGCAGTATCCTGCTGACCGTCAGCGCGGATCCTGTCGATAGCACGCAGCGGCGCTGGAATCTGCGCTTCTCCATATCCGACAGCGGGTGCGGCATTGCTGTCGTCGATCACGAGCGCGTTTTCGAGCCGTTCGTGCGCGTAGGGGAACACAACCATCGGCCAGGTATCGGTCTGGGGCTTTCTATTGTCAAGCTATGGACCGACCGGATGGGGGCGACCTTGACATTCGACAGCACCCCAGGAATCGGGACGAAGGTCGTCATCGAGCTTACGGTCGATGAGGTGGATGAAGCGGGAGTCGACAGTCTGCGCATGCATGAATCGGCCGATACGCTCCCGCTCATAGACGGAGGGGGAAGACTCGTGCTGTTGGCTGAAGATACGGCCGAGATCCGAGAGTTGTTGCGCGGAGATTTGCTCAGCCTCGGATTCGCGGTTGAAGCCTACGATAATGGCGCGTCAGCGGTCCGGAGACTGATCGCGAAGAATTGCCCGATTCCAGCACTCATACTGACCGATCGACTCATGCCAGAGGCATCCGGGCATGACGTGTTGGCCGCCGCACGAAGCTGCCATCCACATGTCCCAGTCGTTCTCGTTTCCGCTGTGCCGTTCAGTCAGGCAGCACGGCCAGATGCGAGCGAATGTTTCGACGCCCAGCTTCTCAAGCCGATCAGTCTTGCCGATTTGCGTAACACAATCGCTACGCTGCTGAAGATGCAACGTGATCACAGACCGGCGCAGCCCGCATCGCAAGATCCGCCGTTTCTCGAACCACCTGCCGCGGTATTGCTCGACGAAGCACGCGTGCTGATCGAGTTGGGCGCGATATCCGATTTGCTTGACTGGGCGGAAAAGATTGCTCGGGCGGCACCACGGCATGCACCCTTTGCGGCTAAAGTCAGTCAACTGGCAAAAAGAGGAGAGTTGCGGGAACTTCAGTCAATGCTCGACTTTTCCTGAAGCGCTAATGCATCAACGTCAATCTGGCGAGCTGGTACAAAAGAGTGGTTAGGTCGAATCGGTGGCGGAAACCAAACGTGAGATCGAGGCTTGGCGCCGAGACTACAATGAGACTCGACCTCACATGACGCTCAAGGATCTCACGCCGGGCGAATTCGCCCGGCAATGCAGCCTTCGACCTACGGCCGAAGGCTCATGAAAGACCGAACACTAACGCTCGGCACTGTCCAAGAAGGCAGTGAATACGAGTGTCGCTGCGAGGCTGTGGATTGAGTCGGAAGAGCTCACTGAAGCGGTCTTTCGATGAACCGATCGTGCGCGGATCTATCGTCTCCGCGGCCTATGGCTGGCTCCCCTGAGCGGGATCCTCATTTCCACGTTGACGTGGTGTCCCGCATGCGCGTCTGTCCTGTCGCGCTCGCACCGACATTGGCGTGAGCGGGTGACCATGGGCACTCGACCTGAGCTTTAGTCAGACGGATCGTGGCGGAGTAGCGCCATATCAGGATAAACACCGAATCTCTTCAGCAACGCAAGTGCGTGCCGTAATTACATTTGTATTTCTTCGTCCTTGCATTTTCATATGGAGATAAAAATGACCTTCCTAATCAATCTGAAGATTGGACGCCGGCTCGCGACAGGATTCGGGTTGTCCCTTGCCTTCGTATGCTTGCTCGGAGCAATGGCGCTGTGGCAAATCGGGCGGGTCTATCAAGAAACGGAGAAGATATCCAACGTTGTGGTGCCGACCGTGCAAACGCTCGGCGACTTGCGCTCTCAAGCCAATGCCGTTCGGCGGGCGACGCTTCGCGGCCTCCTTGAAGCGGACCAACAAGGGCGAGATGCACAACGCGTGGCGCACGATACGGCATTGCGGCAGTACGACGCAGTGTTTTCGCGTTACAAATCATTGGCGACATCAACTGGCGGCGCCCAATTAGTGCGAGAAATTGAATCTAAATGGTCGGATTTTCAGAGGTTAAACCAACGACAGCTCGATGCGATGGCTCGGGGCCAGACGGACACGCCTGAGGTCCGGGAGTTAGCCACCAAGGCGGCGGCTGTCGAATTTGCGAGCTTCGTCAAAGCGGTTGATGCGGCCGTTCAGGCCAGTCGGGAACAAAGCGAGGCAGCGAATGCTTCGGCATCGGCGAGCTATCACGAGGCAGTGATCGAGACAGGACTGCTTGTAGCGATAGCGTTTGTTGCCGGTATCGGCGTGGCTATTCTGATTACCCGCTCGATCACGCGCCCCCTTGCGCGAGCAGTGTCCGTCGCGCAAACCGTTGCGCAGGGCGATTTGACTTCGGAAATCGACGCCTCTGGAAAAGACGAGACGGCAATGCTCCTGACCGCACTGAAAGAGATGAACGAGCGTCTGGCGCGTATGGTCGGAGACATTCAACACAGCGCGGATAGCATCGCGACGGCATCCTCCGAGATTGCGGCCGGCAACATTGACCTCAGCCAACGGACGGAAGAACAAGCCGCGTCGCTGGAGGAAACGGCCGCGAGTATGGAGCAATTGACGTCGACCGTAAAGCAAAACGCCGACAATGCGGCTCAAGGCAGCACGTTTGCTCAAAATGCTTCGGAAGTGGCGGTGCGCGGCGGCCATGTCGTGAATCGGGTGGTGGAGACGATGGACGAAATCAGCGCGAGGACAGACCGCATGTCCGCGATCATTGCTGCTATCGAGGGCATCGCGTTCCAGACGAACATCCTTGCTCTTAATGCTGCGGTTGAAGCCGCGCGCGCTGGCGAGCAAGGCCGAGGATTCGCGGTCGTCGCTGGTGAGGTGCGCTCGCTTGCCCAGCGCAGCGCGACTGCCGCGAAAGAGATCAAGGATCTGATTACCGAATCGGCCGATGGAGTGCGCAAGGGCGCAGAATTGGTCGCAGAGGCTGGTGTCACCATGAAGGATGTGGTGAGCGCTGTTGCGCGCGTCACTGATCTGATGGAAGAGATTTCAGCCGCCTCACAAGAACAGCGCAAGGGTATAGAGCAAGTCAATCAGGCCGTCACTCAGATGGACGAGGTCACCCAGCAAAATGCCGCCCTGGTCGAGGAGTCGGCGGCTGCGGCCCAATCCATGTCATCTCAGTCGTCCGGCCTGAAGGAAATGATTTCTGTATTTCGTATAACTAAGCACAGAGATTTATCGGTACCGACAAGCGAACCTGTCCGGTTTCCCGCAGCGGCTTCAGCACATGAGAGGAAGAACAGGCCGGCCACGTCGTATGTACGAAAACTGGCCCCCGCCGCGAGCGTCGCGCCGACTGTCGCGTCATCGTCCGACTGGCAAAATTTTTAAGTACGGCCAGTAAAAGCTCATCAGACGAGTGCGGTTGAAAAGGGCTCATGCTAAAACGTGGTCTCAGTCGAGCAAGGACGCACCACAGGTAGGTGTGTTGGTGGTGATCGATTGAGATCAGTCCGTCGCGCACTGTGTTCTTTGAACCGCGCGCGGTTCGATTTTATCGAAGCGTGCGTTGGAATTCCTGTCGCGGTGAATGGGATGATTCGGTGGAGTGTGCCCAACACTGTCTTGATAAGGCGTAGAGCCTGCTAGGCCGATCACGCAGCCGCAGTGTCATTAAACCAGCCTATACGAGCAGAATCTGCTCTCCGAATACCACATCCGCTATGGCGGCTACGGCGGAATCGGCTACTATCATGTGTCGGACATGTACATCGCGCTGTTCAGCCATTTCATTCCGTGTGGTGTTCACGAGGCCGTCTACATTCTCGACGGGCTGATCGAGAACGGTGCCGATATCAAACCGGATACGATTCACGGCGATACCCAGGCCCAGAGCGGCCCCGTGTTCGGATTGTCGTATGTCATGGGGATCGGGCTGATGCCGCGCATGCGCAACATCAAGGACCTCGTCCTGTACAAGGCCGACAAACGTCGCAAGTACGAGCACATCGACAGCTTGTGCCGGCAGGCGATAGACTGGGGGCTGATCGAGCGTCACTACATCGACATGATGCGCGTCGCGGTATCGATCAAGGCCGGCAAGATGACGCCGTCGGCGATCTTGCGCCGGCTCGGCTCGGAGAGCACGAAGAACAAACTCTATTTCGCGTTCCGCGAACTTGGGCGAGTGATTCGGACGTTGTTCCTGCTGAAGTATCTGGACGATCCGGAGCTGCGTCGCACGATCCACGCGCAGACCAACAAGAGCGAGCAGTTCAACGACTTCGCGCAGTGGCTGATGTTCGGCGGCGACGGCGTGATCGCCGAAAACATCCGGCACGAGCAACGTAAGGTCGTCAAGTACAACCACCTCGTGGCCAACATGGTGATCCTGTACAACGTTCAGTGGATGTCCCGTAAGCTGAAGGAGCTGCAAGAAAAGGGCCATCCGATCGATGCCGATGTCCTCAAAGCGCTATCCCCATACCGGCGCGACCACATCAATCGGCTCGGCGACTACCTGCTGGACCTGCTACGGCCGTTTTTCCCTCTCGATCCGACCATCGATTTCGCTTTTAAATCAGCAGCTTAGTCCGAGATGTGGCGGATTTTTCACGAATCCCGGCCAACCCTCTGGTCTGGCTTCCGTGCTCCTTGCATTCGACGGTGTCCCCCTTCCGGGCGATCGGCTTGCCGTTCACGACGTCCGCATTTGATCCCGCCGTGACGGTTCCGCCATGCGGCCCCAGCGTGTCGCCCACCACAATTACCTGACGAACCATGCTTTCGCTCACTTGTCGTTACAGGCTAATCTCGCGAATACTAGGCATGCCGGTTTCCGCGTTCGGACTTCCGAGGTAAGTCCATTGAACATCGTTCATCGCCAGGCCAGGAAACCTTTCACTGCCTTGCGGGAACACTTGACCTTTCTCGACGAACGTCTGCTGATTCCATCGGTTGAATGGCCTCGCCAGCGCATGATCGTCGGCAACGCGGGCTTCCCATATGCCACTTTGCGGGCACTGCTGCTGACCGCCACAGATAAGGCGCGAAGGGAGTTCGGGAACCTGTCTCAGCAAGCGAGCTTCGATCATGTGTTTCAGGGAATCTTCACGCTGTGGAGGCAACGGGTACGCATCCCCCAGGTAGTGCTACTGGACCTGGTCGGCAGTGAGCCAGCTCAACGGAGACCCTTCGAAACGCTCGCCGGCGTGGTAGCGCTCAGGCATGTTCCCGCGGGCGGGAATGAGCTGGGATTTTTCTGCCGACGCGGCCCCGTACAACGCCAGCCAGTATCCGTCGCGCGGGACAACCTGGTTGCCTGCAACTGAGATCGTGCTCGTGTCCAGAGATGCCGGTGCTCGACACTCAGGCCCAACGCGGCGTTGGCCACCGCGTAGCTGCACAGTTTGTCCGTCACGATGATGCGCGGGCGGCCGTGGCGCTTGAGCAGCTTGCGCATCAGTCGCTTGGCCGCTGTGGCGTCGCGCCGACGCTGAACCAGGACATCGAGCACGTGTTGATCCACGGCTCGCCAGAGCCAGTGCTTCACGCCGCGGATCTTCACCACCCCATCGTCAAGGTGCCATTTGTCACTGCGGCTTGGGGCCGTGGCACCAATACGCTGAGCGATCGCCAGACCAAACTTCGCGGCCCAGCATCGTCCCGACTCGTAGATCAGCTTGATGCCCCGTGCCACAAGCATTTGCTCGACTATGCGTAGGCTCAGCGGAAATCGGCAGTACAGCCACACTGCGGAGCTGATCACGTCGGGTGGGAAGCGGTGGCCCTTGAACGAGATCGGCGAATCACAGTGAGGCGCGAGGGCATGGACGGGCTTGTTTGTGCCCTACTATGCAAGACGCTCATGGAACGAACTGACAATACCCAGCCACCGAAACTAACCCAATATCGGTAATTTTCTGGATTCAAATGACAATGCGTCTCATTTACAATGTAAGTGATTCTCCTTCGGAGTACGGCCATGAGTAGCAGCCTCCCCGGAATACCGGACATCTCTACGGACAGCGCAGGGCAGCTTTCCGCGACTGCCGCCGTGACGGCGCACGCGATCAGCGACACCCTGCGCATCCCGCTGGCAGCTCGCGCCTTAGGCGACTCGCTCTTTCCTGAGGTCGCCGTTCACGATGCCAGTGCGCGCGATGCACTGGCCCGTCTGGGCGACGACGGCAGCCTGTGGCTCAAGCAGCGCTCCACCGTCTATGGCGTGCTGGCGCGCATTTGCGTTTTCCGCGACTTGGCGCTGGATTATCTGAAAGACCATCCGGCCGGCCATGTGGTCAATCTTGGCTGCGGGCTGAGTCACTATTTCCAGTGGCTCGACAACGGCCAGGCCCGCATGACGGACGCGGACCTGCCGGACGTGATCGCGCTGCGCCGCGCGTTCCTGGGGCTGCCTGGCGAGCGCCATGCACTGCTCGACCTGGATCTGTGTCAGCCCGGGTGGTGGGATCGGCTCGGCCTGCCGAAGGCGCGCGATGCGGCGCCGGTCTTCCTGATGAGCGAAGGCGTACTGATGTATCTGCCGGCCACCGCCGTGTCCGCGATCCTCGCCGAGTTCGGCGAGCGTGCATCGGCTGGCTCGGTGTTTGCCTTCGACTCCATGTGCTGGCTGGTGGCCGGACGTGGGAAGCAGCATCCGTCGATCCGCCATACGCATACCGAGATTTCTTGGGGGCTACGCCGTCCGGCCGATCTGCTCGAGCCGCATCCGCGCCTGCGACTGGCGGCGGCCCATCGCGTAATGGAGGGCTACGGTCTGCCGCACTCCATCCTCGGGCCGATGTTTCGGGGAGTTCTGCGCGTGCCGTTGTACGCGGTGTATGAATTGCGAACCCGGGATGACTGAGGAAGGAGCCCGCGCCATGTCAATCCAGAAGTCGCCTCAAGATCGACTGACCTCCCGCCTGTTGAGTGCGGGGCTCATCGCTGGCCCGCTGGTCATCACCGTTGGCTTCGCCCAGGCCATCCTGCGCGACGGTTTCGATCTGCGCCACCATGCCAGCAGCCAGCTCGCGCTCGGCGAATTCGGTTGGGTCCAGTCGCTGAACTTCATCGTTGCGGGCCTGCTAATGCTGGCCTTCGCTATCGGCGCGCGCCGGGTGTTGAAAGGGACGCCCGGCGGTTTGTGGGCACCTCTGCTGCTCGCCGTATTTGCGGTCTCACACGTGCTGGTCGGCCTGTTTCGCACCGATCCCGCGTTTGGCTTTCCACCCGGCGTCGATACGCCGCCTGGCTTGCCTGCCTACGATCAAGCGACGACGCACGCTATATTGCACGCACTCTTTGGCAGCGTTGGTTTCATGGCATTGACCGCCGCCTCGTTCGTGCTGGCGTGGCATTTCGGACAACGCCACCGCGCTTGGATGATGGCCTCGCTGATCGTCGCTGCGATCATCATCGGCATTGCCATCTATGGCGGCCTGTGGGAATCGCAGCACGTCGATCCGGTGATGCGCTCGACAGCGCACTTCGATTTCCTGCCGATGTGGGCGACCCTGCCGCTGATCTGGGGCTATCTGACGGCGTTGGCCTGGAGGCTACGCCGATGACGAGTTGGAATCAGCACAAGCGACTGCTATGGTGTCACGGATCGGCGTAAAGGAGCCGGGGATGATCGGCGTAATGGCGCCAGTAGAACTGGGGGTAAAGCGCGGGTTCGAACGGTTTCAAGGTTGCGGTTTTTTGCCGTTTTTGGCAATGTCAACTTGAAGGTGGCGCTGGGTAAAATAGAGGAATGAAGAAGACACCCTCGCCATATCACGGTTTCCGTTTCCCGGCCGCAGTCATCGGCTGCGCGGTACGCTGGTACCACCGTTTCAACCTGAGCCTGCGCGACATCGAGGAATTGCTGCTTGAGCGCGGTGTCGTGGTGAGCTACGAATCAGTGCGCAACTGGTGTGAGCGGTTCGGCACGATGTTCGCGTATCGGGCCAAGGCAGTGCGGCCAGGCACGGGCACGACGTGGCATCTCGATGAACTGTTCGTGAAACTGCGTGGCGAACTGTACGTGCTGTGGCGCGCAGTGGATGAGCACGGCACCGAACTGGACGTGCTGCTACAAAAGCGCCGTGACAGAGCTGCGGCAAAACGCTTCTTCAGGAGGATGCTGCGTTCGCACCCGGTACCCCGGAAGATCGTCACGGATCAGCTGCGCAGCTATCCGGCTGCAAAGGCCGAAGTGCCGCAACTGGCCGGCGTGAAGCACGTCTTCGTGAAGGCCTCGGCCCGTGTCAATAACCGCGCGGAGAACAGCCACCAGCCGACGCGCCGGCGAGAGCGCCAGATGCAGGGTTTCCGTGACCCGCGGCGCACACAGCGCTTCCTGTCGAACTTTGGTCCAATCCGTCAGCACTTCGCGTTGCCGCGGCATCGAATGAGTGCAGGCCATCATCGTGCACAATTGCGGGCACGTCTGTCCAACTGGTTCCAGTGGACTGTCGCCGGGTCGACGAGCATTGCCCAGTAATAAGCAGGAGTCTTGTGCATACCGGATCGGCGCATGCCTGCACCGGCAACTTGACAATGCCGCGACAGCCACCTGCGCCGCACCGCGCACCGGGGAAATCGTGCCGATTTCCACACCAGCACCGAACGACTCGGGCGCGTTGCATCACGCTCGACATGACGCCGCGCGTGGGAGTCGCACCATGACGATAATCGGTGTATTGAGCGTACCAGCCGCTTGCGCGTCAGACTAAGTCTTGCGTAATTGACGCATTGCTGCGAGTGCGACGAGCGCGCCCGCCGTGGAGGTGACAATGTCGAGAAACACGCTGTTGGCTACCGATAAATCTAGGACATGAGCAATACCTGAGACCACGCATGCGCCCATGATACCCAGGACGATATCGCGAATGATCTGGTATGGGCGTCCACGCCAGACCACCCCGGCAAAGCAGCCTGACGCGCCACCGATGAGAATCCACGTTAGCAGGCTATGGGAGGTATCGCTCACGATGATTTATCCGCGACTGGCCGGCACGGCATTAATATCGAGTTGATCGAAGCGTTGGCTGTGCTGCACCTGGTGCAGGACGACACCCGCTTCGTAATACTTGCCCGCGTTCAGCAGTGCCGACGCCTGATCGATACGCTCGGCGGTTTGGTCGAGTGGAACGACATCAACGGTATAGGCGACATTGACGTCAGCAAGTTTCAGCGCCTTGATCGCCCCTTCGCGGTCCCCCTTCTTCAAGGCCACGTTAGCGTTGGCGACTGCCTTGGCCTTGACCGGCTGGGCGGCGAAGTCATCCAGTACGGTCATGTCACCGCCGACCGGCAGCCATGCCGTAGCTTGATTGCTCGTAGCCGTGTTGGCGTGTGCACCGGCGGCGTCGCTCAGCGTCGATTCGGCCTTCATGAAGGCCGAGTTGTCGGACTTCGCCGCCTGCATCGCCGTCTTGGCGTCGGCCAGCAAATGGGTGGCCGCCTCAGGATGGCCGTCGAAGAGCGCAGATCGGGCAATCATGACGTCAATCATGGCCCGATTCCCGGCATGCGACAGTTTCGTGAAATCCTGATTGACGGCCTTTGCCTGGGTGACGGCCGCGACCGCATAGCCCGCGGGCACAGTACCGCAGACCAGCAATGCGACCGACATCACGCAGAAGGTTGCTTTCCTTCTATTCAGGGTGGACATGTCGAATTCTCCTTCTTTGATCGTTGTTGTTCCCGTAGGGCGGACTGGACCTCACGCAGTTGCATCATTCACGCGCCCTGAACACAAGATATGAGGGCGGACTTAAAAGAAACTTAACCCTGGCGGTCAACACGAGATTTCACCAACCCATCTGGCGCACAGTGGAAGCCTCTCGGTGGAAATCAATACATGAGTTGATTCGGATTCCGCAGAATGGAATGCGTTCGCGTCGTGCTGGCACAGAGAAATACGAATTGAGGTCACTTGCTCGTCGGTTTCGACGACAAGTCGCCAGCGCCGGGCCTTGCTCATGTCCCGGTAGATGCGCGGAGCATGTTTCATCCTGACGAGATCTTTACTGAGGCCGGCCTGAAAAAATGGAACCGACAGATTCCCTCGTCTCCTTAACCTTGCGCTCCACGGCCTTCAGCCGTCCGCGTTCGTCGGTGGTCACTCCATCACGCTCGCCATAATCGACCTGGTTTGCCCAATGCGAGCGGCGTCTGCGCCGTACAGCCCATCATCGGTACCATTGACTCGACCGCCGCTCACGTCGACGAATGTTCGCTGCTCGCGCATCAGATGTACTGCACGCTCGAGGACTTCCGGGGAAAACTTGGCTACTTTCTTTCTCGTTTATGGCTCCATTGTCGCGAGCGTTGGCGCTTTGCCCGGTGAATGTGGATCTCCCTTGCGTAGGTCACCTTGAGTTTCGTCATCCGTCGCGCTACATTGCCGCTCGCAGCATTCGGCGCGGGCTCCGCGCATCATGTAACGCGTACGTAAGGAACCCCGATGGGGCAACAGGCGGAAGGCCACGACGACACTCCCGACACCCCGGCCGGCCGTGAGGCCCTCGCACCGGTCGCAGGGGCCGCCGCGTTGCTGGCCGTCGCACTCGGCACGCTCGGCGCCGTCGACTTCTTGCCGGTCGACCTGCGCTGGTGCGCGCCACTCGCCAGCGCATGGTGCAACGTGCTCGTCGTCGCGATCGGCGTGCTGCTCGGCGATCGCGCGCGCCGCGCTGCGCCGCAGGGTCTGGCCGCCGGCCTGCTCGCCGCCGGGTTGCGCCGCGTATTCCGTCGCCAGCAGGCGCCGGAGCAATACGACAACCCGTGGCCGGCGATCGCCGCCGCAATCGACTGGCGGCCGTGGGCCGTTACCGCGGGGGCCGCGCTCTCCGCCGCGATGGCCGCGCTCGCGTGGCTGCCGCCGTCGCCGCTGATGTTGATCCGCGCGATGGCCGCGCCCGAACCCACGCTCGCGGCCGGCACCGCATGCCTGGTGCTCGCGTTTCTCACACTCGTCACCGAACGCCATCACGCAGTGGCCGCGCGCCGCTCGGCCGTGTCCGCATCGCTCACGCGGATGCTGCGCGTGGCGCTCGCCACCGCGCTCGCGGGCGTGCTGGCCGCGGCATGGTTCGCGGTCCGGCATCGCACGGCCGACTGGCTCGTGCAGGCGACCGCGCTGCTCAATGCCGCCGTGGCGGCCGAGCTCGCCGTTCGCGGCGTGCTGTCGTGGTTTGCGGTGCCGCGCGGCGCCGTCGTGCCGACCAGCGCGATTGCCGGCCTGCTGAGCCGGCGCCCGGCGCCGTTCGCGTCGCTCGGCGCCGAGCTGCGGCATCGCTACGGCATCGACCTGAGGCAAAGCTGGGGCTGGCGCAGCTTCGTGCGGCTGCTGCCCGTTGCGCTCGGCGCGACCGTCGCCGCGGCGTGGCTGCTCACGGCCGTCGTCGTGCTGAACCCCGAACAGCGCGCCGTCTATGAACGTTTCGGCGCGCCGGTCGCCGTCTGGCAGCCGGGCCTGCACGTCGGGCTGCCCTGGCCGTTTGGGCGTGCGCGCATCGTCGACAACGGCGCCGTGCACCAGGTCGCGATCGCGGGCAGCGCGAACGGAGGCGGCGCCGACCCGCGTGCCGTGCCCGCCGACGGTCCGACGCCCGACGGCCTCAATCGCCTATGGGATGCGCCGCATCCCAGGGAAACCACCCAGGTGATCGCCGGCGCGAACGGCGACCGCCAGAACTTCCAGATCGTCAACGCCGACGTGCGGGTCGACTACCGTCTCGGTCCGACCGACGCCGACGTCCGCGCGGCGCTCTATCGCACGATCGATCCGGAAAGCACGGTACGCGTGAGCGCCAATCGCGAGCTGGTGCACTACCTCGCGTCGCATACGCTCGAATCGCTGCTCGAAACCAATCAGGCTGCGATGGCCGAGCAGTTGAAGCGCGCGATCCAGCAGCAGCTCGACTGGCTGCAGAGCGGCGTCGACGTGATCGCGGTCGTGATCGAGAGCGTGCATCCGCCGACCGGCGCGGCGGCCGCCTTTCACGACGTGCAGGCCGCGCAGATCCGCGCGCAGGGCAGCGTCGCGCAGGCGCGCGGCTTCGCGGCCGGTCTGCTCGGCAACGCACGGCAGCAGGCGCTCGCCAGGGTTGCGCAGGCCGAAGCGCAGGCGGGCGACACGCTGTCGTCGGCGCGCGTGCAGCAGGTCGATTTCGACGCCGATCTGGTCGCGTACCGGCTCGGCGGCCCCGCGTTCCCGTTCGAGTATTACCTCGACCGGCTGCAACGCGGGCTGCGCAACGCACGCATGACGATCATCGACGACCGGCTGGCCGACGGCACGCGGTCAACCGTCGATCTGCGCAACACTCCCGCCGGCGATCTGGCCGGCATCCATTGACATGACGCGGCGCGTTCCGCGCGGGCGGCGCAATCCGGCGGCAATGGGCGCCGCCGCGCCGAGCGCAGGCGACGCCGCATGCGGGGCGACATCGTGAGTCTGTTTCATTCACACGCGCATGACCATGCGCACCACGGCCATGGCCACGACCACCACGCGCATCACGACGCACCGCAGCCGCCCGGCGCATTGCGCGTGCGCGTCGCCGTCGCGCTGCTGTGCGTGCTCGTTGCGCTCGCGGTCGCGAGCTTCGTGCAGGTGCGGGCCGGCGAGGCGTCGGTGATCACGCGTTTCGGGCGCCCCGTGCGCGTGCTGCTCGAACCGGGGCTCGCGTGGCGCCTGCCCGCGCCGATCGATGCGGTGACGCCGGTCGACCTGCGCCTGCACACGACGTCGAGCGGCCTGCAGGACGTCGGCACGCGCGACGGGCTGCGCATCATCGTCGAAGCCTACGTCGCGTGGCGTGTGCCGGCCGATGCGCGCGACATCGGGCGTTTCATGCGCGCGGTCGGCAACGAGCCGGACGAAGCGGCGCGGCAGATCCGCTCGCTCGTCGGTTCCGCGCTGCAGACGACGTCCGCCGGCTATGATCTCGCGTCGCTCGTGAACACCGATCCGGCCCAGGTGAAGATCGGCGAATTCGAGGACGCGCTGCGCCGGCAGATCGACGCGCAGCTCTATGCGGCCTATGGCGTGCGCGTGGCCCAGGTCGGGCTCGAACGGCTCACGCTGCCAGCCGTCACGCTCGCCGCGACCGTCGACCGGATGAGCGCGGAACGCGAAACCGTGGCCGCGCAGCGCACCGCGGACGGCAATCGCGAAGCCGCGCAGATCCGCTCGGACGCCGAGCGCGACGCGCGCATCGCGCTGGCCGACGCGAACGTCAAGGCGGCCGGCATCGAGGCGCAATCGCGCAAGGATGCGGCCGACATCTACGGCAAGAGCTATGCGGGCAATCCGCACCTGTACACGATGCTGCGCTCGCTCGACACGCTGAACACGGTGGTCGGCACCAATACGAACCTGATCCTGCGCACCGATGCCGCGCCGTTCCGCGTGCTCGTGCAGGGCCCGGCCGACCCGGCGGCGCAGGCCGCACCGGCGCCGAAGGCGCGCAAGGCGGCCCGATGAGCGCCCAGCCCGCCGCGCCGCTCGGGCCTGGCGCCCAAGCCGTGCGCCTGTCGTTCTGGTTCGTCGCCGCGGTCGCGGTATTGGCCGCGTGCGCGTGGGCCGGTTCGAACATCCGGCGGATTCCGGCAGACAGCCGCGCGGTCGTGATGCGCTTCGGCGCGCTCGTGCGGACGCAGGATGCCGGGCTCGTGATCGCCTGGCCGCAGCCGTTCGAATCGGTCCTGCTCGTGCCGGGCGCTGCGCGCGTGCTCGAACAGCGGATCCGCTCGCTCGATCGCGATCCGCGGGCGCTCGCGACGTCCGCGCAGGGCGTCGCGCGGCTGCCCGACGCGCTGGCCGGTTCCGGCTACGTGCTGACGGGCGATGGCGGTGCCGTCGCGTTGAGCGCGGTGCTTTATTACCGGGTCAGCGATCCGTATGCGTACGTGCTGCAGCAGGACCGTCTCGACGCCGCGCTCGAACGGATCGTGTCCGCGTCGGCCGTCGAGGTCGCGGCGGCCCGCGATCTCGACGCGATCCTGGTCGCGCGCCCCGAGCAGCTGGCCGCGGACCGACAGATGGCGGCCCGCCGCGAGCGCTTGCGCGGCGATCTCGCCGACGCGATCGAGCGGCATCTGCGCGCGCTCGATGCGGCGCACGCGGGGCTCGGCGTCGAAGTTGCCCGCGTCGACGTGCAGCCCGCGCTTCCGGGCGCCGCGGCCGATGCGTTCAACGCGGTGCTGACGTCGCTGCAGCTCGCCGAGCGGACCATCGCCGAAGCGCGCACCGCCGCCGAACAGCGGCGGCAGGACGCGCAGCAGGATGCCGACCGGATCGTCCAGGACGCGCAGGCGCGGGCGTCCGAACGCGTCGCGACCGCGCAGACCGACACGCTGGAAATCCGGCAGCTCGACGCGACGCTGCGCGAGAACGGCGATCCGGGGCTGCTGGCGCGGCTTTACCGCGATCGCGTGCAGCGCGTGCTGTCGAAGGCCGGACGCGTGACGACGATCGATCCGCATGACACCTCCAACCTGATCCTGCCCGGGAGCGCCCGATGAATAGGCTCGCCGAACCGGTCGTCACGCCGGATCCCGCGCCCGCCGCGACGGCTTATGCGCTGTCCGGCGACGAACGCCGCACGATCACGCGGCAGATCGCGCTGGCGCTGCTCGCGGGCGGGCTGCTCGTGCTGTCGTTCGCGTGGCGCACGCTGGCGTCCGGTAGCGATACGCTCGCACAGCTGCTGGCCGCGCTGGCGTCGCTGATCGTCGCGGGGCCGGTGTTCGCGAGCGCGTGGCACAGCCTGCGCGCGCCGAGCCTGCACGGCGTGACCGACCGCCTGATCGCGCTCGCGATGCTGGCCGCCTGGGCGATCGGCGACATGACGACGGCCGCGTTGCTGCCGATCGTGATGACGTTCGGCCATGCGCTCGAGGAGCGCAGCGTGCTCGGCTCGCAGGAAGCGATTCGAGCGCTCGGCCGGCTGACGGCCGGCCGCGTACGCCGCATCGGCGCCGACGGCGGCGTCACCGAGGTCGCCTACGACGCGTTGCGTGCGGGCGACCGCATCGAGGTGGTTGCCGGCGCGCGCATTCCGGTCGACGGTATCGTGACGGCGGGCACGTCGAGCGTCGACAATGGTCCGATCACCGGCGAATCCGTGCCGCTCGACGTCGACGCCGGCAGCACCGTCTATGGCGGCGCGCTGAATCTCGACGGCGTGCTGCGCATCGAGGTCACGCACACCGGCGAGGAGTCGACGCTCGGCAAGATCATCGCGTTGATGCAGCATGCGGAACAGGCGAAGCCGCCCGTCACGCAGGTGCTCGAGCAGCACATGGGCGCGTATCTCGCGCTGGTGCTACTGATCGCCGCGATCGTCTGGTTCACGTCCGCGAATGCGTCGGCGATGCTCGCGGTCATCGTGGCCGCGTGTCCCTGCGCGCTGGTGCTCGCCGCGCCGTCCACGGCCATCGCCGGGATCGCCGTCGGCGCACGGCACGGCATCCTGTTTCGAAACGCTGCGTTCCTCGACAAGATCGCCGAGGTCGACTCGCTCGTGATCGACAAGACGGGCACGCTCACGCGCGGGGAATTGCAGGTCCGGCAGGTGTGGCTGCAACCGGGCATCGACGGACCGTACGCGCGTGCGCTGGCCGCGCGGCTCGGCGAGGGCAGCGCGCATCCGGCGAGCCGCGCGCTCGTTCGCGATGCCGTCGCGTCCGGTCTCGCCAGCACCACCGTTGCCCCGTTCGATCGCACGCGGGAACTGCGCGGGCTCGGCGTCGTCGCCGACACGCCTGAAGGCACGGTGGTACTCGGCCGGCCAGTGTTGCTCGCCGACCATACCGACGCATTGCCGCCGCCCCCGGACGGTTTCGACGGGCCGCTCGTCGGCCTCGCGCTCGACGGGCGGCTGCTCGCGTGGTTCGGTTTCGCCGACACGCTGCGGCCCGAAGCGCACGAGGCGCTGGCCGAACTGCGTACGCTTGGCCTTGCACGGCAGACGCTGCTCACCGGCGACCGTGAACCGGTGGCGCGCAAGGTCGCGGCCGAGACCGGCATCGAAACCGTGGTCGCGCACGCACTACCGCACGACAAGCTCGATTACGTGATGCGCGAGATGGACGCCGGTCGGCATCCGCTCGTCGTCGGCGACGGACTGAACGACGTGCTGGCGATCAAGGCCGGCTCGACCAGCATCGCGATGGGCGAGCGCGGCGTCGACATCGCGATCGCGTCAGCGGACGTCGTGCTGCTCGGTGACGATCTGAAGCGGATTGCGACCTGCATCCGCCTCGGCCGGCACTGCCGGCGCACCGAGACGACCAATGCGGCGATCGGGCTCGCATGGACGCTCGCGGTGATCGCGCTGGCCGCGACCGGGGTGCTCGGCGCGGTGTGGGCCGCGATCCTGCACAACGTCGGCACGTTCATCGTGATCGCCAATGCGGGCCGGCTGCTGCGGATCGATGACAACGTCATGCCGTAATTCTCCACTTTCAAATGGGACAGTTTTGTGGGCTAGGGTCAAGAGCCGGAATTTTCCAGCTGAGACTGGGACGGAAATTGGGCTAGCCTCATGCGTCGGTCCGACAGATGTCCGCCTGGTACGGTTTTCATTTGATCCGTCTCCTTCAGTCACCAGCATTCTTGTTTGAGTTCACGAATCACTCAGGCAACCGAAACTGCTCGATATCTGCTGCCCCTTTCATCCAATTGGGCCTGCGCCCCCGCCCCGACCAGGTGCGGCCCGTGGTTGGATCCATATACTTCGCGACGCGCTTGGGGTGCGAGCTTGAGCGACACTGCTCGGCCATTGCCCGCTTGATCTCGTCGAGCGAGATATCGTAGGTCAGCATGGTTCGCACGATGCCCACCAGAATCTCTTCGATATCGTTTCGACGAATCTCACTGATCTTTTCGTGCAACTGTTGTTGCTGGCTGATCAATTCGAGATATTTTTCCATGTTCGAACAACGTCATCATGTAGAGAATCGGCTTTCGTCAGGTGACTCTTCGATTTATTCGACAGAGTCGTCCGGGGTATTTACACCAGCGCCTGACGATAAAGGCGTGCCCAACGGCCGTGTAAGCGGCCCAGCTGCTCGGCTCGCTGGTCAACAGCATCGTCCGGTTCGCCTTTTCCCATGCGTGCATGCTCGACGCGCAGTCGACCGGTAAGCGGCACCGAACGACGATAGGTTTCGTCGAACCCGCGCCGATACGCGCTCAGCAACTGGGCAGCGGTCGGTTCATCGACGTTCTGGTAAAGCGATTGCCTCAGGTACGAAAGAATCTCGAGCACCGGATAAAGTGGCTCTTGCGCGTACCGCTGAGTTGCATACTTGATGATCTGATTCATGGGATCAACCTGCTCGTGAATAGTTTGACCGGCTCAGACTCCAGCCTGCGTGCCGGGCCTCATGCCTTGCAGATCCGCGCGAATTCGATGCAACACCGACGACCAGTCCCCCGCTCGCTCCTGGCGGTACAGCCGCATGGCCGAATACCACGGGCTGTCGTCGCGCTGCGTCATCCACATCCAGCCCGGGTTCGTGTTCAGCATCAACCACGTCGGCACCCCCATCGATGCGGCCAGATGCGCGATCGGCCCGCTTACCGTCAAGACCAGGTCCAGTCCGCGCAGGTAATGCGCGCAGCGCTGCAAGCCGTCAAACGTCTTCGTATGGTCGAGAATCGGTAACCCGCTCTGATGCAATGCATGGATATCCGCGCCTGCTCCGCGCGGTAGCGCATGAAACGCGATGTCCGTCAGTCCGGCCAGCGCCGGGCCACACGTGTGGGGATCGATCGATGCATGATGGTTACAGTCGGCCCCATCCGTGCTCAACCAGTTCAGCCCGACGCGCAGCGGTAAGCGTCCCGCCGCTGCCTTGAGCGCCGTATAAGGTGCCCGGCCATCTGCATGCAGTGCTTCGAGCGCCGGGCCGATGTCCTCGATGCCGATGTCCAGATAGAGCGGCACGCTGCCCAGTGGCAGGTGGAAATCGAAGTGCTCAAGCGTCTCCGTGCCCGCACTGAGCACGCTCACGTGCGGGCCGAGCATGGCCAGCATCCAACCGTGCAGCGCGGCCGGACACGACAAGGCCACCTGAGCTTCACGGCAGCGCAGGTCGCGCGCAAGCAACGGCACGAACCGCGAGAACGCAATGCTTTCGGCCAGGCCCTGGTCGCACCACACCAATACCGTCTTGCCGCGCAGATCCTCGCCGTTCCAGCGCGAGAGCGACAGCTTCTCACCGCGTGGGCCGCTCAGTTGCGTGTGAGCGCGCCATTCGTAGTTGAGCCAGCCGCGCTCGAAGTCGCCCCTGGACAACTGCCTCTGCGCCTGAGCAAAGCGGACCGCCCCGTCGGCAGGCGCAAGCTCGACTGCCCGCTCGATCAGCGAATCGGCCTCGCTCCACCGGCTCGCCTCTCGCAAAATCTGCGCATGCAGTAGCAGCGAGTCGGGACAATCCGGCGCCAGCGCACGCGAGCGTTCGATAGCGATTTCGGCAGACTCCGTTTGCCGGCGCGACTGATAGACCCGGGCCAGCGTGAACCACGCGGTCGCGCTCTCGGGTTCGTCGACGATCGCTTCCTCGATGTGAAACGACGCGCTCGGGAAATCACCCATCTCGAGAAACACGCGCGCCAGGTTCGTATTGACCGAGGGAAACTGACCATCGAGCTTGCGGCAGCGCTGGTAGGCCTGAATGGCCGAGGGCAGATGCGCGCTCTGCTCAAGGGAGTAACCCAGGATGAACCACGCACGCGCATGTTTGGGCTGGTCTTCGCAATACGCGAGCGCCACCTCGCTTGCCCGCTCGTAGTCGCGCTGCTTCCATAGCAGCACGACCCACTCCCGAATCCACTCGCCCAGTGCATGATCCGCGGCGAAGGCCTGCTCGAAGCAGTCCAGCGCGCCGGCCACATCGCCTTGGGCAAGCAACACGCGCGATCGCTCGACAAATGCCCAACCGCTGCGTGGATCGAGCTCCAGTGCCCGGGTCGTCGCCTGTTTCGCCACATCGGTCCTGCCGCGCATCCTGCAAAGTTCGGCCCACAACACCCACGTCTGGGCATCCGCGCATTGCGCTGCAATCTCCGCCTCGATCAGCTCGCTTGAGCCCACCAGATCGCCGTGCCGCAATAGCCACAGGGCGTCATCCACACGCCGGGTCTCACGCGGGTTTTCTCTACGCGATGCGTCCATGGTTTCTCCGTCAGTTTCTCGCGAGCAGACCGATCGCGAGGATCGTTCCGCTTGCCGTGCCGATACAGCAAGCCAGATACAGGCCGAGAAATTTTGCTCGCGGCCGAAATATCGGTGGGGCGGGCAAGCGCGAACGCTCGGCTTCAACCATCAGCCCGGCCACCACAAGGTCCAGTGCCGTCACAAACCACGGCACCAAGGAATCCGTCAAAATGGGCGCGCCGAAATACACCATCCACGCGCTGTTGATCAGCGTGGACACGGAAAGCCCCCCAACCATGCCTGTCAAATACCGGGTGGATTTCGACATGTCCTCATAGCCTCAACTCGGTTACCGCGCATCGAGGGTGGAGGCACACCATCACCCCCACCCTCGATCGCGCCTACGCCCGCCTTACCACTGGTACGACACGCCAGCACCGTAGGTCGTACCCTGAGCGCTGATGCCCACGCCGATCTTCGCCTTCAGGTTGCCGGTGAACCGGATCGACGCGCCCAGGGCCGTTGCGGCATAGCCCTGGTAACTGCCGCCTCCGATGCCCACTGCGATGGTCTTGCCCGGATCGACTTCCGGGATCATCGTCAGCGCGGTGGCCGCGGCAATCCCCGAATAGGCCCGGCTGGCGACCTGGTTGACGCTGGACTGAACGCGCCAGAGCTGGTTCATGTTGGCCGCGTCGGTGCCGTTCACGCCCGGCGCCACGTTGGTCAGGCGCCGCTCGTTGCCCTCGGAGCCAAACGACACCGTGTTCGGCTCGGAGGCGACGGAGCCCGCACCGATGGCCACCGAGTTGGCGCCCGCTGCTGTGGCGTTGTTGCCCATCGCAGTGGCGCTCGTGCCGGAGGCGACGGCCCCCTGACCGATTGCCGACGAGCCGCTACCCGAGGCGTTGGCGCCTTGACCCAGCGCCGTCGCGTTCGACCCCGTCGCACTCGAGCCCTGGCCCAGCGCCGTCGCACCGGAACTGGACGCAACCGCTCCTTGACCGACCGAAGTCGCACCGGTACCGGTCGCACTCGAGCCTTGGCCCACCGATGTCGCGTTCGAGCCCGTCGCGTTCGAGCCCTGACCCAGCGACGTCGAATTGCTGCCCGAGGCCGTCGACTGGCCCCCGATCGCCGTGCTGCCCGTGCCGTTGGCCTGCGCACCGGAGCCCGCCGCGGTTCCACCCGTGCTCGTCGTGGACAGCGTCCCGCCCGAGCTCGTCGACAGCGACACAATGTTGCTCACCGCACTGCTCAGCCCCGTCGACAGCGACGTGATCGTTGCCGTCGTGCTGCTCAGCCCGGTCGACAGCGACGCCACGTTGCTGCTTGTGGCGCTGACCGTGGTCGACAGCGAGTTCAGGCTGTTCGAGGTGGCCGTGGACAGGGACGTCAACGCGCTGGTGGCCGTTGACAGTTCCGCGACCGCCGCGGTCGACAGCGACGACACCGCCTGGCTCACCGCATACAGCTGCGACCCGTTGACCGCGTCGGTCGAGCTTGCCGACACCCGGCCGGCCGCCACATTGATGATCTGGCGTTCCGCGCCCGGCGCACCGACGCTGACCACGCTCGTCGGGGAAGAGCCAGCGAACGTGTACGTCGTTCCGCCGATGCTCATGCCCGAAGTCGGGTTCGCCGCGCTCGTCACCGAGCCCGAGCCCAGCGCCACGTCGTTGGCGTTGTTGGCCACCGCCCCCGAGCCGAAGGCCAGCGAACCTGCACCGACCGCGCTCGACGCGTTGCCCAGCGCCACCGAGCCGATGCCGTTGGCGCTGCTGGCGTTACCCAGCGCCACCGCACCCTGGCCCGTCGCGACGTTCAGGTTGCCGGCCGCGACCGCGCCCTGGCCGGTGGCCGTGTTGTTGGCGCCAGCGCCCACTGCCCCGGTTCCGGTCACCACGTTCGGGTCGCCGATGGCCACCGCGCCGTTGCCGGTTGCGGTGTTGCCCACCCCGATCGACACCGCCTGGCCGCCGGTGGCGCTCGCGTTCTGACCGATCGCGATGGCTCCGTCGCTGCCTGCGTTGGCCGTGTCGCCGACCGCCACGCTGCTCGCGCCGCTGGCTGTGGAGTTCGGGCCGATCGCGATGGCATTGGTGCCGCTCGCCGAGCTGTCCGCGCCGGTGGCGTTGGCGTGGAAGTACTTGGTGCCGCCGCCATTGACCGCGGTGGAGATCGACGAAAGCTGGCTGCTCGTCGCGCTCAGGCCGGTCGAGAGCGACGTGATGTTGCTGTTCGTCGAGCTCAGGCCCGTGGACAGCGAGGTCAGGCTGCTGGTGGTCGCGGTCGACAGCGACGTGATCGAGCTGGTGGCCGTACTCACGCCCGTGGACAGCGAGTTCAAGCTGCTGGTGGTAGCGGTCGACAGCGACGTGATGTTGCTGTTGGTCGTGCTCAGGCCCGTCGAGGCCGAGGTCGACAGCGAGGTCAGCGTGCTGTTGGTCGACGACAGGCCGGTGGACGCCGACGTGCTCAACGACGTCACCGTGCTGTTCGTCGTGCTCAGGCCCGTCGAGGCCGAAGTCGACAGCGAGGTGATCGAGCTGTTCGCCGACGACAAACCCGTAGACGCGGACGTGCTCAGCGAGGTCACCGTGCTGTTGGTCGTGCTCAGGCCCGTCGAGGCCGAGGTCGACAACGACGTGATCGCGCTCGTCGCGGACGACAGGCCCGTGGACGCCGAGGTGCTCAGCGACGTCACCGTACTGTTCGTCGTGCTCAGGCCGGTCGAGGCCGAGGTCGACAACGACGTGATCGAGCTCGTCGCGGACGACAGGCCCGTGGACGCCGAGGTGCTCAACGACGTGACCGTGCTGTTGGTCGTGCTCAGTCCGGTCGAAGCCGAGGTCGACAGCGACGTGATCGAGCTGGTCGCGGACGACAAGCCGGTCGACGCCGACGTGCTCAACGACGTCACCGTGCTATTCGTCGTGCTCAGTCCGGTCGAAGCCGACGTCGACAGCGAGGTGATCGAGCTGGTCGCCGACGACAGACCGGTCGAGGCCGAGGTACTCAACGACGTCACCGTGCTATCGGTCGTGCTCAGACCGGTGGAAAGCGACGTAATCGAACTGGTCGCGGACGACAGACCGGTCGATGCCGAAGTCGACAACGACGTGATCGCGCTGTTCGCGGACGACAGACCGGTGGAGGCCGACGTGCTCAGCGACGTGACCGTGCTATTGGTCGTGCTCAGCCCCGTCGATGCCGAAGTCGACAACGACGTGATCGAACTGTTAGCCGACGAGAGACCCGTCGAGGCCGACGTGCTCAACGACGTGACCGTGCTGTTGGTCGTGCTCAGGCCGGTCGAGGCCGAGGTCGACAGCGAAGTGATCGAACTGGTGGCCGATGAAAGGCCCGTGGAGGCCGACGTGCTCAGCGACGTGACCGTGCTATCGGTCGTGCTCAGACCGGTGGAAAGCGACGTAATCGAACTGATCGCGGACGACAGGCCGGTCGAGGCCGAGGTCGACAACGACGTGATCGAGCTGTTCGCCGACGACAAACCCGTGGACGCCGACGTACTCAACGACGTCACCGTGCTGGTGGTCGTGCTCAGCCCCGTCGATGCCGAGGTGGACAGCGACGTGATCGCGCTGTTCGCCGACGACAGACCGGTGGACGTCGACGTGCTCAGCGACGTGACCGTGCTGTCCGTCGTGCTCAGGCCAGTCGAAGTCGACGTCGACAACGAAGTGATCGAGCTATTCGCTGACGACAAACCCGTTGATGTCGAGGTAGATAACGACGTAATCGAGCTGTTAGCCGTGGACAGGCTGACCGAAGTAGAAGACGATAAGCTTGTGATGGCGGAAGTCGCCGTACTGGCTACGGCATACAGTTGACTACCGTTGATTGCGTCGGTACTGGTTCCGCTTATAAGCCCTGAGGCAACATTTTGTATCCGCCGCTCCAAGCCCACTTGTCCGACGCTCAATATGCCGCCCGATGCGCTAGATCCGGCATAGCCACTGAATGTCGTCCCGCCAATCGTCGTATTATTGACAGGTGTGGAGCCAGCAGTACTACCGGATAATGCCGTTGAAACAACAGCGCCGTAGCCAAGTGCCACCGAGTTCACCGCACCGGCAGTTGTATTTGAGCCGAGAGCCACAGAATAATTTGCCGAGGCCGTTGCATTATCTCCGAATGCAATTGAATTTGAACCGGTCGCACTCGACAACCCGCCGATGGTTGTGGAATTTGTTCCGACACAATTCTGTGTGGCGCCATACAGAGCCGTAATATTGCACCCGGTCGTTGAGTACACATTGGTTCCACTGCCATTGAAAATTAACGAATACGCGCTAGCTGAAATAGGTAATGGTAATCCCAAAAGAGCAAGAACAATACTCGTAGCCTTTAAAATACCATTAGCCGAAGTGCTTTTCGCGTCAGTTGCACCAAGTTCCGAAACAACCACGAAGCAACTGCGACGTTTACTCCAAACCACCTTGTAAATATTATTCATATTTTACTCCGATTTTAATATGATTTCTCGATCCCCAAACGTCCAACTGAAGTGCCAGGAAGTTAAAGCAAACTAATTGCTATCCATGCAGCACGCTAAAAACCTAGAAATTCGACCAGCAGTACTCACCCCAAAATTGGGGCCCGAACAAAATGGTTCGTTTCGACTACTGTTCCGCTCCGGAGGGGAACTCTTTTGTAACTATTTGTTTTGTATGAGGTCGGTGTCGCCGGCAGATGAGCGGACAAAAACGAACGTTTTTGTCCAGTACAATTAAGGGGGGACTCTTACAGAATTGCGCGTTCCCGATGAGCAATGGTCCGCCGATAGATTCACGCCTTGGCGGGGCTGAAAAAGCCAACGTTTGCTTTTGTCGGAGGTTTTCCGCTGCACGGTCGTTGGAATTCCTCGCTGAATTTCCGGCGATCCGCAATACAACGGGCCACTCGGGGATGTGCCATCCCAGGCTGACTCTCTATAGGTACAAGTTATGAAAATTGGTTACGCGCGCGTCTCGACTGACGAACAAAATCTCGATTTGCAGAAGGACGCCTTACGGCACGCCGGCTGCAAAGTCATCTTTTGCGATCAGGGTATCTCCGGCGCGACCTTCCAGCGCCCCGGCCTCGAGCGCGCCCTGCGCCGTCTGAAGGATGGCGGCGTCCTCGTCGTCTGGCGCCTCGATCGATTGGGACGTTCTCTTGGTAAGCTGGTTGACCTAGTCACCTATCTAGAACAGCAGGATGTCAAGTTCGAATCGCTCACAGAAAATATATCGACAGATTCGTCCAGCGGCGTCTTGCTGTTTCATATGATGGCTGCTATGGCCCAGTTTGAGCGCACCCTCATAAGCGAGCGCACCAAGGCCGGCATTCAGGCTGCCAAGGCACGTGGGAAACGGCATGGACGCAAACCCGCCTTAAGCGCGAGCCAACAACAGCAAGCGCTGACTCTCATGAAAACTGAGTCGATAGCGTCTGTTGCCGGCCTGTTCGGCGTCAATCCGCGCACGTTGGTACGCATGCGCGCCCGACTCGCCAACGAATAAACTTTAATGCGATAAAGCAACGAGAACCGTATTGTCAGGTTGTTTGCGTCAGCGGCTTGTATAGTAGGGCACGAACAAGTTCGTCCATGTCCATCCCTTCGCGCCTTACCTTGATTCGCCGATCTCGTTCAAGGACGACCACTTCCCGCCCGACGTGATCAGCTACGCGGTGTGGCTGTACTACCGATTTCCGCTGAGCCTACGGATGGTCGGGGAAATGCTGGCGGCAGGGCGCATCAAGCTGACCTACGAGACAGTACGCTGCTGGGCAGCGAAGTTTAGTCTGGCGAGCGCCCAGCGTATCCGTGCCACGGCCCCGCGCCGCAGTGGCATGGCACCTTGACGAGGTAGTGGTGACGATCCGCGGCGCGAAGCACTGGCTCTGGCGAGCCGTGGATCAACACGGCGCCGTGCTCGATGTCCTGGTTCAGCGTCGGCGCGACGCCACGGCGGCCAAGCGACTGATGCGCAAGCTGCTCAAGCGCCACGGCCGCCCGAGCGTCATCGTTACGGACAAACTGCGCAGCTACACGACGGCCAACACCGCGCTGGGCCTGAGTGTCGAGCACCGGCGGCACAGGGGGGCTAAACAACCGCGCGAGAATTCGCACCAGCCGACTCGCGTGCGCGTTGCCCTGCCTTGTCCGTCTGCCGAACAACCTGACAATACCCCCACCGCCCGTGACAGCAATCATGAAGTTTCATTACTGATTTTCTCGAATGATCGCCGCCGCAGCCGCCTCGGCCTCTCCCGCGACGCCGTCGTGCACGCGCGTGCTGACGGCCGGCGTCGGCGGCTCGCTGTCGAGCGCGTGACCGTTGCGGTCGTGCGTGTCGACCGTCGCGCGCATCGAGAGCCCGACACGCAGCGGATGCGCG
>NZ_JAUJPV010000027.1:0-120557 GCF_030481585.1 Burkholderia sp. AU45388 | reverse complement strand
CGCACCACAGGCCGGCCATCCCGTCGATCACCTTGTTGCCGTCGGAGTCCCACAGGTAGACGCCGTCGGCCTTCACGATCACGCGGCTGCCGGCGCGATTGAGCGCGCCCATGTCGGAGAACGGGTGGATGTGGTGCGCGGCGTCGAGCGCGCGGTATTCGGCGGTCGTGCGTGCCTGCGTCGCGCGCGGCGCGGCGGCCGCGGCGGTCGGCGCGGCCGGCTGGATCCAGGCAGATTCGTTGCGGTAAGTCATGTTTCCTCCGTGATTCCGTATGCGGTGATGCGCGCTTAAACGTGCAGCAGCAAATGGCGGCGTTCCCACGAGCTGATCACGCGGAAAAACGCTTCGTATTCGGTTTCCTTCAGCGCGAAATACGCCTTCAGGAACTTGGGCCCGAGGATCTCGCCGAGCGGCTCGCACGCGGCCATCAGCGTCAGCCCTTCCTCGAGGTTGCGCGGCAACTGGTACGGCTGGCTGTAGCCGTCGCTCACCAGCGGCTCGGTCGGCTCCAGGCGCTGCGTCATGCCGAGATAGCCGGCCGCGAGCGTCGCCGCCAGCGCGAGGTACGGGTTGCAATCGACGCCCGGGATGCGGTTCTCGATGCGGCGTGCGGCCGGCCCCGAGTGCGGGATGCGGAACCCCACCGTGCGGTTGTCGTAACCCCACTGCACGTTGATCGGCGCGGCCATGAAGCGCGACAGGCGGCGATACGAGTTGATGTACGGCGCGAAGATCGGCATCAGCGCCGGCGTGTACTTCTGCAACCCCGCGAGGTAGTTGTAGAACATCGACGTCGCGCCGCCGGTTTCCGGCGACGTGAACAGGTTCTGGCCCGTTTCCTCGTCGACGATGCTCTGGTGCACGTGCATCGCCGAGCCCGGTTCGTCTTCCATCGGCTTGGCCATGAACGTCGCGTACATGTTGTGGCGCAGCGCGGCCTCGCGCACCGTGCGCTTGAACAGGAACACCTGGTCGGCCAGCGACAGCGCGTCGCCGTGCATGAAGTTGATCTCCATCTGCGCGGCGCCGACTTCGTGGATCAGCGTGTCGATGTCGAGGTTCTGCGCTTCGCAGTATTCGTAGATGTCCTCGAACAGCGGATCGAACTCGTTGACGGCCTCGATCGAATACGACTGGCGGCCCGTTTCGGGGCGGCCCGTGCGACCGACGGGCGGACGCAGCGGCAGGTCGGGGTCCTTGTTCATGTCGACCAGATAGAACTCGAGCTCCGGCGCCACGACCGGCTTCCAGCCCTTCGCCTTGTACAGGTCGAGCACGCGGCGCAGCACGTAGCGCGGCGAGATCTCGACCGGCGAGCCGTCGAAGTGCACGCAGTCGTGGATCACCTGCGCGGTCGGGTCGACGGCCCACGGGATCAGCCGGATCGTCGACGTGTCGGGCACGCACACCATGTCGGGATCGGTCACGCCGGTGAGCGAGCCGTCTTCCGGATAGTCGCCGGTGACGGTCTGCACCATCACGGCCTGCGGCAGGCGCATCGATTCGCCGGACGTGAACTTGTTGCGCGGCGTGATCTTGCCGCGCGCGATGCCGGCCATGTCGGGAATGATCGCTTCGATCTCGGTGATCCGGTGCTGCTTCAGAAAGTCTTCGATGTCTTGCATGTCTGTTCTCGTTGTCTGGTGGGCGCGCTCAGGCGAGCGCGGCGGCGGCCATGGCGCGGGTGCGTTCGACGCGACGGGCGCGGCACGCATCGCCGAACGCGCGGAAGATCGCGCTCGACAGCGGGTCCTGCGCGTGTCGCCATTCCGGATGCCACTGCACGGCCAGCGCGAACGCCGGGGCGTCGACGACGCTCACGGCCTCGATCAGCCCATCCGGCGCGACGGCCTCGACGGCGAGGCCGGCGCCGAGCCGCGCGACGCCCTGCTTGTGCAGCGAGTTCACGTGCACTTCGTCGCGGCCGCCCGCGAGCGCATGCAGCTTGCCGCCGGGCGTCAGGCGCACGACGTGCGCGGGGCCGTATTGCGTGTCCATCGGCGCGCCGTCGTCCTCGCGGTGGTCGGCGAAGCCGGGCACTTCATGTACGCGCTGGTGCAGCGTGCCGCCGCAGACGACGTTCAGCTCCTGGAAGCCGCGGCACACGGCCAGCACGGGCACGCCCGCGGCGATGGCCGCGCGCAGCAGCGGCAGCGTCGTCGCGTCGCGGGCGGGGTCGTGCTTCGTACCGGGCTCGCTCGGCTCGCCGCCGTAACGATGCGGCTCGACGTTCGAGTAACTGCCGGTAAACAGCAGGCCGTCCACGGCGTCGAGCACGTCGGCGGTCGACTGCCGCTCGCCGAGCGCCGGCAGCACCATCGCGAGCGCATGCGCGCCGTCGACGATCGCGGCGACGTATTTGTCGCCGACCGTATGCGACGCGTGCGCGCCGATCTGGGTGAGGTCGGCGGTGATGCCGACGAGAGGTTTCCTTTCCATGACGTCAATCAGTAATCCGTAGGGACGTGACGCGCGTCGGCCCGAATGCGGCGAAACGCGGGCGCGACACGACCCCGCAGCCCGGCGCTGAGCGCGGGGCCGCTGGTGAATGGGCGCAACGGGATGGCGTGGCGATCCGCGCTGCGCGCGACGGTCAGGCCGTCGTTCGTTTCATTGCGATACGCGACGCGGCAACGAATGCGCGAACGCGTGCCGTCACCGCACGGACGATGCGGTTGGCGAATCGACAGAAAAAACGAACGACGTGAAGAAAGGAGAGGCGCTACGGCAGCAGCGACGCCACTTCGTCGGTATCGACGGCGACGAATGCGCGTGCGGAAACGGCGTTGTGGCGCCGAACGGAACGACGGGACAGGATGGTGTAGATCGACAGGTGAAGCAGGCGAGGACTATGCCAGCCGCAACTGCCGTCGGAAGCGGGAACGGCGCTGCGCAAACTTCGCACATCGCCTCGATCCCACCTCACCAGAGGGCCACGGACTCTCACGATTACACTCGACTGGTTTGTTGAAAGTATTGAACACCTGATCGTTTCGACGCGCGGGGCGTTTAAAATAATCGAGGCGCCGGTCCGGCATCATTTACATTCACGGGCGTCGATTGTTGCGTTGCGATAACGCTTTTCGACGCCTGTGAAAGCCTGATGACGCTGACCTGAGAGCCAGCATATACGAGCCAATAACGGCGTCAAATGTTTTTTATCGGTCCTGCATCAGGGCTTTCCCGAGCAATACGAACAAAAGATTCGCAAAAGGAATAATCGACGCGCCGTCCATTATTTCGAACGCCTTTCAGGGTTTTCCCCGCTGATGTGCGGCATAAAGTGATTAGAATATTCAACGGCAGTCCACCGCGTCGTTTCACTTTGTCATCGCACTTATCGTGTCCGAAACCGAATCGATGTCCACCGAAGTCGCCGAGCGCCTGCGTTTCGTGCGCAACAAGCATGGCCTGTCGCAGCGCGAACTCGCGAAACGCGCCGGCGTCACCAACGGCACGATCTCGCTGATCGAACAGGGCCGCGTGAGCCCGTCGGTCGGCTCGCTGAAGAAACTGCTCGAATGCATCCCGATGAGTCTCGCGGAGTTCTTCACGTTCGAGCTCGTCGAATCGCGCGCGGTCGTGTCGCGTCGCGACGAGATGCCGAACCTCGGCAACGAGACGCTCGCGTTTCACCTGGTCGGCGCGAACGTGAAGGATCGCAACATGTGCATCCTGCGCGAGATCTACCAGCCGCTCGCCGACACCGGGCCCGAGATGCTGGTGCACGCGGGGCACGAGGGCGGCGTCGTCGTGTCGGGCCGGCTCGAGCTGACCGTCGATAGCGCGACGTGGCTGCTCGACCCCGGAGACGGCTACTACTTCGAAAGCCGTTTGCCGCATCGTTTTCGCAATCCCAGCGCGGAACTGATCTGCGAGGTCGTGTCGGCCAATTCGCCGGCAACCTTCTGACCGCGCGTCACTGCATTCGCGGCGGGCCGCCGGTGCGCCACGCGCGCGGCGGGCCGCATCGCGAATGTCACCACATTGAGGCATCCTGATGAACAAGTTGACTTTGGCTGACTGGCAACACAAGGCGGCGTCGCTCGAGATCGAAGGGCGCGCATTCATCGATGGCGCGTCGTGCGACGCGCACGGCGGCAAGACGTTCGACTGCGTGAGCCCGATCGACGGCCGCGTGCTGGCGAAGGTCGCCGACTGCGGCGAAGCGGACGTGAACGCCGCGGTCGCGGCCGCACGCCGCGCGTTCGACGCAGGGGTATGGGCCGGCCTGAACCCGCGCGCGCGCAAGGCCGTGCTGCTGCGCTGGGCCGCGCTGATGCGCGAGCATCTCGACGAACTGTCGCTGCTCGAGACGCTCGACGCGGGCAAGCCGATCGGCGACACGACGACGGTCGACGTGCCGGGCGCCGCGTACTGCGTCGAATGGTTCGCCGAGGCGATCGACAAGGTCGGTGGCGAGGTCGCGCCGGCCGATCACCATCTCGTCGGTCTCGTCACGCGCGAGCCGGTCGGCGTGGTGGCCGCCGTCGTGCCGTGGAATTTTCCGATCCTGATGGCCGCATGGAAATTCGGCCCTGCGCTCGCGGCCGGCAACAGCGTCGTGCTGAAGCCGTCGGAGAAATCGCCGCTGACCGCGATCCGCGTCGCGCAGCTCGCGTTCGAGGCCGGCATCCCGGCCGGCGTGTTCAACGTCGTGCCGGGCGCGGGCGAACCGGGCAAGCTGCTCGCGCTGCATCGCGACGTCGACTGCATCGCGTTCACCGGTTCGACGGCGGTCGGCAAGCTGATCATGCAGTACGCGGCGCAGTCGAACCTGAAGCGCGCGTGGCTCGAACTCGGCGGCAAGTCGCCGAACATCGTGCTGCCCGATTGCCCCGATCTCGACCGCGCGGCGCAAACGGCGGCCGGCGCGATCTTCTACAACATGGGCGAGATGTGCACGGCCGGCTCGCGGCTGCTCGTGCATCGCGACATCAAGGACGCGTTCATCGAGAAGCTCGTCGCGGCCGCCCGCGCGTACGTGCCGGGCAATCCGCTCGATCCGTCGGTATCGATGGGCGCGATCGTCGACGGCATTCAGCTCGAGCGCGTGCTCGGTTACATCGAAGCGGGGCGCGGCGAAGGCCGGCTCGTCACGGGCGGTGCGCGCGTGAATGCGGAAACGGGCGGCTTCTACGTGGAGCCGACGGTGTTCGAGGTGAAGCCCGACGCGAAGATCGCGCGCGAGGAAATCTTCGGGCCGGTGCTGTCGGTGATCGTGTTCGACGACGTCGACGAAGCCGTGCGGATCGCGAACGACACCGAATACGGGCTGGCCGCGGCCGTGTGGACGTCGAACCTGACGACCGCGCACGACGTGTCGCGCCGCCTGCGTGCGGGGACCGTGTGGGTGAACTGCTACGACGAGGGCGGCGACATGAACTTCCCGTTCGGCGGCTACAAGCAGTCGGGCAACGGCCGCGACAAGTCGCTGCATGCGCTCGAGAAGTACACCGAACTGAAGTCGACGCTGATCCGGCTGCGCTGACGCGCCGCCGGGCATGGGCGCGGGCGCGTCGCCGTCCGGCGCTGCGCCCGCGGCCTTCGGCGCGCGTTACGCGGTGCGCAGCGCGGGATGGAAGCCGGCGGCCTCGATGACCGACTGCACGCGCTCGGCGCCTTGCGCCGAGTCGACCTTGACGATCTTCGCCGCGACGTCGATGTCGAGCTTCGCGGCGGGGTCGGCAGCCGTCACCGCGCGCGTGATGGCGTTGGCGCAGCCGCCGCAGGTCATGTCCTGGACTTCGAATTCCATCGTGTTCTCCCGGGTAGGTGGTGGATGAGTATGTTCAGCATGAAGCTTGCCATGGTGGGAAGGTCAAGCGCCGCATGCGGTGATGCACATCGCATCAGTCGTTTGTCATGCTGAAGTCTGACGAATAGCCATTTGTGTAGGCGCGTCAGTCGGAATTTTTCCCGATTGACGACTGCACATTGTCGGCGAAATCCGGCGAAGCCTTGCGTAGCCACGCGCACGCGGGATCGATGGCGCATGATCTCCATGCTCCATGTAAGGGTACTCCGAGGTGAAAATGCGAATCGATCTTAGTATCGATTCCCTTCCATATTTCCGCTCATTACACCCATGACCCGTTTCGCTATCGGTTTCGCGCTGGCCCTGCTGGGCGCCTCGGCCACGTCCGCTTTCGCGGCCGACGACGTCGTCAACCTGACGTTGAAGGACCACAAGTTTTCGCCCGACGGCGTGACGATCCCTGCCGGCAAGAAGGTGAAGTTCGTCGTGAAGAACCTCGACGCGACGCCCGCGGAATTCGAAAGCGACGACTTCAAGGCGGAGAAGGTCGTGCCGGCCGGCAAGTCGGTCGAGATCCTGGTCGGGCCGCTGAAGGCCGGCACCTACGAGTTCCACGACGAGTATCACGAAGCGCAGTCGAAGACGCACCTGACCGTCAAGTAAGCCGATACCGACATGCTGTCCACTGCCCTGATCGTCTTTCGTGAAGTGCTTGAGGCTGCGCTGGTGGTCTCGATCGTGATGGCCGCCACGAAGGGCGTGCCGCGGCGCGGCTGGTGGGTCGGCGGCGGGCTGGTCGGCGGCGTGGTCGGCGCCGGCCTGATCGCGGCGTTCGCCGACGTGATCTCGCAATGGGCATCCGGCATGGGGCAGGAAGTCTTCAACGCGGGCGTGATGTTCGTCGCGACGCTGATGCTCGCGTGGCACTGCATCTGGATGAGCCGCCACGGCCGGGAAATGGCGCTGCACATGGGCGAGGTCGGCCGGGCGGTCGCGGCCGGCAGCCGGCCGTTGACCGGGCTCGCGATCGTGGTCGGCGTCGCGGTATTGCGCGAGGGCTCCGAGGCCGTGCTGTTCCTGTACGGGATCGCGGCGGGCGAGCCGGGGCAGACGCCGCAGATGATCGCCGGCGGGCTGCTCGGCGTGCTCGGCGGCGCCGGGCTCGGCTACGCGATGTATGCGGGCCTGCTGCAGATTCCGTTGAAGCGCCTGTTCTCCGTCACCAACGCGCTGATCGTGCTGCTCGCCGCGGGCATGGCGAGCCAGTGCGTCGGCTTCCTGCTGGCCGCCGGCTTCGTGCCGTCCTGGGGCGATGTGGTCTGGGACACGTCGTGGCTGCTCAAGGAATCGAGCATCGTCGGCAAGGCGCTGCATACGCTGATCGGCTATACGGCGCGGCCGGCAGGCATCCAGATCGCCGCGTACGTCGCGACGCTGGCGGCGATCCTCGTGCTGGCACGGCTCGTCGGCCGGCCGCGGCAGACGGTGAGGCCGCCGCACGCCGCGGCGTGAGTGTTCCGGGCTTCCGGGGGCGAACGAAAGAAGGGGCGTCATCGACGCCCCCTCGTTCATTTGCGACGCGCGACGCCCCGGCGCAGCGCCGGCGACGGCGGCCGCGGATGCGCGCTGCCGGGTTCGGTCAGCTGTGGTTGTCGATCCACGCGCGCGCCCATTCGAGCCCTGCGTCGCGCGCGTCGTCTTCGGTGTCGAACACGCCAAGCACGCCCGACGCCTCGACGAGCCGGTTGTTCTGCGTGATCGTGCCGCTCGCCGCGAAGCGCTCGGGCTGCATGATCTCGTCCTGCTGCAGGATCGCGTGGCCCCAGATCTGGTAGCCGTGGTAGGTCTGCGCTTCCATTATCGAGTCACCTCCGCGGAGCGGCCGTGCGTGCCGACCTGCAGCACGTTGCCGTCCGGCGTGTATTGACGCGGGATGTCGGAGAAGGTGAGTGCGCGCGTCGCGTCCGGTGCGGCAGGCTGCATCACCGTGAGACGCCCGGGTGCGGGTTGCGCGACGGGGCGCGGGGCGGCCGGGGTGTCGGCCGTGGCCGGGCGGTGCGCGCCGGCTTTCACGGCCTGCGCGACGCGGCGCTTGTGCGGTTTCGCGATGGGTTTCGGCGTGGCGCTCGCGTGCTTCTCCGCGCTCTTGCCGGTGCGTGCGTCGGCACCCGTGCGGGCACCTGGCGTACGCGCCGCAGGCTGCCGCGCCTCGGGCGGGTTCCAGACCTCGACGTAGTGCTCGGCGGCCCAGCCCGACGACGCGAACGTCAGCGCCAGCAATCCGCATCCAAACAGTCTTACCATTGTCTCTCCGTCATATTCGTTGCGGCGCGCGTCCAGCCGGGGCCGTGCAGGGGCATTCGGGGAATGCCGGCTCAGGAGAACACCTCGAGCCCGTGTTTCTCGACGATCTGGAGCATGCGCGCGGCGATGCCGCTCGGCCGCTTGTCGCCCTGTTCCCATTGGCGGATCGTCGATGTCGTCGTGTTCAGGTAGAGCGCGAACACGCTCTGGCTGACGTTGACCGACTTGCGGATGCGGGCGATCGCTTCCGGATCGAATTGCGGCGCGGCTTCGATGCAGAGATCGTCGTATTCGCGCATCGTCTTCTTGTCGATCAGTTGCGCACGATAAAGGCCCGACGCGGCGCTGTGGACCGCCTCCGTCGCGTCGCTCTTGAATCGACTCTTAGCCATTGCAAATCTCCACCCACTCTTTCAGGGTAACCAGCGTCGCGATGTCGCTGTCGGTGTGTCGGCCGACATCCGCGGCGAGCTTTCTGAAGGCGCGCAGTTCGCGTGCGTCGATGTCGTCGCGGTCGCATTTCGCGAACAGGAACACGAACACCCACGTGTGCCCGACCTTGCCCAGCACGATCCCGCGCTGCCGATTGCCGTCGAGGCGCTTCTTCCAGACGTTGCCGCCGAGATCGACGCCCTGACCGCGGGCCAGCTCCCGCACCGCGCGGCAAAGCTCGTCGTCGGCGATTCCCGCTTTCCCGGCTGCCTTGTGAAACCACTTCGTCTTGAAGACGCGTCGTACGGAAGCAGACATGTCGAACCGGTCGAATTAGCACAGGATTATATACCACTACGTGGTACATATTTCGACCTGGCCAAACGGCCTGCCTTGCGCCCGCACGCGGTCGGGACGGCCCGGCACGGGGCCATCCCGTCGCCTGGTTACTCCACCGTCACCGACTTCGCGAGATTCCGCGGCTTGTCGACGTCGGTGCCGCGCGCACACGCGGTGTGATACGCGAGCAGTTGCAGCGGCACGACGTGCAGGATCGGCGACAGTTGCCCGTAGTGCTCCGGCATCCGGATCACGTGCAGGCCGTCGTCGTTGACGATCTGCGTGTCCGCATCCGCGAACACGTACAGTTCGCCGCCGCGCGCGCGCACTTCCTGCATGTTCGACTTCAGCTTCTCGAGCAGCGTGTCGTTCGGCGCGACCGTGACGACCGGCATCGCTTCCGTGACGAGCGCGAGCGGCCCGTGCTTCAACTCGCCGGCCGGATAGGCCTCGGCGTGGATGTACGAGATTTCCTTCAGCTTCAGCGCGCCTTCGAGCGCGATCGGGTAGTGCAGCCCGCGGCCGAGGAACAGCGCGTTTTCCTTGCGCGCGAATTCCTCCGACCACGCGATGATCTGCGGCTCGAGCGCGAGCACGCTGTTCAGCGCGGCCGGCAGGTGGCGCAGCTCCTTCAGGAATTGCGCTTCCTGCGCGGCGTCGACGTGCCCGCGCAGCTTGCCGAGCGTCGCGGCCAGCACGAACAGCGCGACGAGCTGCGTCGTGAACGCCTTCGTCGACGCGACGCCGATCTCGGTGCCCGCGTGCGTCAGGAACTGCATCTCGGTCAGGCGCACCATCGCGCTCGTCGCGACGTTGCACACCGCGAGCGTATGCGTGTGGCCGAGCGACTGCGCATGCTTGAGCGCGGCGAGCGTGTCGGCCGTCTCGCCCGATTGCGAGATCACCAGCACGAGCTGGCGCGGGTTCGGCACCGACTCGCGGTAGCGGTATTCGCTCGCGATCTCGACCTGGGTCGGGATCTTCGCGATCGATTCGAGCCAGTACTTCGCGGTGAGGCCCGAGTAGTAGCTCGTGCCGCACGCGAGGATCAGCAGGCTGTCGATCGCCGCGAACGCGGCGGGCGCGGCGTCGCCGAACAGCGTCGCGTCGAAGGCTTCGGTTTGCGGCACCGTGTCGCCGATCGCGCGCGGCTGCTCGAAGATTTCCTTCTGCATGAAGTGGCGATAAGGCCCAAGCTCGACCGCGCCGCCGTATGCGCTGACCACGCGGATTTCACGCTGCACGGTGGCGCCGTGACGGTCGACGATCGTCACGCCGTCGAGCGACAGCTCGCACACGTCGCCTTCCTCGAGGAACGTGAAGCGGTCGGTGCTGCCGGCCAGCGCGAGCGCGTCGGACGCGAGGAAGTTCTCGCCGTCGCCGTGACCGACGACGAGCGGCGAACCCTGGCGCGCGCCGACGACGGTGTGCGGCTGGTCCTTGTGCGTCACCGCGATCGCATACGCGCCGTGCAGTTGCTGCACGGCTTCGCGCACCGCGTCGAACAGGTTGCCGCGATACAGGCTGTGCACGAGGTGCGCGATCACTTCGGTGTCGGTCTGCGACACGAATTCGTAGCCCTTCGCGCGCAGCGCTTCGCGCAGCGTCTCGAAGTTCTCGATGATGCCGTTGTGCACGAGCGCGAGCGCGTTCGACGAGAAGATCGGGTGCGCGTTGTGCGTGACCGGCGCGCCGTGCGTGGCCCAGCGCGTGTGCGCGACGCCGGTCGCGCCTTCGAGGTGCGTGTCGCGCACCTGCGCATCGAGATCGGCGACGCGCGCGACGCTGCGCGCGCGCTTCGGTGCGTCCGGCTCGAGCACGGCGACGCCGCACGAGTCGTAGCCACGGTATTCGAGGCGCCGCAATCCTTCGATCAGCACCGGAACGATATTACGCTGCGCAACTGCGCCGACAATGCCGCACATGAATGGTCAATCCTGTCAGTCGAAGCGGGCGCCGCGCGGGCGCCCGCAAATGGTTCAGCTCTTTTTCTTGACCGGGCGGACGTAGCCGCTCTTCGCGGTCTGCGTCTTCTCGTTCAACGCGAGGACGCCTTCGGCGACGTCCTTCCAGATCGTCGTGCCGGCCGCGATCGTCACGCCGCGGCCCACGCGCACGGGCGCGACGAGCTGCGTGTCGGAGCCGACGAACACGTCGTCCTCGATCACGGTGCGGAACTTGTTCGCGCCGTCGTAGTTGCAGGTGATCGTGCCCGCGCCGATGTTCACGCGCGCGCCGATGTCGGCGTCGCCGATGTACGTGAGGTGGTTCGCCTTCGAGCCGTGGCCGATCACCGCGTTCTTCACCTCGACGAAGTTGCCGACGTGCGCTTCGTCCGCGAGCTGCGCGCCCGGGCGCAACCGCGCATACGGGCCGATCACGGTGTGCGCGCCGAGCTCGGCGCCGTCGATGTGCGTGAACGCGTCGATACGCGTGCCCGCGCCGATCGATGCGTTGCGGATCACGCAGTTCGGGCCGATCGTCACGTCGTCGGCGAGCGTCACGTTGCCTTCGAACACGCAGTTCACGTCGATCGACACGTCGCGGCCGCAGCGCAGCGTGCCGCGCACGTCGACGCGCGCCGGATCGGCGAGCGTCACGCCGTCGACGAGCAGCGCATCGGCGACGTTGCGCTGGTGAATGCGCTCGAGCTCCGCGAGCTGCGCCTTGCTGTTCACGCCGAGCGTTTCCCATTCGTCGTCGGGCTGCGACGTGACGACCTCGAAGCCGGCCTCGATCGCGAGTTCGACGACGTCGGTCAGGTAGTACTCGCCCTGCGCGTTTTCGTTCTTCAGCGCGCCGAGCCACATCGACAGCTGGGCCGTCGGCGTGACGATGATGCCGGTGTTGATCTCGGCGATCCGCAGTTCGTCCGGCGACGCATCCTTCTGCTCGACGATGCGCGTGACGAAGCCGGCCGCGTCGCGCACGATGCGGCCATAGCCGGTCGGGTCGTCGAGCGTGACGGTCAGGATCCCGTAGCGGCCGTCGCGCGCGGCGTCGACCAGGCGCCGCAGCGTCGACGCGCGCGTGAGCGGCACGTCGCCGTACAACACGAGCGTCGGTTGCGCGGGATCGAGGAGCGGCAGCGCCTGGCGGACCGCGTGGCCGGTGCCGAGCTGCTCGGCCTGCACCGCGAACTGGACGTCGGGCGCGGCGACGGCGGCCTGGACCTGCTCGGCGCCGTGGCCGACGACGACGACGAGCCGGGACGGCTGCAGCGTGCGCGCGGTGTCGATGACGTGGGAAAGAAGCGGCCTGCCGGCCAGGGGGTGAAGCACTTTCGGCAGCGCGGAACGCATGCGCTTGCCGGTGCCTGCCGCCAAAATCACGATATTCATGGCGCGCGCGTGGGTCAGAGTTCGAAGCCGTCCATTTTAGCATGCGGCCCTTGTCGCTCCGGGCCTGTCGCGGCGCGGCGACACCGCCGAAACGAGGCCGCCGGCCCCGGTTTCGGCGGGTGTTCGGTCCCTGCTTACAGGTCGTCGAACTGGACGACCGAGATCGGTTGGGCGGCGCCCGGCGCGGCCGCGTCGTCGCCCGATGCGCACGGCTCCTCGTCGAACGCGATGTCGCCTTGCGGATCGGCCTCGCCCGTCGCGCGCAGCGACTGGAACGGGTACAGCGTCGTGTCCATCAGGTGCGACGGCACGACCTTCGCGAGCGCGTTGAACATGTTGTCGACGCGGCCCGGGAAGCGTTTGTCCCAGTCGCGGATCAGCGCCTTCATTTCCGCGCGCTTCAGGTTCGGCTGGCTGCCGCACAGGTTGCACGGGATGATCGGGAATTCGCGCAGCTCCGCGTATTTCTCGAGATCGGTTTCCTTCACGTACGCGAGCGGGCGGATCACGATGTTCTTGCCGTCGTCCGACTGCAGCTTCGGCGGCATCCCCTTCAGCTTGCCGCCGTAGAACATGTTCAGCAGCAGCGTCTGCACGATGTCGTCGCGGTGATGGCCGAGCGCGATCTTGGTCGCGCCGAGCTCGCCGGCCACGCGGTACAGGATCCCGCGGCGCAGCCGCGAGCACAGCGAGCAGGTCGTCTTGCCTTCCGGCACGAGCCGCTTGACGATGCTGTAGGTGTCCTGGTTCTCGATGTGGAACGGCACGCCGACCTGCTTCAGGTATTCGGGCAGCACGTGCTCGGGGAAGCCCGGCTGCTTCTGGTCGAGGTTCACCGCGACGATGTCGAAGTCGATCGGCGCGCGCTCGCGCAGGCGCAGCAGCACGTCGAGCATCGCGTAGCTGTCCTTGCCGCCCGACAGGCACACCATCACCTTGTCGCCCTGCTCGATCATGTTGAAATCGCCGATCGCCTGGCCGACCTGGCGCACGATCCGCTTGAACAGCTTGTTGTTCTCGTACGCTTCCTTCTGCTCGCGGCGCGTCAGCGCGGGGCGGCCGGTTTCGGCGGTGGCGGCGTCGGCCGCCGTGTCGTTCATGTGGGGGGCGTTCATGCGCGCTCCTCGTCCTTGATGCGAAAGACTTCGACGCCGACGGCGTCGCAGTCCGGATAGGCGTCCGGTTTCTCGGTACGGACGCGTACCGCGCGCACGGTGTCGTGCGCCAGCAGGTGCGCGGCGATCGAATCGCACAGCGTTTCCTGCAGATGGATGTGGCCGCGCGCCAGACACTGCGCGACGCTCTGCTTCATCAGGTCGTAGTCGACGACTTCGTGCAGCCGGTCGTCGACGGGGGTGGACAGCGCGAGCGGCACGAACAGGTCGATGTTGATGACGACGCGTTGCTCGCCGCGCTTCTCGTGTTCGAAGGCCCCGATGTTGATGTGCACCTCGTAGTCGCGCAGGTAGAGCCTGCGGCAATCCGCGAGGCGGGGGTGCAGGAGAGCGGAAAACATGGTCGTCCCAGTCAAATTGGCGTGCGCGCACGCAAAGCGGCGCGGGCGGCGGCTCTCAGGCCGCGCCCGCGCGGTTCATTCATTCGGGCCGGCGGCGGGCGGCACCAGGTGCTCGCCGCCGTCGACGGTCAGCGTCGCGCCCGTCACGCCGGGCGCGCTCGCGAGATAGCAGGCGGCCGCCGCGATGTCGTCCGCGTGCGGCGCGTGGCCGCGCACGAGCGCCGCGACCCGCACCTTCGGCGCGAGCGCCAGCGCGAGCGCCGACGTCGCGCGGTTCAGCGCGGCCTGCATCAGCGCATGCGAGAACTGCGCCGGCGCCGGGTGAAACAGGGCCTGATCCAGTACGTGAATCGCGCACGCGCGCAGCGTTTCGTCGTCGCGCGCGGCGTCCGGCGTCGCATCGGCGAGCGCGCGGGCCAGCGCCAGCGGCGCGGTCACGTTGCGCGCGAGCGCGGCGGCGAGCGACGCGCCATCGACCGTGTGCGCGTCGTCGGCGCCGGCGCTGGCGCTGACGAATACCGCGCACGCGGGCCGGCCGAGCGCTTCGCCGCACGCGGCGACGAGGGCCGCGGCATTGGCTTCCAGGGCCGGATCGGCGTCGAGCACCGCCGCGCGGCGGCCGTGCGCGGCGACTTCGGCGACGAGCGCATCGGCGGCTGCGCGCGGCGCGCCCGGGCTGCGCTGCAGCGCGACGTCCCAGCCGCGGCGGGCGAAACCCGTCGCGAGCGCGCGGCCGATCGACGCGGCGTCGGCCGCGCTGCCCAGGGCGCCCGTGACGAGCACCACGCGTGGGGTCGACGTATCGGCTGAAACGGTCATTTACAATGCCGGGATGAACCCGAAAGCTCACGAACCCGCTAGTTTACCTGCTCCCGGCCCCGACGCGCTCGCGCAGTCCGAAACCCTCGCCGCGCAACTGCGCGACGAGATCGCGGCGGCCGGCGGCTGGCTGCCGTTCGACCGCTTCATGGAGCGCGCGCTGTATGCGCCGGGCCTCGGTTATTACAGCGGCGGCGCGCGCAAGTTCGGGCGCCGCGCCGACGACGGCAGCGACTTCGTCACCGCGCCCGAGCTGTCGCCGCTGTTCGCGCAGACGCTCGCGAACCCCATCGCCGAAGCGCTCGCGGCGAGCGGCACGCGTCGCGTGATGGAATTCGGCGCCGGCACCGGCAAGCTCGCGGCCGGGCTGCTGGCGGCGCTCGACGCGCCGGGCGTCGAACTCGACGAATACCAGATCGTCGACCTGTCGGGCGAGCTGCGCGAACGGCAGCGCGACACGATCGAAGCCGCGGTGCCGGCGCTGGCCGCGAAGGTGCGCTGGCTCGATGCGCTGCCCGAGCGGTTCGACGGCGTCGTGGTCGGCAACGAGGTGCTCGACGCGATGCCGGTGCGCCTCTTCGCGAAGGCGGACGGCGCGTGGCGCGAGCGCGGCGTCGCGCTCGACGCGCGGCAGGCGTTCGTGTTCGACGACCGGCCGGTCGACGCCGCCGGCCTGCCGGCGGTGCTCGCGACGCTCGACGTCGGCGACGGCTACGTGACCGAAACGCACGAGGCCGCGCTCGCGTTCACGCGCACCGTCTGCACGATGCTCGCGCGCGGCGCGGTGCTGCTGATCGACTACGGTTTTCCGGCGCACGAGTACTACCACCCGCAGCGCGACCGCGGCACGCTGATGTGCCACTACCGTCACCACGCGCACGACGACCCGTTCGTGTACCCGAGCCTGCAGGACATCACCGCGCACGTCGAATTCACCGGCATCTACGACGCGGGCGTCGCGACCGGCGCCGATCTGCTCGGCTACACGTCGCAGGCACGCTTCCTGTTGAACGCTGGCATCACCGACGCGCTGGCCGCGATCGATCCGTCCGACGTTCATCAGTTCCTGCCGGCCGCGAACGCGGTGCAGAAGCTGATCTCGGAAGCCGAGATGGGCGAGCTGTTCAAGGTGATCGCGTTTTCGCGCGGGATCGACGGCACGCTCGACGCGTTCGCGCGCGGCGACCGCTCGCACGCGCTTTGACGGGGAGCCCGGCATGCTGCGCTGGCTATTGACGACGTTCATCGCGGTGATGATTCTGACGCGCTGCTGGCCGTGGCTCGGCAAGCTCGGCATCGGGCGGATGCCGGGCGACGTCACGCTGACGCTCGGCGGGCGGCGCTACCCGTTCCCGTTCATGTCGACGCTGGTGCTGACGATGCTGGTATCGATGGTGGCGCGGCTGCTCTGAGCCGCGCCGAAAAAGAGGAGCGCGTCACAGCTCGATCTCGCCGAGGATCCGGTGCGCGAGCGCCTTCGCCTCGTCGAACGCTTCTTCCTCGCTGGGGCTCGTCGAGTGGACGTCGTAGCGCATGTTCTCGGTGTCGTCCCCGTCGTCGCGCGCGAGGATCACGTAACCCTGGAACTGCCCGTTGCCCGCATGCTGGGTATGCGCCTTGGCCGTGTAGATGCCTTTCGTGAACGTGTTCGTGTCCATCGTGCTCTCCCGCGAAAAGGACGCTTCATCGTAGCACTGCGGCGCAGCATGGGGAACGCGGTTTATCGGTGACCGATCGGCGGCCGGTCACCCGCCTGCGCGCCCTTCACTGTCCGTTCAACCTTCGAGCAGCGCGACGACCTCATCGAGCGTCGGCGCATGTGCGCCCGTATGCCGGCACGCGGCGGCGCCGGCCGCCAGCGCGAACGCGAGATGCTCGCGCCAGCCGCGCTGCGGCGCGGCCATCAGGCTGAACAGCAGGCCGCCGATCGACGCGTCGCCCGCGCCGACGGTGTCGGCCACCTCGACGCGCGGCGGGCAGGCTTCGTGCACGGCGCCGTCCGCGTAGAGCGTCGCCGTCTGCGCGCCGCGCGTGACGAGCACGGCCGCCCGCGGGTTCAGCGCGCGCACCGCCGCGATCGCGTCGGGGCCGTCGCCGCCGAACAGGTGCCGCAAGTCTTCGTCCGACACCTTGATCAGGTCGGCGAGCGCGGCCATCTTCTCCAGCGTCGGCCGGTATGCGGCCGTCATCAGGTTCCGCACGTTCGGATCGAAGCTGATCTTCACGCCGCGCGCGTGCAGGTCGGCCGCGAGCGCGGCCAGCGTGCCCGCGAGCGGTTCGCGCACGAGGCTGATGCAGCCGAAATGCGCCCATTGCACGTGCTCGGTCCAGCCGGCCGGCAGCCGCGCGGGATCGAACGCGAGATCGGCGCTCGCTTCGCCGATGAAGAAGTACGCGGGCGGGCGCGTCTCGTGGACGATCGCGAGCAGCGGCGGCCGCGCGACGCGCTGCAGGAAGCGCAGGTCGAGGCCGGCCGCCTCGCTCGTGCGCCACAGCACGTCGGAGAAGCAGTCTTCGCCGATCGAGCCGGCGAGCGCGCTCGGGATGCCGAGCCGCGCGACCGCGCGCGCAACGTTCCAGCCGGCGCCGCCCGGCACCGACGTCCATTGCGCGTCGCCCGCGCGCACCATGTCGGTCAGGATGTCGCCCGCCGACACGAAAGCCGGAAACGTGCCGCCGCTCATTGCGTCGGCTCGCTGCGTTGCAGACGCGCGAGGGTCGCGAGCACGTCGTAGCAGGCGCCCATCGTGTGATAGTCGGTCTTGCCGGCCGGACTCTTCTCGTCGCTGTACTTGCGGTTGTCGCAGGTCAGGATCCGGTACCACGCGCCGTGGCGGTGATCGACGAAATGCGCCCAGCTGTAGCGCCAGATCTCGTCGTACCAGTCCCAGAAGCGCTCGCTGCCGGTGCGCGCGCCGAGCATCGCGGCGGCCGCGAAGGTTTCCGCCTGCACCCAGAAATACTTGTTGTGGTCGCAGATCGTGAAGTCGGGGCCGAAGCCGTAGCAGAGGCCGCCGTGATCGGCGTCCCACGCGTGCGTGAGCGCCGCATCGAACAGCTCGGCCGCGCGCGGCGCGAGCCAGTCGAGCGGGCGGTGCCGCTCGAGGATCAGCAGCAGCTTCGCCCATTCGGTCTGGTGCCCGGGCTGGAAGCCCCACGGACGGAAGATGTTCGAGCTGTCTTCCTTGTTGTAATCCCAGTCGATCGACCAGTCCGCATGGTAGTGCTCCCACACGAGCCCGCCCGACAGCGCGGCCTGGCGCTGCGTGACGTGGGACGCGACCTTCTCCGCGCGATCGAGGTACGTGAGGTGGCCGGTCGCCTCGTAGGCGGCGAGCAGCGCCTCCGTCATGTGCATGTTCGCGTTCTGGCCGCGGTACGACGACACGATCCAGTTCGGCGTCGCATCGTCCGCATACAGGCCCGCGGCCGCATCCCAGAAGCGGTGCTCGGCGAGCTCGTAGGTGGCGGCGATCAGCGGGCGCGCTTCGTCGATGCCGGCCATCGTCGCGTGCGCGGCCGCGAGCAGCACGAACGCGAGGCCGTAGCAGTGGCGCGTGCCGTCGAGCGTCGCGTGCTTCGCGCCGTCGCGCCAGTCGAGCTCCCAGTCGTAGCCCTGCAGCGCGTCGTCCCAGTGCGCGTCGCGCAGGAAGCGCAGCCCGTGGCGCGCGTATTCCAGGTGGCGCGGATCGCCGAAATGGCGGTACGCCATCGCGTAGTTGAAGACGAACCGGCAGGTGCTGACGAGGTGGCGCGACGTGCGGTTGTAGACGCTGCCGTCGTCGCGGAAGTAATGGTGGAAGCCGCCCGTCGGGTCGAATGCGTTCGTCGCGTAGAAGCGCAGCGTGTCTTCGATGTGCGACAGCAGGAACGACGGGTCGCGAAAGCTCGCGACGAACGGTGCCGCTTGCGCGTGGCTGGCCGGCGCGGCGGCGCGGGAGTGGGCCGGGGGCATGTTCATGATTCTTGGACCGTGGCGGTATCGAATGCCGGTGAGCCGGCGGGCTGGCTGCTGGCCCGCACGATCAGCTCGACGGGCAGGGAGATCTCGGTGCGCTCGGGCGATTCCGCGAGCAGCAGTTCGACGCCGCGGCGGCCGAGCGCTTCCTTGTCCACCGCGAGCGTCGTGAGCGGCGGGTTCGCGTGCGCGGCGGCCGGGATGTCGTCGAAGCCGACGATCGCGATGTCGTCCGGAATCCGCAGGCCGCGTGCGACGCACACGCGTTGCGCGGCCAGCGCGGCCGCGTCGTTGTACGCGAACACCGCGTCGGGGCGCGGGCCGGGCGCGTCGAGCAGTTGCTCCATCGCACGCGCGGCGCCGGTGTCGGGGTCGAGCCCCGCGTCGATCGTCACTTCGTACGCGGGATCGAACAATCGCCCGGCTTCGAAGAACGCGCGCCGATAGCCGATCGCGCGCTGCGCGATGCTGTAGTGCGCGGCCGAGCCGCCGATGAAGGCGATCCGCGAGCGGCCGGTGGCGAGCAGATGGCGCATCGCGAGCGCCGCGCCCGTCGCGTTGTCGATGTTGACCGAGCGCAGCCCGGGCGCCCACAGGTCGATCAGCACGAGCGGCCGGCCGGTGGCGGCGAGCGCCTCGATCGTCTCGGGCTCGATGAAGCCCGCGACCGCGATCGCGTCGGGCGCATGCGGGCGCATCTGGCGCAGCACGTCGTCGTTCGGGCCGACCGTGAGCAACGTCGGCACGATGCCGCGCTCGCGGCATGCGTCCTCGACGCCGTGCAGCACGTGCGAGAAGAACGGGCTTGCCGGAAAGCGGTTGTGCTGGCGGTGCAGCAGGAAGGTGAGCCGGCGGATGCGCGGCCGCAACTGCGCGGGATCGTAGCCGAGCTGCCGCGCGATCTCGACGATGCGCGCGCGCGTGGCTTCGGACAGGCCGGGCTGGTTTTTCAGCGCGCGGGAGACGGTGCCGATCGAGACCTCTGCCGCCCGCGCCACGTCGCGAATGGTCGTACCCATCGTTCGGGGTCCGTTTGTTTAGGGTGGAGGCGATTGTATAGTAAAACGTATCGCGGAATTCGGGCCGGATAACCGGGGAATACCCGCGAATAATGGGTTTTCAGGCGCTAATCTGCGAAAACGCCGTTACTAAAAATACTAAACAAAACGCGAAAAAGGCAAGGTGGGTGTGCGGATTGTCTGCCGGTGCCGACGGAGTGCCGAAAAGGGGCCGCGAGGGGCAGCCGGACTGCGGGCCGAGGCGAGCGCGGGGGCGCGCCGCGCTGTGGCTGCGGCCCGCGACGAGCGATGCCGTTGCGCAATAGTCGAACCTTGCGCCGGCCGGGCATCGGTGCCGCCGCACGGTGCGCGAGCGCTTTCCGTGCGCACCCGGCGGCTGCCTGCCGTTCAGCCCGCCGTTCAGCCCGCCGTTCAGCCCGCCGTTCAGCCCGCCGCGATCGCCACGGCCGGCGGTTCGCCGCGATCGCGCAGCGCGGCGCGGCCGGCATCGAGATCGACGACCGCGAGCCCGTCCGGCTGCTGCTTCGCCCGCCGCTTCGCGAGCGCCGCGACCGACGCGATCTCGTCGCTGCCGTAGCGCTTTGCGCCGTGCGCGCCGGCCGGCACGCCGACCGCGCCGATCGCCATCGTCACGAACCCGAAGAACGCCGGGTTGCCGTGGCGGTCCTCGCCGCGCAGCCCGCCCGCCTGCCGGTCCGCCTGCGTGTAGAAGAGTTGCGCGCCGTCATTGAAGCGTGCGATCGCGTCGGCGGCGCGCTCGCGCCAGTCGTCGCGCTGGAACAGCACGAGGAAATCGTCGCCGCCCACATGGCCGAGAAAGTCGCGCTGCGGATCGCACACGCCGGCCAGCACCGTCGCGGCGAATTTCAGCACTTCGTCGCCCTGCCAGTAGCCGTACTGGTCGTTGAACGGCTTGAACTGGTTCAGGTCGACGTAGCACGCGTGAAAGCCGGCGTCGCGCTGGAGCAGGCGGTCGATGTGCGCGCTGATCGGAATGTTGCCGGGCAGGAAGGTCAGCGGATTCGCGTAGCGCGCGGCCTCGATGCGCATCTCGGTCACCGCGCGCACGAGGCTCTCGCCGGTGCCGAGCCCGACATAGCGCCCGTGTTCGGTGATCACGAAGCCGTCCGCGAGATAGCGCTGGTCGTGGCGCGCGAGCAGCGTCGCGAGCTGCTCGAACGTGGTCGCGTTGTCGATCATCAGCGGCGCATCGTTCGCGAACTGCAGGCACGGCTTCTTCCCGAACACCTCGCGGTGATAGGGCAGCGCGAAACGGTCGATGAAGCCGCGGCGATTCACGAGCGCGACGGGCCGCCCGCGCTCGACGAGCGCGACCGCGTGCAGATCGGGCATCCGGTTGAACAGGTCGATCACGTCGTTGCTGGTCGCGTCGCGCGGCAGCGCCGGGGCGGGCACGAGCATCTTGCCGGCGATCGTGCCGGCCGGCCGCACCGCGCGCGTCACGCCGGGAAACACCGCGATGTGCGGCGCGCGGATCGCGTCGCGCGCGGCCGGCGCCACCACCCGCGACGGCTGCGCGTTCGGCCGCCCGAGCAGGAAGCCCTGCACGCAGCAGATGCCCATGTCGCGCACGACGATCAGGTCGCATTCGTTCTCGATGCCTTCCGCGATCAGCTTCGCGCCGCTCGCCTGCGCGAAGTGCTGCATGGCCTTCACGGCTTCGAACTTGAGCGGGTCGTGCGCGATGTCGTGGATGAAGAAGCGGTCGATCTTCACGACGTCCGGGTGCAGGCGCAGCCACAGGTTCATGCTTGCATTCGCGGTGCCGTAGTCGTCGAGCGCGAACTGGATGCCGGCGTCGCGCAGCGACGCGACCGCCGGCCCGATGTCCGCGAGATCGGGAATCGCGTTCTGCTCGGTGAGTTCGATCACGATGCGTTCGGCGCCGATCCGCGCGCGGCCGAGGAACTGGCGTGTGCGCTCGCGTTCGCTGGCGAGCGTGAGGATCGCGCCCGCGCTGAAATTGAGGAATAGCTTGCCGTCGCAGCCGAGCGCCGCGAACGCGTCGAGGCAGGTGAGCGCGGCGGCTCGTTCGAGCGCGATGGTTTCGCCTTCGCGCGCGGCCTGCGCGAACAGCGCGGCGGGCGGCTCGAGATCGGTGCCGCGCGGGCCGCGGATCAGCCCTTCGTAACCGACGACCGTCCCCGATCCGAGGTCGACGATCGGCTGGAACACGGCGGCGAGCGCGCGATCCGCGATCAGGCGCGTGGTGCGGGGGGCGGCGGAATCGGAGGAGGACGCGGGCATTGGCGAAGGCAGCCGAATCGACGGGACGACCGGCTTAACGGCACCGCTGGCGGAGAATTGAATGAAGATTGTGTGACACGACACGTGTTGCCGGTGCAGCGAGCCGGATGCGCATCGGGGCGAGGGGTGGAAGGGAGGTGGGCGGGAGAGGCGGGAAGCGGGAAGCAGAAAGGCGGAAGGCGGAAGGCCGCCATCGGCGGCCATCGCGCCCCCGCGCCCCCGCGCATCAGCGCATCAGCGCATCAGCGCTTGCCCGCGCTCAGCGCGCCGGACCTGGCTGCCGTGTCGCCTTCGTCGTGCTCGCCGCTCGTGTCGCGCGCCCCCCAGCGCTGCGCGAGCGCCGCGCACGCCATCAGCTGGATCTGGTGGAACAGCATCAGCGGCAGCACGATCGCGCCGACCGCGTTCGCCGAGAAGATCACCTTCGCCATCGGCACGCCGGCCGCGAGGCTCTTCTTCGACCCGCAGAAGATGATCGTGATCTGGTCGGCGCGGTTGAAGCCGAGCCGCTTGCCGACGAACGCGGTCAGCAGCAGCGCGATCGCGAGCAGCACGAGGTTGACGACGAGCAGGCCGCCGAGCGCGCGCGGCGGAATCTGGTGCCACAGCCCTTCGTTGACGGCCTCGCTGAACGCGACGTAGACGACCAGCAGGATCGAGCCCTGGTCGACGAAGCGCAGCACACCGCGATTGCGGTCGATCCAGCCGCCGATCACGGGCCGCAGCAACTGGCCGGCGATGAACGGCACGAGCAACTGCATCACGATGCTGCCGACGGTGCTCCACGGCGACGCGGCCGCGGCCGACTGCGACGTGATCATCAGCCCGACGAGCGCCGGCGTGACGAAGATTCCGAGCAGGCTCGACGCCGAGGCCGCGCACACGGCGGCCGGCACGTTGCCTTTCGCGATCGACGTGAACGCGATCGACGACTGGACCGTCGACGGCAGCGCGCACAGAAACAACACGCCCGCATACAGCGTCGGCGTGACGAGCGGTTGCAGCACCGGTTTCAGCGCGAGGCCGAGCAGCGGGAACAGCGCGAACGTGCTGAGCAGCACGATCGCGTGCAGCCGCCAGTGGGTCGCGCCGGCGACGACGGCTTCGCGCGACAGTTTCGCGCCGTGCAGGAAAAACAGCAGGCCGACGGCGATGTTGGTCGCCCAGTTGAACGCATGGGCGGCCGGGCCGCGGCAGGGCAGCAGGCTCGCGAGCACGACGGTGCCGATGAGCGCGAGCGTGAAGTTGTCGGGCAGAAAACGGGGACGGGCCATCGGGAACTCGATTTGGAAACGGCGAAGGCGCGCGTCGCGCGCGCGGATGGCGTTATTGTCCGGGTTGGCGATTCACCAAACAAATTCATTGTGTGAATCGATTGATGAATCGATTGCATGACGCGAAGGCCGCCGCGTCGCCCCGGCCATGCTCGAAACCGCAGAAGAACGTTCTGCCGCAATCGCGTGCCGAAGCGAAAAAACCTAGCAGTAACATGGTGTTACACCGATGCCGGCGACCTAACACTTTTTGGCTCGACACACTTTCCCCCCGCTCATAAATTACTGCTGAAAGCCTTGGGTCGGCCGAAAGGAACCGACGGCGGGCGTCGATGGGCACGGAACGATGACGGAACGGGTGAAACGGAAGATCGGACGATGGGTGGCAGGCGCGCTCGGCGCGCTGCTGATGCCGCTCGCGCTGGCCCAGCCGCCCCATGGCAGTCACGGCTTCGGCGGCCACGGCTTCGGCGGCGGCGACATGCGCGCGTACGGCCGGCCGGCCGGCGGCCCCGGCGGCGGTCCGGGCTGGCGTCACGTCGCACCGCCTGCCGGCGTACGTGCCGGCGGCGTGAGCGGCGCCGGCTCCCGCTGGGGGCTGCGCCCGACGCCGTCGTACGGCCATTACGCCGCGCAAAGCCCGTATCGGCCGATCAGCGCCGAAGTCCGCCAGATGCCGCGCCCGCCGGGCGGCGGCAACGTCCCGCTGCGGGCCGGCTCGATCCGCGCCGACGTCGCCCGCTACAACGAGGAGCGCGGCGGTCGCCCGATGCCGCCGCCCCGCTCGCAGGAAGAGCCTGCACACTCGCCTTCGTTCTCCCCGTTCTACCGAAACTGAGCGCCCCCGGCGCTCGTCCCCTTGCCGGCTGATGCGAATTCGCCACAGTCGCGCGCAGATTTCCGCTGATTTTCCCGCCGCATTGCGCTATCTTTCGCGCCCGGTGCGCGCATGCCGCGCCGCCGTCCGCCGGTGCGACCGTATTCGCGCCGGGCCGCCGCCGTGCATCCGGCCATGGATACATGCCGCGAAGTTAATGCAGGCGCTATACCCGCAATAAGTGTGCGCAATTTTGACCGGACGAATGATCCGTAAAGATGGCTGCGCCCCATACGACGCAAGCACTCGGCTCCAAACAACAACGCTCGCGCCACTTATCGACTATCCGACAAAACCTGGAGATCCCATGAAAGCATTCGCCCGCCGTGCGTCGCGCACGTCCGTCAAGCTGATCGCCGCAGCCGCCTGCGTGGCGGCCGCCGCACCCGTCCATGCGCAGTCGAGCGTCTCGCTCTACGGGCAGGTTGACGAATGGGTCGGCGCCACCAAGTTCCCGGGCGGCGATCGTGCGTGGAACGTGTCGGGCGGCGGGATGTCGACGTCGTACTGGGGCCTGCACGGCACCGAGGATCTCGGCGACGGCTACAAGGCGATCTTCACGCTGGAGAGCTTCTTCCGCGCGCAGAACGGCCAGTACGGCCGCTTCCAGGGCGACACGTTCTTCGCGCGCAACGCGTACGTCGGCATCAGCTCGCCGTACGGCACGGTGACGGCAGGCCGCCTGACGACGCACCTGTTCCTGTCGACGATCCTGTTCAACCCGTTCTACGACTCGTACACCTTCTCGCCGATGGTGTATCACGTGTTCCTCGGCCTTGGCACGTTCCCGACCTATCCGAGCGACCAGGGCGCCGTCGGCGATTCGGGCTGGAACAACGCGGTGGGTTACACGTCGCCTTCGTTCGGTGGCCTGAATTTCGGCGCGATGTACGCCCTTGGCAACCAGGCCGGCGACAACCGCTCGAAGAAGTGGAGCGCGCAGTTCAACTACGCGAACGGCCCGTTCGCGGCGACCGCCGTATATCAGTACGTGAACTTCAACAACGGCCCGCAGGACCTGAGCGCGCTCGTGACCGGCATGAAGAGCCAGGGTATCGCGCTGGTCGGCGCGACCTACGACCTGAAGCTCGTGAAGCTGTTCGGCCAGTACATGTATACGAAGAACGACCAGGTCGCGGGCAGCTGGCACGTGAACACCGCGCAGGGCGGCGTGTCGGTGCCGATCGGCGTGGGCAACGCGATGGCGTCGTATGCATACTCGCGCGACGCGGGCGGCCTCGACCAGACGCGCCAGACCTGGGCCGTCGGCTACGACTATCCGCTGTCCAAGCGCACCGACGTCTACGCGGCCTACATGAACGACCATATCAGCGGCCTGTCGACCGGCAACACGTTCGGCGCAGGCATTCGCGCGAAGTTCTGACCCACGCGCGCGATCGAAGCGCCGGCCGCGCGCGTCAATCACGCGTGCCGACTGCATGTTTTCGCGCCCGTCATTTCCGGCCCGAAGCGGCGCCGTCACCCGCGGCGCCGTTTTGCCTTTCTTGACCTTTCTGTTCCCACGCCTTTGTTACCCTATCTCGTAATTGGTTGATTCCCCGGGATTGCGAGCTAGTTCGATGGATACCCTCGTCAGCATGAATGTGTTTCGCTACGTCGTCGAAGTGGGCAGCTTCGTCGGCGCGGCGGAGCGCATGCAGATGTCGGCGGCGATGGCGAGCAAGCACGTGATGCACCTCGAGCAGCAGCTCGGCGCGCGGCTGCTGCATCGCACGACACGACGCGTCGCGCCGACCGAGGCGGGACGCGAATACTACGAGCGCCTCGTGCAGGCGCTGTCCGAACTCGACGAAGCCGGCCAGGCCGTCGGCGCCGCGAGCGTGGTGCCGCAGGGCAGGTTGCGCGTGACGTCGCTGTCCGCGTTCGGGCTGCGGCACGTGATGCAGGCCGTCACCGATTATGCGGGCCGGTTCCCGGACGTGACCGTCGACATGACGCTGTCCGATCGCGTGGTCGACCTGATCGAGGAAGGCTATGACGTCGCGGTGCGCGCGGCGCCGAACGGATTGAAATCGTCGTCGCTCGTCGCGCGCCAGATCGCGACCGCGCACATCCTGCTGGTCGCGTCGCCCGAGTATCTCGAGAAGCACGGCACGCCCGAGACGATCGCCGATCTCGCGAACCACAACTACCTGCGGCGCGATTCGAATTCGACGACGCTCGATTCGCTGGTGATCGACGCGGCCGCCGCGTCGCGCGTGAGCCTGAACGGCAACCTGATCGTCAATCATCTCGAAGGGCTGCGCGCGGCCGTGCTCGCCGGCGCGGGCATCGCGCTGCTCGGCACCGAAGTGGTCGGCGACGACATCGAATCGGGCCGGCTCGTGCCGGTGCTGCTCGATTCCGTGCCGCCGCACGAGGCGCCGATCTATGCGGTGTATGCGAGCCGCCGCCACGTGTCCGCGAAGGTGCGCTCGTTCGTCGATTTCCTGGCCGCGCGTTTCGAAGGGCAGTCGCTGTGCCCGTCGATCGAATCGCGCCTGCGCGTGCTGCCGATCACGCGGATGAAGCGCGCGGTCTGAGCGACGTTTCCCGCCGCGGCGGCCCAAACGAAAAGCGCGAACCATTGCGGTTCGCGCTTTTCGTTTGGCTGGACGATTCTCGCGTCGAGGGCGGCCGCGACGGCCGCCGCCTTCATCAGCGCGGGATGCCGAGCCGCGCCTTCGCGTCGTCGTACTCGCGCTTGAGCCGCTCGACGAGCGCGCCGACGCTCGGCAGATCGTCCATCAGGCCGACGCCCTGGCCGGCGCCCCAGATGTCCTTCCACGCCTTCGTCTTGTCGCTGCCGAAATTCATCTTGGTCTTGTCGGATTCCGGCAGCGCGTCCGGATCGAGGCCGGCCTTCTCGATGCTCTCGCGGATGTAGTTGCCGTGCACGCCCGTGAAGAGATTCGTGTAGATGATGTCCGACGATTTCGCATTCAGGATCGCATGCTTGTAGTCGTCGATCGCGTGCGCTTCCTGCGTCGCGATGAAACGCGTGCCCATGTACGCGAAATCCGCGCCCATCGCCTGCGCGGCGAGGATCGAGCCGCCGTTCGCGATCGAGCCGGACAGCACGATCGGACCGTCGAAGATCTTGCGCACTTCGCCGACCAGCGCGAACGGCGACGTCGTGCCCGCGTGGCCGCCGGCGCCGGCGGCGACGAGGATCAGCCCGTCGACGCCCGCTTCGAGCGCCTTCTGCGCGTGGCGCAGGTTGATCACGTCGTGCAGCACGATGCCGCCGTAGCCGTGCACCGCGTCGACGATCTCGCGCGCCGGCGCGCGCAGGCTCGTGATGAAGATCGGCACCTTGTGCTCGACGCACACGCGCACGTCGTGCTCGAGCCGCGCGTTCGACTGGTGGACGATCTGGTTGACCGCGATCGGGCCGATCACCGCATCGGGGTGTTTCGCCTTGTGGTCGGCGAGTTCCGACTGGATCTGCGTGAGCCACTCGTCCAGCAGTTCGGCCGGACGCGCGTTGAGTGCGGGAAACGAACCGACGATGCCCGCCTTGCATTGCGCGAGCACGAGTTCGGGGTAGCTGACGATGAACATCGGCGACGCGATGACGGGCAGCGTCAGGTTCTGCAGGACGGTGGGCAATGCCATGTGATGTCTCCAGTCTCCGGGGGCGTTGCGGTCGGACGGTGATTTGCGTGTATTGAGTGTAGCGGCGGAACGCGGTCGTTCATATTAATACGAACGGTCGTGCGATTCTACGCGAGCTTAACAAACTCGGCGGTGGGCCGGCAATCGAGTGAGTGTTCTCTTTCTACGGTTTCGCGTGCTTACCCCGCTGTGAAGACGCGCCGGCGCTCCTAAAATAGCCGCCATAACAAACCAACGAGAAATAAACCATGTCGTTTGAGGCGTTTGCACCGTTTCGCGTGACGGTGCAGGACACCGACATTTTCGGTGTCAAAGGAGGCGCGGGTCCGCCGCTGCTGTTGCTGCACGGCCATCCGCAGACCCACATGATCTGGCATCGCGTCGCCGCGACGCTCGCGAATCACTTCACCGTGATCGCCACCGACCTGCGCGGCTACGGCGCCTCGGGCCGGCCGCCGAGCGACGCGCGGCACGCGCCGTATTCGAAACGCGCGATGGCGGCGGACCAGGTCGCCGTGATGCGGCATTTCGGCTTCGCGCAGTTCCACGTATGCGCGCACGATCGCGGCGCGCGGGTCGCGCACCGGCTCGCGCTCGATCACGCGGAGGCCGTCGAGCGGATGATGCTGCTCGATATCGCGCCGACGCTCGCGATGTACGAGAAAACCGATCGCGCGTTCGCGACCGCGTATTTCCACTGGTTCTTCCTGATCCAGCCCGAGCCGCTGCCCGAGACGCTGATCGGCGCGCACACCGATGCGTACGTCGAGCGCGTGATGGGCAACCGGTCGGCCGGGCTGGCGCCGTTCGCGCCCGAGGCGCTCGACGCGTACCGGGCGGCGCTCGCGCAGCCGGGCGCCGTGCATGCGATGTGCGAGGACTATCGCGCCTCGGCGACGATCGATCTCGAGCACGATCGCGCGGATCTCGAACGCGGCAACAAGATCGCGTGCCCGCTGCGCGTGCTGTGGGGCGAGCACGGCGTCGTCGGCCGCTGCTTCGATCCGCTCGACGAGTGGCGGCGCGTCGCGCGCGACGTCAGCGGCCGCGCGCTCGATTGCGGGCACTACATTCCGGAAGAGGCGCCCGCCGCGCTGATCGGCGAACTGCTCGCGTTCTTCGACGCGCGCGACGCGGCCGCGTGACGGGGCGGGCGGCGGCGCGTGCCGCCTACGGCCCGATGGTGCGCGCCGCGCGCGGCTCGCCGACATGCGCCGCGCGCGGCTTAGCGGTGCGCGTGGTCGTCCTCGACGAGCGGCGGCAGGCGGCGCGGCACGGGCGTCGATTTCACGATCGCGGTGCTCGTCTCCGCGCGCTCCGTGACCTTCGACAGGATGTCGTCGAGGTGCTCGATCGTGCGCAGGTAGAGCCGGCAGATGAAGCAGTCGTCGCCGGTCACCTTGTCGCATTCGACGAATTCGGGAATGCGCCGCAGCAACTCCTCCACCAGATGCAACTGGCCCGGCAGCGGCTTCACGCGGACGATCGCCTGTAGCGTGTAGCCGAGCGCGCGCGGGTCGAGCTCGACGGTGAACGCGGCGATCACGCCTTGCGCCTCGAGCCGCCGCACGCGGTCGGCGGTCGCGGGCGCCGACAGCCCGATCTGCCGGGCGAGTTCGCTGGTCGCGATGCGGGCGTCGTCGGCCAGCGCGGCGACGATCGCGCGGTCGGTCGCGTCGAGCGACGCGACCGCGGGCGGAGAAAGGCGTTTCGGCATGATCGCTTTGCTTTCGAAGGTGAATCGGCTGATTCACTTCAGTTTATCCGTGGTTGCGGCGAAAGCAAGTTTCTAGAATCGAAGTCATCCCCGCTATTCAACGGAGTTCTTGATGGCCTCGAATGAAATGCGCCGCGGCGCCGCCGAGATGATCGTCGCGATGCTGATGTCCGGCACGATCGGCTGGCTCGTGATGTCGTCGCGGCAGCCGCTGACGAATGTCGTGTTCTTCCGCTGCGTGTTCGGCGCCGCGACGCTCGCGATCGTCTGCGCGGCGTTCGGCTTTCTGCGCCGCTCGCTGTTCTCGCCGCGGATGCTCGCGCTCGCGACGCTCGGCAGCCTCGCGATCGTCGCGAACTGGCTGCTGCTGTTCGCCGCCTATTCGCGCGCGTCGATCTCGATGGCGACGGCCGTCTACAACACCCAGCCGTTCATGCTCGTCGCGCTCGGCGCCATCGTGTTCCGCGAGCGGATCACCGCGTCGACGCTCGCGTGGCTCGCGCTCGCGTTCGCCGGGCTCGTGTTCGTGGTGCGCGTCGAGCCGGCCGTGCTCGCGGTGCCCGGCGAATATCTGGAAGGCGTCGCGCTGTCGCTCGGCGCGGCATTCCTGTATGCGATCTCGTCGATCATCACGAAGCACCTGAAGGGCACGCCGCCGCATCTGCTCGCGCTGCTGCAGGTCGGCCTCGGCATCCTGCTGCTCGCGCCGTTCGCGCAGTTCGACACCTTGCCGGCGACGGCCGGGCAATGGGCCGACCTGATCGTGCTCGGCATCGTCAACACGGGGCTGATGTACGTGCTGCTGTACGGCGCGATCCAGAAGCTGCCGACCGCGATGACGGGCGCGCTGTCGTTCGTCTATCCGGTCGTCGCGATCGCCGTCGATCGCGTGGCGTTCGGGCAGACGCTCGCATGGACGCAGGTGTTCGGCGCGCTGCTGATCCTGCTCGCGGCGGCCGGCGTGAACCTCGGCTGGCGCATCGTGCCGGCCCGTCGCGCGACGGTCGGCGACTGAAACGGTCGGACGATTCGGCGCGCCGGCGCGCTTCCGCCGCGGCACGTCGAAGGCGCGTGTCGGGGATGCAGATTGCCTGCGCAACGACGTCGCGCGGACGTCGTGCGCATCGATGAAAAGCGCTGCAAGAAGCTGTAGGGAAACACCCGATGCGATGCGCCCGCGTCGCTCGTATGATGCGGGCTGTGACGTTGATCACGTTCACAGGATTCCGATCTCGATGCCGTTCGCCCGTGAGGCTGAACGGCTTTTTTTTATGTCTCGCTGCCCGCGATCAGCCGCCGACGCGCGTCCAGCCGTGCGAGCAGCGCGCGCCTCGCATCGTCGTCCGACTCACGCCATCCCTTGATCTCGCCGCGCGTGCGCAGGCATCCCGCGCACCAGTCGGTGCGCGGATCGATCCGGCAGACGTCGGTGCACGGCGACGCGACCGTGGCGAGCGGCATCGTCACGTCGCTCATGCGGATGCCCGCAACGCGACGTCCGCGACGGGCGCGCCCGTCAGCGACACGAGTTCGTGCGGCGACAGGTTGAACACCGCGTGCGGATGGCCGGCCGCGGCCCACAGGCTGTCGAGCGCGAGCAGGTCGGCGTCGATCAGCGTGACGGGTTCGACCAGATGGCCGATCGGGCACACGCCGCCGATCGCATAGCCGGTGTGGTCGCGCACGAACTTCGCGTCCGCGCGACCGACCGGGCCGACCTGCGCGGCGACCTTCTGCTCGTCGACGCGGTTCACGCCGCTCGCGATCACCAGCACGGGCGCGCCGTCGGCCTGCCGGCGAAACAGGATCGACTTCGCGATCTGCGCGACCGAGCAGCCGAGCCCGGCCGCGGCCTCGGCCGACGTCTTGCCGGTTTCGGCGAGCATCACGATGCCTTTCGCATGGCCGCGCTCGCGCAGCAGCAGCGCGACGCGTCGCGCGGAATCGGGGAGGGAATCGAATGAAGCGGGTGTCGTCATGGAAAGGAATCCGTGGAATGGCGTGATCAGACGCAGTTCGCGGCGTCGGCCGCGCTTTGCGCCTTGGCAAGCAGTGCGCGACCGGCGCGCGACACGTTCGCGCGGCCGATCGCGTTCGAGATGAAGTCGCCGGCGGCGACGACCTGCGCGAGATCGATGCCGGTCTCGATGCCGAGGCCCTGCATCAGGTACAGCACGTCCTCGGTCGCGACGTTGCCGGTCGCGCCCTTCGCGTACGGGCAGCCGCCGAGGCCCGCGACCGACGCGTGGAAGATCTCGATTCCTTCGAACAGCGCCGCGTAGATGTTCGCGAGCGCCTGGCCGTAGGTGTCGTGGAAGTGGCCCGACAGGCGCTCGCGCGGGAACACGCGCGTGACCGCCGCGAGCACCTCGCGCGTGCGCTTCGGCGTGCCGACGCCGATCGTGTCGGCGATGTCGATCTCGTCGCAGCCGAGCGCGGCGAACCGCTCGACGACGTCGACGACCGACGCGACCGGCACCTCGCCTTGATACGGGCAGCCGAGCGCGCACGACACGCTGCCGCGCAGCCGCAGGCCCGCGTCCTTCGCGGCCTGCGCGACGGGCTCGAAGCGCGCGATGCTCTCGGCGATGGTGCAGTTGATGTTCCGCTGCGAGAACGCTTCGCTCGCCGCGCCGAAGATCACGACTTCGTCCGCGCGGGCGGCCACCGCATTCTCGAAGCCCTTCAGGTTCGGCGTGAGCACCGAGTACACGGTGCCCGCGCGGCGCTCGATGCCGGCCATCACGTCGGCGCCGTCGGCCATCTGCGGCACCCATTTCGGCGACACGAACGACGCGGCCTCGACGTTGCGGAAGCCGGCGCGCGACAGCTTGTCGACGAGCGCGATCTTCACGTCGGTGGGCACGAAGGTCTTTTCGTTCTGCAGGCCGTCGCGCGGGCCGACTTCGACGATCTTGACGGCGGTGGGGAACGTCATGGTTGTCTCCAGTTTTATCTCGGGCGGAATTCAGTAGCCGCGCGCGTAGTCGACGATGCCGCTGACGGGCGCGCCGCGCTCGAACGCGCGGATCTTGCCGGCGATCTGCTCGACGGCTTCCGCGCGCAGCGTCTCGGCCGAGCTGTGCGGCGTGATCGTGATGCGCGGCGCGCGCCAGAACGGATGGTCGTCCGGCAGCGGTTCGTGCTGGAACACGTCGAGCGTGGCCGCGGCGATCTGGCCGCTCGCGAGTGCGTCGAGCAGATCGGCCTCGACGAGATGCGCGCCGCGCGCGACGTTGACGACGTACGCGCCGCGCGCGAGCCGCGCGAACGCGCGTACCGACAGAATGCCGTCGGTGTCGCGCGTGCTCGGCAGCAGGTTGACGAGCACTTTCGCGCCGTCGATGCACGCGTGGAACGCGCCGTCACCGGCGAAGGTCGCGATGCCGTCGAGCTGCTTCGCACTGCGGCTGTAGCCGCGCACCGGCAGGCCGAGCGCGGCGAGCGCGCGGGCGACTTCGGCGCCGAGCACGCCGAGGCCGAGGACCGCGACGGTGAAGCCCGCGCGCGCATGCGGTTCGAGCGGCTGCCAGCGGCGTTCGCGCTGTTGCAGGTCGTATTCGTCGAAGCGGCGCAGGTAGCGCAGCACCGCGTGCGTCACGTATTCGACCATCTGCCGCGCCATGCCCGAATCCTCGAGCCGCACGAGCGGCACGTGCGCGGGCAGCGTGCCCGGATGCGCGCGCTCGAGCGCGAGTAGCGCATCGACGCCCGCGCCGAGGTTGAAGATCGCGCGCAGGCCGTCGCGCGGCGCGAAGAACTCGCGCGGCGCGCGCCACACGAGCGCGTAGTCGGCGGCGGCCGTATCGCCCGGCTGCCATGCGCGCAGTTCGGCTTCGGGCAACGCACGCGCGATCTCGTCGCGCCAGGCGACGGCTTCCTGATGCGGTGAATGGAACAGGATCTTCATTGCGTGACGGCGCGCGCGCCGGCGAGGCGCGTCACGGGAACGGCGAGCGAAGCCGGGCGCGGCGCGCCGGCGGACGTAGCGGACATCGGGCGACTCCTGACGACCGGCCCGGCGCGTTGGCGCGGGGACCGGTTCCGTGTGAAGCTGACGGGAAGCCCACATTCTACGGTTTCGCGGCACATTGCGCCGTCGGTGCCGGCCATGCGGCCGGCGCGGGCCGCCGTCGCGCGGTGGCGCGGCCGCCTCCGGTCGCGGCGCCGCGCAAAAGCAAAGCACAAAATATTGGTTCGGCCGCCGCGTGCCCGACGCCACAATCGAACCTCGTCTTCAAGCAAGCGAGGGCAATCATGCGCGCATGCAGCAAATCGGCGTGGCCGCCGCGGCTCGTCACCGTTCCGGGCCTGCACGGCAGCGAAGGCGCTCACTGGCAAACCTGGCTCGAGCGGCAGTTCCCGCGCGCGTTGCGGGTCGAGCAGCACGACTGGGACGCACCCGATCTCGCGGGCTGGGCGCAAGCGGTGCGCGCGCTGCTCGATCGCGAGCGCGGCCCGTTCGTGCTCGCCGCGCACAGCTTCGGCTGCCTCGCGGCCGCGCATGCGCTCGCGCAGTCGCCGCACGCGGGCGATGTCGCGGGCGTGCTGTTCGTCGCGCCGGCCAGCCCGAAGAAATTCACGTTTGCCGGGCCGTTCGACGCGCGCCGGCTCGCGGTGCCGTCGATCGTGATCGGCAGCGAGACCGATCCGTGGATGCCGCTCGCCGATGCGCGCACGCTCGCGCAGCGCCTGGGCAGCGCGTTCGTGAACCTCGGCGATGCCGGGCACATCAATACGGCGGCCGGCTTTGGGCCGTGGCCGCGCGCGAAATACTTCATCGACACGCTGGTGCATTGCGCGGCGCCGCTGCGTTTTCGCGACGCGGACGACGGCTTCGACGCCGCGTTCGTCGAGCGCGCGCTCGCGGTCTGACGGGCGGGTTGCGCGGCGCGTGCCGCGCGGTGGCGGTCGCGGCATGGCGGGCCGTCGCGCGTGCAACGCGCAGGCGGCCCTGCCTGACGGCGGCCGGGTGCGAATCCCTCGGCCGGCCATGCTCGACGTGGCTCGCGAAGCGGCGCGATACCGTGCCGTTCGCGTCGTCGCCTACCATTACGTCATGTCAGCAGCGGCTCGACGCGCGCGTCCACTGCGCTGCCTGAACAGGGGCGACTCCTGTCACGTGGCGGCGGGATCAGGCCGGCGGCGACGCGGCGGCGCTTGACGCGGCTGCGTTCGCGGAGGGCTTCGCGTCGTCGTCGTCATCGGGCGGGTAGTGCACGACGGGCGGCGCGAGCGGCGCGGCATCGGATGCGGCGGCGTTCGCGGTCGCGTCGCTGTTGAACGCGCTGGCGACGCCGCTCGACGCGCCGGCCTGCTGGGCGGCGTCGGTCGCGTTGGCGTCGTGCGGCGCGTCGTCGCTGCACGCGGCGACGAACACGGCGGCACACAGAACGACGGCGACGGAAACGCGACGCATGACTTCTCTCCTGACAGGCTGATCGGGAAACGTTTTCGAGTATGCCGCCGCGATGCGACGTTTCGGTGAATCGTTTGCGATTCCGGCGTGATCGCCGAGTGATCGCGAAATGATTTCGTCAGCGTGATCGGCTGCTGTCCCGGCGATCCTGCCGCACCCATGGCGGAATTTTCCAGCAGAGGCCGATGCTGCGCGCATTTACACGGCGCGCCACGTCGGGACCCGGCCACGGCCGACGCGGCCGCCCTGCGCGGCATGGCCAATGCGACCGGCAACTTGTGACCGATGCGCGCCCGGCCACGCCCGAAAACCGGGCGTTATTGCCGCTTCGTCAGCGAACGGCCAGCCGCGCGCCAGCGTGGCGTCATGACGGCGCTATCACCGCCGGCTCGCCCCGTCTGCCGCCCGGTGCGCGCCGCTCACGGTGGCCGGCCCTGCCCCCGTACGCGGCTCCCGCCGTTTCGCGGCACCCGAATTGCTCTTTGCCGATGCGCGTGCCGACCGCGCTGCCATCCGGGCACGCGGCGCACATCCGCGTCCATCAACCACGGAGCGAGCAGAAGTCATGTCCAGCGATCGATCCGATTCCCCGTCTGCCGAACCGGCGCGCGATGCGGCCCCGTCGCCGCTCGGGCCGGGCCGTTCAGCGGCGCCGCCGCCGTTGCCGCCCGATACGCCGTCCAGCGCCGCGCGGCGCCGTTTCCTGCAATCCGCGGCGGCGGCCGCGACCGTCAGCGCCGCATCGCACGTTCATCCGCAGCCGCCGCACGCGGCATTCACGCCGGCCGCGTCCCACCGCGACGCGGTGCCGGCGCAACCCGTGCACCTCGACATCAACGGGCGCGCATACACGCTGCAACTCGAACCGCGCGTCACGCTGCTCGACGCACTGCGCGAATACGCGGGGCTCACGGGCACGAAGAAAGGCTGCGATCGCGGGCAGTGCGGTGCATGCACGGTGCTCGTCGACGGCCGGCGCATCAACGCATGCCTGACGCTCGCGGTGATGCACGAAGGCGCGCGGATCACGACCGTCGAAGGGCTGACGCGCGGCGGCGAACTGAGCCCGGTGCAGCGCGCGTTCGTCGAATGCGATGCGTTCCAGTGCGGCTACTGCACGTCCGGCCAGCTCTGCTCGGCCACCGCGCTGCTCGACGAGTTCGCGGCGGGGGCCGGGAGCGCCGCCACCGACGACGTGCGGCGCCGTCCCGTGCAGCTGTCGGACGACGAGATCCGCGAGCGCATGAGCGGCAACCTGTGCCGCTGCGGCGCGTACCCGAACATCGTCGCCGCCGTGCGCGCCGCGCATGCGGCTCACGGCTAGGCGCGGAGGCCACGGCAATGGAAGCGATCTCCTACGAACGCGCGACCGACGTCGCCGGCGCCGTGCGCGCGGCGCAGCGGCCCGGCGCGGCCTTCATCGGCGGCGGCACGAACCTGCTGGACCTGATGAAGGGCGGCGTCGCGCGGCCCGTCGCGCTCATCGACATCACGCGCATCGCGGGCCTCGATACGGTCGACGCGCTGCCCGGCGGCGGCGTGCGCATCGGCGCGCTCGTGCGCAACAGCGAGGCGGCCGATCATCCGCGCCTGCGCGCCGACTATCCGCTGCTGTCGCAGGCGCTGCTCGCCGGCGCGTCCGCGCAATTGCGCAACATGGCGACCGTCGGCGGCAACCTGATGCAGCGCACGCGTTGCCCGTATTTCTACGATCCCGCGTTCGCGCAATGCAACAAGCGCGCGCCGGGCAGCGGCTGCGCGGCGATCGGCGGCCACAACCGGATGCACGCGATCCTCGGCGCCAGCCCGCAGTGCGTGGCGGTGAACCCGTCGGACATGAGCGTCGCGCTCGCCGCGCTCGACGCCGTCGTGCAGGTGAGCGGCCCGCGCGGCGCACGCCAGATTCCGATCGCGTCGTTTCACCGCTTGCCCGGCGATCGTCCCGATCTCGACACGACGCTCGAACCGGGCGAGCTGATCACCGCGGTGGACCTGCCGCCGCCGCGCTTCGCCGAACATGCGCACTATCTGAAGGTGCGCGATCGCGCGAGCTACGCGTTCGCGCTGGTGTCGGTCGCGGCCGCGTTGCGGATGGACGGTCCGCGCATCGCCGACGCGCGCATCGCGCTCGGCGGCGTCGCGCACAAGCCGTTGCGGGCGATGGAGGCGGAAGCGCATCTCGTTGGCCGCACGCCGACCGACGCGACGCTGCGCGAGGCGGCCGCGCTGGCGTTGCGCGATGCGCGGCCGCTCGACGGTAATGGCTTCAAGGTCGCGCTCGCGCAGCGGGCGATCGTCCGAGCGGTCGGAACGGCAGCCGCCACGACAGGAGGGGCCGCATGAACACGATGACGGGACAACCGCTCGACCGTGTCGACGGGGTACTGAAGGTGACGGGCGGCGCGCACTACGCGGCCGAATTCTCCGATGCGCGGCTCGCGCACGCGGTGCTCGTGACGAGCACGATCGCGTCCGGGCGCATCGAGTCGATCGATGCGGCGCGCGCCCGCGCGATGCCGGGCGTGCTGATCGTGATCACGCACGAGAACGCGATGCGGCTGCCCGACGGCGGCCGGCCGCCGCTGTCGCCGCCGGCCGGGCGCCGGCTTACGTTGCTGCAGGACGACACGGTGCGCTACAGCAACGAACCCGTCGCGGTCGTCGTCGCCGACACGCTCGAGCAGGCGACCGACGCCGCGCAGGCCGTGCAGGTGCGCTATCGCGCGGCCGATGCCGTCGCGGATTTCGCGCAGGCGAAGCGCGGCGCGCGCGTGCCGCCGAAGCAGCAGGGCCGCCCGATGGATACGCGGCGCGGCGACGTCGATGCGGGCCTGCGCGAAGGCGCGGTGCGCATCGACGCGACCTATACGACGCCGATGCAGCACCACAACCCGATCGAGCCGCACGCGACGATGGCGCGCTGGGACGGCCCGACGCTCACGCTGCACGATGCGACGCAGGGCGTGTCGGGCGCGAGCACGGCGGTGGCCGCCGTGTTCGGCATCGCACCGGAACACGTGCGCGTGATTTCGCCGTTCCTCGGCGGCGGCTTCGGCTGCAAGGGCTCGTCGTGGTCGCACGTGTCGTTGTGCGCGATGGCCGCGAAGCAGGTCGGGCGCCCGGTTCGTCTCGCGCTGACGCGGCCGCAGATGTTCGGCCCGGTCGGCGGCCGGCCGTTCACCGAGCAGCGCATCGTGCTGGCCGCCCGCCGGGACGGCACGTTGACGGCGATGCGCCACGACACGATCGCCACCACGTCGACGTTCGAGGACTGGATGGAGATGTGCGGGATGCCGTCGCGGATCATGTACGCGGTGCCGAACCACGCGACCACGCACCGGATCGTGTCGCTGAACGTCGGCACGCCGACGTTCATGCGCGCGCCCGGCGAGGCGTCGGGCTCGTTCGCGCTCGAATCGGCGATGGACGAGCTCGCGTGGCAACTCGGGATGGACCCGGTCGCGCTGCGGCTCGCGAATTACGCCGAGGTCGACCCGCAGGACGGCAAGCCGTGGTCGAGCAACAAGCTGCGCGAATGCTACGAGGTCGGCGCGCGGCGCTTCGGCTGGTCGCGGCGCACCGGCGCGCCGCGCACGATGCGCGACGGCGACACGCTGATCGGCCTCGGGATGGCGGCCGCCACGTATCCGGCGAATCGCAGCGAGGCGTCGGCGCGGGCGCGTATCCTGCCGGACGGCACGGCCGAAGTCGCGTCGGGCACGCAGGACATCGGCACCGGCACCTACACGGTGATGACGCAGGTCGCGGCCGATGCGCTCGGTTTCGCGCCGCAGAACGTGCGCTTTGTGCTCGGCGATTCGAGCCTGCCGCGCGCGCCGGTATCGGGCGGCTCGCAATCCGCGGCGAGCGTGGCGCCCGCCGTGCGCGAGGCCGCGCTGCAGGCGCGGGCGAAGCTGATCGCGCTGGCGATCGCCGATCCGGGTTCGCCGCTGCACGGCGCCGCGGCCGACGACGTGACGGTCGACGACGGCTGGGTCGTGCAGCGCGGCGAGCCGTCGCGGCGCGATCCGGCCGCGGCGGTGATCGCGCGCGCGGGCGGCCAGCCGATCGACGCGCAGGCGACGACGAAGCCGGGCGACGAGAAGTCGCGCTATGCGTCCCATTCGTTCGGCGCGGTGTTCGCCGAAGTGCACGTCGACGCCGAGCTCGGCACGATTCGCGTACCGCGCATCGTCGGCGTCTACAGCGTCGGCCGTTTGCTCAACGCGAAAACGGCACGCAGCCAGTTGATCGGCGGGATGGTGTGGGGGCTCGGCACCGCGCTCGAGGAGGGCTCGCATCTCGACGTGCGGCACGGCCGCTTCACGAACGCGAATCTCGCCGAATATCACGTGCCCGTGAACGCGGACATCGGCGAGCTCGACGTGAGTTTCGTCGACGAAAGCGACACGCATTTCAATCCGCTCGGCATTCGCGGCATCGGCGAAATCGGCATCACCGGCGTGCCGGCCGCGATCGCCAATGCGGTCTATCACGCGACCGGCGTGCGGGTGCGCGATCTGCCGATCACGCTCGACAAGGTGGCGATGCCGATGCGCGCGTGAGCGTCGGCGTCGGCGCCGGCGTGGGCGTCAGCGCCGCGGCGTCCTGCGCCGCACTTCGCTGCGCAGCCAGTCGAGCCACGCGCGGATCGCCGCTTCGTGAGGATGGTCGGGGCGCCACACGACGTAGTGCGCGTACACGTCGGCGATGCGCACCGTCGATACGCGCACGAGCGTGCCGTCCGCGAGTTCGGGCTCGATCAGCGAGCGGCGCGCGAGGGCGACGCCGCGGCCTTGCAGCGCCGCGTCGATCAACGCGTTCGCGTCGGTGAAGCGCATCGATCGAAGTCGCGCTCGCCGACGGCCGCACGTGGGCCGAGCCCGGCCGTTTCGTTCGGCGGTTCGTTCGGACCGCCAAGTTCGGACGTGTCCAATTGCCATGTCGCACTCAATTCTATTGAATGAGAATCATTATCATCAATGGAGTGGAGTGAACATGAGCCGTTGCATCCAGTCGAGCGCGACGCCGCCGCGGCGCGCGACCGCATCCGTCGCGTTCGCGATGATGACCTGTGCGGCCGCGCCGGCAGGCGCGGAGGAAGGCGAGCCGCGCCACGCGCCGCACCTGGACCCGATCGTCGTGCACGGCGCGCGCGACGCCGGGTCGCGCGTCGACCGGTCGGGTTCCGCCAAATATGCGACGCCGCTGCTCGACGTGCCGCAGACGATCACCGTCGTGCCGCGCGCGGTGCTCGACGAACAGCAGGCGCTGAGCTTGCGCGAGGCGCTGTCGAACGTCGCGGGCATCACGTTCAACGCCGGCGAGGGCGGCGGCGGGTCGGGCGACCTGTTCAATATCCGCGGTTTCGGCGCGAACGCGAACCTGCAGCTCGACGGGCTGCGCGACAGCGCGCAGAACAATCGCAGCGACCTGTTCAACGTCGAGGCGGTCGAGGTGATCAAGGGGCCGAACTCGGTGTTCGGCGGCGCCGGCACGACGGGGGGCTCGGTGAACCTGGTCAGCAAGACACCGAAGGCGGGTGCGTTCACCGAGGCCGGCACGATGCTCGGCACATCGGACTACCGCCGCGTGACGCTCGATGCGAACCGGCCGCTGCCCGGCTCCGACGGCCGCGCGGCGTTCCGCCTGAATGCGATGGCGCACGTCAACGACGTGCCCGGCCGCGACGACGTCCGCAAGCGGCGCTGGGGCATCGCGCCGTCGCTCGCGTTCGGTCTCGGCACGCCGACGCGCGTCACGCTCGGCTATTTCCACCAGTACGACAACAACCTGCCCGACTACGGGCTGCCGGCGCACAACGGCCAGGTGCTGGCCGGCGTGCCGCGCGACCGCTATTTCGGCTGGCGCAATCTCGACCGCGAGCGCATCACGTCGGATACGTTCACCGTGAAGGCCGAACACGACGTGTCGTCCGGCCTGAAGGTGCAGAACCTGAGCCGCTATGCGCACCTGAATCGCGACACGGTGATTTCGGCGTCGCACGTGAACCTGCAGGGCCTGCCGCCGGGGCGCTACAAGCCGGCCGGGCCCCAGGGCTATGGTCGCGATGCGTCGACCGCGATGTGGGCGAGCCAGACGAACGTCACCGGCGCGTTCTCGACGTTCGGCATCGGGCATACGCTGGTGACGGGTTTCGAGATCTCGCGCGAGACGTACGGTCGCACGACCTATTCGTACGGGCTCAACCGCTTCTACCCGGCCGACGGCTTCGCGCTCGCCGCGCCGCCCGGCGTGTGGCTCGGCCCGGCGCAGCGCCAGGACAGCGCGCGCAACGACACCGCGCTGGTCGTGAAGGCGCTGTACGCGTTCGACACGATCTCGGTCGGCCGCTACTGGGACATCGACGTCGGGCTGCGGCACGACTGGATCGACGGGTGGTCGGAAGGGACCGCGGCCGGCAAGCCGACCGAGCGCGCGGACACCGCCGATCGACATCTGAGCACGCGCGCGGGGCTCGTGTTCAAGCCGACCGACAACGCTCGCGCGTATTTCGCGTACGGCACGTCGTTCAACCCGTCGGCCGAATTCCTCGTGACCACCGGCTCCGGCGTGAGCGCGGCGACCGGCGCGCTCGCGCCCGAGAAAAACGAGAGCGTCGAACTCGGTGCGAAATGGGAAGGACTCGCGGGCATCGCGCTGAACGGCGCGCTGTTCCAGACCGAAAAGAAGAACGCGCGCGAACGCATGGCCGACGGCAGCTATGCGCTCGCGGGCCGGCAACGCGTGCGCGGCGTGGAGCTCGGCGCCGCTGGCAAGGTGACGCCGCGCTGGGACGTGTTCGCGAACTACACGTATCTGGCGAGCGTGACGCTCAGTTCGCCGTCGTCGCCGCGGCGCGACGGGCAGGCGCTCGGCAACACGCCGCGGCACGCGTTCAACGTGTGGACGACCTATCGGTTGCCGGCGGGCTGGACGCTCGGCTACGGTTCGCACTTCGTCGGCCGACGCAACGTGACGTCGCAGGGCGACGGCAAGCTCGGCGCGTACTGGGTGCACAACCTGATGGCGAGCTACGACGTGAGCCGCCGGCTGCGCATTCAGCTGAACGTCGACAATCTGTTCGATCGCGCGTACGTCGAACGCGTGCGGCAGGTGTCGGGCAGCGAATCGCGGTCGTCGGCGGTCGAGCTCGGCGACGGCCGTTCGGCGATGCTGTCCGCCGTGTACAAGTTCTGACCGCGCCGCGCGACGGCGGCCGCCACTCGACGCCGTCGGCCGCCGGGCGCGCCCGTCAGCGCGCGAACAGCGGATAGGTCGCGGCGGCGATCAACGCCGCGGCGAGCCACACCACGCTCCACGAACTCGCGGCGAGCAGCGGCGGAATCGCGAGCGGCGTCGCGAACAGCCCGAGGTAGACGACCGTGTTGGCCATCCCGAGCGCGGTGCCGGCGTGGTTCGCGCCCGCGAGCGTCGCGAGTTCCGTGTACGCGACGCCGTGCCATGCGGACACGCAGATGCCGGCGAACACGAGAATCGCGACGATCGCGGCGAGCGGTACATGCGGGCTGCCGGCCGTTGCCGCGGCGAGCAGCGCGAACGATCCGGCGGCGACGAACACGGAACCGCGCAGGTACGCGCGCCGGTTGCCGTGCCGGTCGGTATGGCGGCCGCTCCAGACGCGCACCGCCATCGCGCCGAGCTGCAGCGCGACCATCGCCGCGCTGATGCCGGCGAGGCCGAGCCGGCCGAAATCGTGCAGGAACACCGTCGCGAACGTGAGCACCGCGAACTGCGGCGTGCACAGCAAGCCGATGCCGAGCACGATGCGCCATACGGGGCCGCTCGCGAGCGGATTGCGCGCGTGGCCGGCGGGCTGCGGTCGTTGTGCGGCGAGATGCGTGGCGAGCGGCGTGGCGACGTGCACCGCCGCCGGCACAGCGGGTGGCTCGTGCAGCCAGCGCCAGGTGAGCGCGGCCGATCCCGCGCACAGCAGCATCAGCGCACCGAACACCGCGGCGAAGCCGGCATGCGACGCGAGCGACGGCAGCAGCGCCGCGCCGAGGCCGCCGCCGAGCGGCACGGCCGTCTGACGGATGCTCATCGCGAGTCCGCGTTCGCGCTCGCCGAACCAGCGCATCACCGCGCGTCCGCTCGATCCGTTCACGCTGCCGCCGAGCAGGCCGACGCAGCCCATGGCCGCGACGACGCGCATCAGCGGCGGCACCGCGTGCGCGGTCGGGGCGATCGTGCACATCATCAGCGCGAGCATCGCGGCCGTCGCGATGAGCCCGGTCAGCAGCACGCGGCGGTCGCCGAAGCGGTCGGCGGCGATCCCCCACGGCAGCTCGGACAGCGCGACGCCGAAGCCGAGCGCGCCGAGCACGAGGCCGAGCGCGCCGTTGTCGAGGTGATAGGCCGAGCGCATCCACACGGCCGTGGTCGGAATGCCGGCCGCGGCGGCCGAAAAGCTCATGTTCGCGGCGACGCCGGCCGCCAGCACGCGCCAGCGATGGGTCTGCCCGCGGGCGGCGCGGGCAGGCGAAGAGGGGGAAGCGATGCACGAGGTATCCATGACGGCAAGCCCGATTCGAAGTTGACGGCCTCAGTCTGCCGGCCTACATTCATCCTGAAAATCGGAAAGTTTTTGATGAATCGTTCGATAAATCAGGATGGTTGAGATGTCCGGACAAGCCATGCCCCGCGACGGCGGCGAGCCGCTGGCGGGCGCCGATGCCGCGCTGGCGCGGCCCAACTTCGACGTCGCGGCGCTGCGCAGCCTCGTCGCGGGCGTGGATCTCGGCAGTTTCGCGAAGGCGGCCGACCGCGTCGCGCGCTCGTCGTCGGCGGTGAGCGCGCAAATCCGCAAGCTCGAGGAGCAGGCCGGCACCCCGCTGTTCGTGAAAGCCGGGCGCGGGCTCGCGCTGACCGACGCCGGCGACGCGATGCTGCGCTACGCGCGGCGGATGATCGAGCTGAACGACGAGGCGGCCGCGGCCGTGCGTGGCGTGAAGCTCGACGGCTGGGTACGGGTCGGGCTGCAGGAGGATTTCGGCGAGGCGATCCTGCCGGACGTGCTCGGGCGGTTCGCGCGCGCGCATCCGAAGGTGAAGATCGAGGCGCGCGTGGCGCGCAACGCCGATCTGCTCGACCGGCTCGATGCGAACCAGCTCGATCTGGCGCTCGTGTGGGGCGACCCGGCGTCGGCGGCGCTCGTGTCGCGGGCGGGGATCGACGGCGAAGCGGTCGCGCACGTGCCGATGCAATGGATCGGCGCGGTGGCGGGCGGGGGCGTCGGGGTGCCGGATGCTGGCGGAGACGCGGGCGGGGAGGGTGTCGGCGAAACCGGCGGTCGTGCCGTGCGTGGGAGGGACGACCCGTTGCCGCTCGTCGTGTTCGACCGGCCGTGCCGGTTCTTCGGTGCGGCGACCGATGCGCTGGACCGGGCCGGCGTGCCGTGGCGCGTTGCGTTCACGACGCCGAGCCTGGCCGGACTATGGGCGGCCGCGGCGGCCGGCCTCGGGCTGACGGTGCGCTCGCATTACGGGTTGCCCGCGTCGGTGCGCGTGCTCGACGCCGCGTCGTGCGGGCTGCCGGCGCTGCCGAGCTTGCCGCTGATCCTGCTGCGGCGCACGTCGTCGGCGACGCCGACGGTCGACCGGCTCGCGCGGATCGTGACGCAGGCGGTGCGGGGGGCGACGGAAGGGGCGCTTGCGGCGTGATCCCGCAGGTGGCGGCAAGCCAGTAATCGAGCGGCTGGACGTTCGGCCTATTGGAGCAACGACGCGGACGCTTCGAGCTCCGCACAGAGCTTGTCCAACCGCGCCCGCAACCCGTCGCTCGCCGGCACGAACGGCAGCCGCAACCCGTCCTCGCACCATCCTTGCGCGGCGAGCACGGCCTTCACCGGCGCGGGGTTCGGTTCCGCGAACAGCGCCGCGACGAGCGGCTGCAGCGCAACCGACAGGCGCCGCGCGTCGGCGAGCCGCCCGTCGCGCAGCCACGCGTGAATCCGCACGTGCCATTCGGGCAGCACGTGCGCGCTGCTCGCGATCGCGCCGTGCGCGCCCGCGCACATCGCCGCGAAGTTCTGGTTGTCGTCGCCGGACAGGATCGCGAGCGGCGTGTCGTGCACCAGCCGGCTCATCCGGTCGAGCGTGCCGCCGCATTCCTTGATGCCGGCAACGCGCGAGTCGCGGGCGAGCGCCTGCAGCGTGTCCAGTTCGACGTTCACGCCGGTGCGGTACGGGATGTTGTAGACGAGCACCGGCAGGTCGGCCGCGTCGACGATCGCTTCGACATGGCGGCGGATGCCGTCCTGCGTCGGCCGCACGTAGACGGGCGGCGTGACGAGCAGCCCGTCGGGGCGCAGCGCCGCGAGTTCGCGTGCGCGGGCGGCCGCGAAGTGCGTCGCGCTCGCGGTCAGCCCCACGACGATCGGCAGCGCGGGCACGGCGTCGCGCAGCGTCGCGAACACCGCGTCCTGTTCGCGCGCGTCGAGCAGCACGCCTTCGCCGGTCGTCGCGCCCGCGACGAAACCCGCGATGCCCGCGGCCGCATAGTGGCGCGCGAGCCGCGCGAGCGCCGCGTGGTCGACCTCGCCGTGGTGGAACGGCGTGATGATCGGCAGCCAGATACCTTCGAAACGTGTGTTCATGCAAAGCCTCATGGTGGAAACGGAGTGGGAAGGAACCGTTCCGCCGGCGAAGTGCCGGAGCGAGGCGTGCGTGCAAGGAGAAAGAAACGACCTGCGGGCATCCCGTCCGGCATTCGCCTGACGGGACGCGACGTCCCCGTCAGTCGAGGAGTCGTTTTTTCAGTTTCAGCCCGGCCGCGCGCGCCCCTGCCGCGACGGCGGCGAGGATCGAGGGCGAGCGCAGGGTAGCGAACATGGATGAACCGTGAATGGGCTGAGCGGCGATCTTAACACCGGCGCGGCGGCGTGCGCGAGCCCCGGCGTCGTTTAGCAGAATTCGAGATTTGCTTTCCACGACTGATTGGAAGGCGGGCCGCGGCCGGCCGCTAGAATGCCCGCTTACGTTTCGACGACAGCGCGTATGCGGGCGGTCACGCACATTCACCACCACTGGAAACGGGGCATATCACGATGGCAAGCATCAAGGGGATCGGCCGCTGGCTGCACACGGGCGCGGCGGCGGCGCTGGTCGTGGCGGCGACGGCCGCGCACGCGGACACGTCGATCCTGAACGTGTCGTACGACGTGACGCGCGAGCTGTACAAGGACATCAACACGCGCTTTGCCGCGGCCTACAAGCAGAAGACCGGCGAGACGGTCACGATCAAGCAGTCGCACGGCGCGTCGAGCGCGCAGGCGCTGTCGGTGTTGCAGGGGCTGCAGGCCGACGTCGTGACGATGAACCAGCCGAACGACATCGACCTGCTCGCCGAGCGCGGCCAGCTGCTGCCGAAGGACTGGCGCGCGCGCTTCCCGGACAACAGCTCGCCGTACTCGACGACGATGGTGTTCCTCGTGCGCAAGGGCAACCCGAAGGCGATCAAGGACTGGACCGATCTCGCGAAGCCGGGCGTGCAGGTGATCATCGCGAACCCGAAGACGTCGGGCAACGGCCGCTATGCGTATCTCGCCGCGTGGGGCTTCCAGAAGCAGAAGGGCGCGACCGACCAGCAGGCGCTCGACTTCGAGAAGGCGATCTTCCGCAACGTGCCGGTGCTCGATTCGGGCGGCCGCGGCGCGACGACGACGTTCACGCAGCGCGGCATCGGCGACGTGCTCGTCACGTTCGAGAACGAGGTCGCGCTGATGGACGCGGGCGCATCGGGCGCGCAGTTCGACGCCGTGTATCCGTCGGCGAGCATCCTCGCGGAGCCGCCCGTCGCGGTCGTCGACAAGGTGGTCGACAAGAAGGGCACGCGCAAGGTCGCGCAGGCGTATCTCGACTACCTGTATACGCCGGAAGCGCAGGAGATCATCGCGCAGCACCATCTGCGCCCGCGCGATGCGGCCGTGCTGAAGAAGCATGCGGCGGAGTTCAAGGCGCTGAAGACGTTCAGCGTCGAGCAGGTCTTCGGCAGCTGGGCGAACGCGCAGAAGACCCATTTCGCCGACGGCGGCACGTTCGACCAGGTGATCGTCGACCGGAAGTGACCGCGCGCGCGCCACGCGCGCGTGCGCATGACGACGCAGCCGGCCGCTCGTGCGGCCGGCTTTTTTTTCGGCTGCGCGGCGCATTGCCGTTCCCGGCCGGCCCGCGTTCCCGGCCGCCGCCGCGCGTGCTACGCTCATCGCCTTCCTGCAACCGGCGCCCCGCGATGAACGTCGATTCGTCTTCCCCAGCTTCCCGCGGCCGTGGCCGCAAGATCTGGTCGGGCACCCGCCCGGTGATCGCATACGGGATGCCGCCGCTCGGCTGGCGCGACTTCTATCACCGCGCGCTGACGGTGAGCTGGCCCGTGTTCTTCCTGTCGCTCGCGGTGCTGTTCCTGCTGCTCAACAGCGGCTTCGCGCTGCTCTATCTGCTCGGTGACGCGCCGATCGCGAACCAGGCGCCGGCCGGCTTCGGCGGCGCATTCTTCTTCAGCGTCGAGACGCTCGCGACCGTCGGCTACGGCGACATGCATCCGCAGACGGTCTATGCGCATCTCGTCGCGACGTTCGAGATTTTCGTCGGGATGTCGAGCATCGCGCTGGCCACGGGGCTCGTGTTCGCGCGGTTTTCGCGGCCGCAGGCGAAGATCCTGTTCGCGCGCTACGCGATCGTGCGGCCGCTGAACGGCCGGATGACGCTGATGGTGCGCGCCGCGAATGCCCGCCAGAACGTGATTGCCGAAGCGCAGGCGAAACTGCGGCTGATGCGCGTCGAAGGCACGCACGAGGGCTATGCGCTGCGCAAGATTCACGACCTGCCGCTCGTGCGCAACGAGCATCCGATCTTCCTGCTCGGCTGGAACCTGATGCACGTGATCGACGAGTCGAGCGCGCTGTTCGGCGAGACGCCGGAATCGCTCGCCGCGCGCGACGCGCAATTGCTGATCACGATCGAGGGCTCGGACGAGACGACCGCGCAGGTCATGCAGGCGCGCCACGCGTGGGCGCATGGCGAGATCCGCTGGCGCCACCGCTATGTCGACCTGATGCACGACGAGGACGGCATCACGCACATCGATTACACGCATTTTCATGAAGTCGTGCCGATCGATGCCGACGACGACACCGACGAACGCGGTTCGCCGGGCGTGGTGATCGACGCGGACGCGGCGTCGTCGGGGCCGGCCGGACAGGCGTGATCGCGGGCGGCGGGGCGCGGCCTCGTTGCGCGTCACGCGTGCAGCAGGCGCGCCGCTTCGCGCTGTTCGATCGCGACCGCGCGGCGGAACGCGTCGCGGTCCTCGGCGCGCGCGACGTAGTCGCCGAGCACGCCGTCGTGCGGCAGCAGATGCGCGTCGAACGCGATTTTCAGCGTGCTTGCGAGCAGCAGGTCGGCGGCGGTGAAGCGCTCGCCGACGAGCCAGCGGCTATGGGCGAGCGCTTGCGCGAGGGCGCGCTGAACGCGCGCGATGTTGCCCCAGCCGAACGCGACGGGGTTGCCCGACGCGCCGGTGAATTTCTCGGCCATCGCCGGTTCGAGGCAGGTCGGCGTGAAGAACATCCACTGGAGGAAACGGCCGCGCAGCGGATCGTCGGGCGCGACGCCGAGCCCGGCAGCCGGGCAGCGGTCGGCGAGATAGAGCAGCACCGCGCCCGATTCGGCGAACGGCGCGCTGCCGTCGTCGAGCGCGGGCAGCTTGGCCATCGGGTTGACCTGCACGAACGCATCGCTGCCCTGTTCGTGCGAGCGCAGGTCGATCGTCACGAGTTCGTACACCACGCCGATTTCCTCGAGCATCCACAGCGCCCGGAATGCCCGGGTCTTCGGCCAGTAGTAGAGCTTCATCGCGCCTCCGGATTGGGTGCAGCGGTCGATGCTCAAGCGTACCCGAGCGCAGGCGGTTGGGACAGGGCGCCGGGCGAGCGGGGCCTGCGGCGTGGGGCGTCCCGTTCGATTGCATGCGGTGAATCGGGCGAAATACCCCCGCAAAGCCTTGCCTAATGGAAGTTCAGAGGCTAACTAGTTATATGCAAACTAGTCATTAAAATTCGCCGGCGCTGCGGCGGAAATCGGCATGACTACAATGTGGCCGCCCCATTCCGCCGTCCCCGCACAGAGGAACGCGATCGGCGCCCGCGATCGCCGACGCAACTCGCAACGCCGCACTTCACTGGAGCCCCGTCACGCATGACCAACGACGATCGCATCACGATCATTCCGCGCAGAACGCCCGAATCGGCGGCCATGGTGGCCGAGGTCAAACGAGCGATGGCGATCACCGCGCGGCTCAACCGCCTGACGTTCGACGACGCGGCGGACGTACGCGCATTGTTCGGTGAACTGATCGGCACGCAGGTGGACGACGGTTTCACGTTGATCCCGCCGTTCTACGCGACAGGCGGCACCGGCATGAAGGTCGGCCGCAACGTGTTCGTCAACCAGAACTGCACGTTCTACGACCTGGGCGGGCTCGAGATCGGCGACGACGTGATGATTGGCCCGAGCGTCAGCCTGATCACGTCCGGTCATCCGGTCGAGCCTTCGCGGCGGCGCGACTGCGTGGTCGCGAAGCCGATCGTGATCGGCCGCAACGTATGGATCGGCGCGGGCGCGACGATCATCGGCGGCGTGACGATCGGCGAGAACGCGGTCGTCGCGGCCGCGGCCGTCGTCACCCGGGACGTTCCGCCGAATACGCTGGTCGGCGGCGATCCGGCGAAGATCATTCGATCGATTGCGGAATAAAGTCGTCCGGCGCGCGTGCCGGCGCGATGAAACATTGGCGGAGGGATGTGGACAACTCGCCCTCGGAGCCAGTCGAAACGCTGTGCATTTGAACGGTGAGTGTGCCGCCGAGGCCGTCGGGACAAGCCTTTGCGGCTTTTTCAGGTTATCTCGCGCCGAGTCGTCCGTCGATCGGCGGATGAAGATCCGGTCGGGCGCCCGGTTGTGGATATCCGGGCCTCGAAACGACTCGGCGGCCTGTGGTTTTCACAGGTGAGGATGACCGGAAACTGCGCGAGACATGAAGCGAGGTGTGGACAACTCGCGGCAAGACGAAGCGAAATGCTGTGAAATCCAACGGTGAGTGTCATGCCCGAGCGGGCGGTGCGCCCGCACCGGCGCGGGTTTCCGGCCGTTGCCGCGGTTCGGGGCGACGCGCATTCTAGCCGAATGGCGCGAGTGCGTGACGATCCGATGCGAGCCCCGCGACGTCGATATCCGGCTCCGGCCCCCAGTCGAAGGGCTGTGCATTCTAACGGTGAGCGCAGGCGCGTGGTTCGCGACATGCGGATTTCGACGTCGTATCTCTGCCTTTTCCAGCGACTCGGCGCGCTGTGCAATTCGATGGTGAGCGTGAGTCGGCAATCGGCGCGCAACCCGTCGGGATGCGGCCGTGCGCCCGCCGATGCCGCGCGAAGCGGTATTCCTGTCAGGCTCAGGGCAAGGTTGCGAGCAACGGCTACGCGCGTTCCCATGTGGATATCCGTCCGTGGAAACGACTCGCGGCACTGTGTATTTAGACGGTGAGCATCGGCGCCCGATCGGGTGATGAGCCGCTTCCAGTATGGATTGCCAGTCGTCGGCGTCCTTCGAAACGCGCGTCGGTGATTGATCGGAGAACGCTCGTCCATGTGGATATCTGGCCTGATCGATCACTCGAAGCGCCGTGGTTTTCAACGGTGAGGGTGAGCGGATGGCCGGGAGGCAACGCAAACTCCGGACGTGGACAACTGCCACGGCAGCCAGTCGAACCCCTGTGTATTTCAAAGGTGAGTGCGAGTCGGCAACCACACGGCCTGCGTGTTCAGACGAGGATATTCGGCCGGCAAAACCACCCTCGCCCCTGTGTATTCGCGTGGTGAGCGTAAGAAGAGGACCGACGAAACCCGGGGATTTCCGATGTGGATATCCACCGCCGCGACCCACTCGCCGCGCTGTGAATTTCAACGGTGAGCGTCGCCGCCCGAGCGCTCTGGAGCCCGATTCCGGATGTGGACATCCCGCTCCCGGCGCCACTCGAAACGCTGTGCCATCGAACGGTGAGCGCGCGAGCCCGATCAGCCGAAGGGGGGCGACATTGTGGACATCCGTCGCCACCAACCAATCGGAACGCTGTGCATTTCAACGGTGAGGGTGACGGCCCGATGCCGCCGAAACCCTTGTCGCACGGGGCTCAAGCGCCATTCTTCGACCCAGCCGCGCGCCCGACCGCCCGCGCCGCCTTTTCCGCCCGACCGCCCGACCGCCGGAACGCACCCCCATCAACCCTCCAGCACCCCGCGCCAAAACTATCTCAAATTCCTCCAAAAAGCTGCGCAGTTTTTCTCGCCACGGGCCGCTCCGCGCAAGATGAGGAAAAACATTCTCGGCAGCGCGCGAAAAAATAGAGTCATTCGCTGCCGGCCCCCGCGCGTCATCCGACGCCCGCCGCGCACGGCCCAGAACAGCACAATCCGGAGACTTCCCCACATGACCGCCCGCCTGCCCGTCGACGGCCCGCCTACCCTGTCCGACTACCGCCTGACCGACAACCTGACCGCGACGCGCGGCCGGATCTTCCTGACCGGCACGCAGGCGCTGATCCGCCTGCTGCTGATGCAGCGCGCGGTCGATACTGAACAGGGGCTCAACACGGCCGGCTTCGTCAGCGGCTACCGCGGCTCGCCGCTCGGCATGGTCGACCAGCAGCTGTGGAAGGCGAAGAAACTGCTCGACACGAGCGGCGTGCGCTTCCTGCCCGCGATCAACGAGGAACTCGGCGGCACGGCCGTGCTCGGCACGCAGCGGGTCGAGGCCGACCCCGAGCGCACGGTCGAGGGCGTGTATGCGATGTGGTACGGCAAGGGCCCGGGCGTCGATCGCGCAGGCGACGCGCTGAAGCACGGCAACGCGTACGGCTCGTCGCCGCACGGCGGCGTGCTGGTCGTCGCGGGTGACGATCACGGCTGCGTGTCGTCGTCGATGCCGCACCAGAGCGACTTCGCGATGATGGCGTGGCACATGCCGGTCGTGAACCCGTCGAACATCGCCGACATGCTCGAATTCGGCCTCTACGGCTGGGCGCTGTCGCGCTACTCGGGCGCCTGGGTCGGCTTCAAGGCGATCTCGGAAACGGTCGAATCGGGCTCCACCGTCGACCTCGATGCGTTGCAGACGCGCTGGCCGGCGCCGGCCGGCTTCACGCCGCCGGCGGGCGGCCTGCACAACCGCTGGCCCGACCTGCCGAGCCTCACGATCGAGGCGCGCCTCGCGGCGAAGCTCGACGCGGTTCGCCATTTCGCGCGTGCCAACAGCATCGACAAGTGGATCGCGCCGAGCACGCATGCGAACGTCGGCATCGTCACCTGCGGCAAGGCGCATCTCGACCTGATGGAAGCGCTGCGCCGCCTCGACTTGACGGTCGCCGATCTCGACGCGGCCGGCGTGCGGATCTACAAGGTCGGCCTGTCGTATCCGCTCGAAATGACCCGCGTCGAAAGCTTCGTCGACGGGCTCGCCGAAGTGCTGGTGATCGAGGAGAAGGGCCCCGTCATCGAGCAGCAGATCAAGGACTACCTGTACAACCGTGCGGACGGCGCGCGCCCGCGCGTGCTCGGCAAGCACGACGCGGCCGGCGCATGCCTGCTGTCCGAACTCGGCGAACTGCGCCCGTCGCGCATCCTGCCGGTGTTCGCGGAATGGCTCGCACGGCACAAGCCGGCGCTCGACCGCCGCGAGCGCGTCGTCGATCTCGTCGCGCCGCAGATCCTGTCGAACGAGGCGGACGCGGTGAAGCGCACGCCGTACTTCTGCTCGGGCTGCCCGCACAACACGTCGACGAAGGTGCCGGAAGGCTCGATCGCGCAGGCCGGCATCGGCTGCCACTTCATGGCGTCGTGGATGGAGCGCGACACGACGGGGCTGATCCAGATGGGCGGCGAAGGCGTCGACTGGGCCGCGCACGCGATGTTCACCCACACGAAGCACGTGTTCCAGAACCTCGGCGACGGCACCTATTTCCACTCGGGCATCCTCGCGATCCGCCAGGCGGTCGCCGCGAAAGCGAACATCACGTACAAGATCCTCTACAACGACGCGGTCGCGATGACGGGCGGCCAGCCGGTCGACGGCAGCATCTCGGTGCCGCAGATCGCGCGGCAGGTCGAGGCGGAAGGCGTGTCGCGCTTCGTCGTCGTGTCGGACGAACCGGAGAAGTACGACGGCCATCACGGGCAGTTCCCCGCCGGCACGACGTTCCATCACCGCGGCGAACTCGACGCGGTGCAGCGCGAATTGCGCGAAACGCCGGGCGTCACGGTGCTGATCTACGACCAGACCTGCGCGGCCGAGAAGCGCCGCCGCCGCAAGAAGGGCGAATTCCCCGACCCGGACAAGCGCCTGTTCATCAACGACGCGGTGTGCGAAGGCTGCGGCGACTGCGGCGTGCAGTCGAACTGCCTGTCGGTCGAGCCGCTCGAGACGCCGCTCGGCCGCAAGCGCCGCATCGACCAGTCGTCGTGCAACAAGGACTATTCGTGCGTGAACGGCTTCTGCCCGAGCTTCGTGACGGTCGAAGGCGCGGCGCTGAAGAAGGCCGCCGGCGCCGCATTCGACGAAGCGGCGCTGGCCGCGCGTGTCGACGCGCTGCCGGTGCCGGCGACGCACCTCGACGCGGCGCCGTTCGACATGCTCGTGACGGGCGTCGGCGGCACCGGCGTCGTGACGGTCGGCGCGCTGATCAGCATGGCCGCGCACCTCGAAGGCAAGAGCGCGTCGGTGCTCGACTTCATGGGCTTCGCGCAGAAGGGTGGCTCGGTGCTGTCGTTCGTGCGGATCGCGTCGAGCGACCGCTGGCTGAACCAGGTGCGCATCGACACGCAGCAGGCGGACGTGCTGCTCGCGTGCGACATGGTCGTCGGCGCGAGCGCCGAGGCGCTGCAGACGGTGCGTCACGCGCGTTCGCGGATCGTCGTCAACACGCACCGGATCCCGAACGCGTCGTTCGTGCAGAACCCCGACGCGAACCTGCATGCGGACGCGCTGCTCGAGAAAATGCGCCACGCGGCCGGCGACGGCTACCTGTCGAGCTGCGACGCGCAGGCGCTCGCCGCGAAGTTCCTCGGCGATTCGATCGGCGCGAACATCCTGATGCTCGGCTACGCGTGGCAGCTCGGCCTCGTGCCGGTGTCGCTCGCCGCGATGATGCGCGCGATCGAGCTGAACAACGTCGCGGTGCCGATGAACAAGCTCGCGTTCTCGATCGGCCGGATGGCGGCCGGCGACGCGGCGGGCCTCGACGCGTTGTGGAACGCACGGCACGCGGTGGCCGCGCATGCCGCGCCGCAGACGCTCGCCGAGCTGATCGCCGATCGCGAGGCGCGTCTCGACGCGTACGGCGGCGCGCGCTACGTCGAGCGTTACCGTGCGCTGGTAAGCGCGGCGCAGGCGAAGGGCGACGACGCGCTGACGCGCGCGGTCGCGACGACGTTCTACCGGCTGCTCGCGGTGAAGGACGAATACGAAGTCGCGCGGCTGTACACGGACGACGCCTTCCGCACGGCGCTCGAAGCGCAGTTCGAAGGCGTGCCGGGACAGACGTACCGCGTGAAGTTCAACCTGGCGCCGCCGACGCTCGCGAAGGCCGGCAGCGACGGCAGCACGCCGAAGAAACGCGTGTTCGGCCAGTGGATGTGGCCGGTGTTCGGCGTGCTGGCGCGCGTGCACAGCCTGCGCGGCACGTGGCTCGATCCGTTCGGCCGCACGGTCGAGCGCAAGATGGAGCGCGCGCTGGCCGACGACTACGAGACCACGCTCACGCGCGCGCTCGCCGCGATGACCGCCGGCAACGCGGCGCAGGTCGCGCAGTTGGCCGACCTGCACGCGCGCGTGCGCGGCTTCGGTCACGTGAAGGTGCGCAACCTGGCCGGCGTGAAGCGCGCGGAACGCGAGCTCGCGTTGCAGCTCGGCATCGACGCGGCGACGAGCGCGGCCGTCCAGCATGCGCTCGACGAGCTGAAGGGCGCGGGGATGCTGAAGGGGATTCCGGTCGTCGTCGCGAAGTAACGTCGCGGCGGGCGGATGTGAAAACGGCGATGCTCTGTGTGGGCGTCGCCGTTTTTTATGGTCCTCGGTGGCGGCGCGCAGGCCGCCGCCGGCCCGTCAAACAATGCCTTTCTTGCGCGTCGACAGCGCGGTTTCCGACAGGTCGATTTCGCGAATCAGCTTCGTCAGCGTCTCGTCGGAAATCTTGCTGTCGCCGCGCAGCCGGTACAGCGCCGAGCGTTCGGCGCGCACGGCCGCGATCCGCATCTGCAATTCCATCGTTTCGGTCTGCTTCGCTTGCGCGCGCGGCGTGGGGCCGTCGTCGGCCAGCGCGGCGAGCCGTCGGCGGTATTGATCCATCACGCGTGCGGAGATGTCCGCGCAGCGCGCCGCGCCCGATTCGTCGAGATCGGCCGAGATCGCGTCGTGCGACGCATCGATCGCGCGGATCGCGGCCTGCGCGGCGGCCGAGCGTGCGATGCGCTCCTCGTCGCCGAGCGGGTTGCGCGACGAGCGCACGCCGCGCAGCAGCAGCGGCAGGCCGATCACCGCGACGATCAGCGAGCCGAGGATCACGGCCGACGCGATGAAGACCGCGGTGTCGCGGCCCGGCAGCGGCGCACCGTCGGACAGCGCGACCGGGATCGACAGCACGCCGGCGAGCGTGACCGCGCCGCGCACGCCGCCCACCGTCATCACCGCGATCGTGCGCACGCCGGCCATCGTGCCGGCGAGGCCATGGCGCGCGGCGCGGCGGCTCGCGAACCAGCGCAGCAGCCACACCCACAGGAAGCGGATCGCATACAGCGCGAGCATCATCGCGCACACGTTGAAGATCATCCGGCCGACCAGCGCGTCGCTCGTATGGTGCGCGTCGACGAGCGCACGGCCGATGATGTGCGGCAACTGCAGCCCGAGCATGATGAACACCATGCCGTTGAACACGAACTCGATCAGCGCCCACGTGCTTTCGGCGCGCACGCGCGACGCGACGGTGCTTTTGCGGGAGAAGCTCGTGTAGTTCATCATCATCCCGGCCGAGACGGCCGCGAGCACGCCCGACAGGTCGAGGTGCTCGGCGAACAGGTAGGCCGCGAACGGCACCAGCAGCGTCATCACGATGCCGGGGGCCGGGTCGCCCTCCTGCTCGGCATTCAGGAAGCGCGTCGACAGCGCGCTGAACAGCCACGCGACGATCGCGCCCGTCGCGAGCCCGCCGGCCGCGACGATCACGAACGTGACCGACGCGGCGCGCAGCGAGAACACGCCCGTCAACGCGGCCGCGATCGCGAACTTCAGCGCGACGAGGCCCGACGCGTCGTTCATCAGCGCCTCGCCTTCGAGGATGTGCATCAGTTGTGGCGGAATGCGACCCTTGCCGGCGATCCCGGACAGCGCGACCGCGTCGGTCGGCGACAGCACGGCCGCGAGCGCGAACGCGATCGGCAGCGGCAACTCGGGAATCAGCCAATGCGCGAAGTAGCCGACTGCGAGTACCGTCATGAACACGAGCCCGAACGCGAGCATCAGGATCGCGCGGCGCTGCAGGTAAAGCTCGCGCTTCGGAATCCGCCAGCCGTCCGCGAACAGCAGCGGCGGAATGAACAGCAGCATGAAGATCTCGGGGTCGAACGTGACGTGCAGGTTCAGCTTCGGCCACGCGAGCATCGCGCCGAACGCGATCTGCATCAGCGGCAGCGGCAGTTGCAACGGCAGGAGACGCGTGACGGCGCCGGACAGTGCGACGGTCAGCAGCAGAATGAGGACTGTGAAAACGATTTCCATCGAGACGGCGAATAACGCGGAATGAAACGATCGTACGGAGTGTAGCGTGCCGACGTAACGGGTGCGCTCGAGTGGCCGGTGCGTGCGCACGGGAATGGTGCGTCGAACACGCGCCACGGTGGTGCGGCAGCCCCGCACAGCCGCACCGCGCACGGGTTGGCGGCACCTCGCACGGAGCTTGCTTGAGGGAGAGCAGCCGCCCGGCTTGCGCCGGGTAACCGAGGGTCCAACCAATGACATGGCGCGCCGTCCCGTTCGTCGTTTTTCGCGGGACGCCGGACGTCGCGCTCGACTGCATCACCAGGAGGAAGGCATGACGATCGTGCAACAGGAGCGTCCGGCCGCCGCGTCGCCGTACCGGTTCGAGCGGGAGATGAGCTCGGGCTTCGAACGGCTGGCGACGCAGCACCGCGACCTGACGCTCACGACCGTGTTCCAGCCGATATTCAGCCTCTCGCACCAGCGCGCGGTGGGCTATGAGGCGCTGCTGCGCGCACACGATGCGCTCGACCGCCCCGTGTCGCCGCTCGACGTGTTCGGCGAAGCCGCGCGCCGGGACGAACTGCTGCAGCTCGACCGGCTCGCGCAGGCGCTGCATCTGGAGAACTTCGCGCTGCTCGGCGCGGAGCGCGAGTGGCTGTTTCTCAACGTCCATCCGGGCGTGCTCACCGATCCGTTCCAGGCGGCCGCGCTGCTCGCGAACCTGAAACGGCTCGGCATGCCGCCGCGGCGCATCGTGCTCGAAGTGCTCGAACAGCGCGCGGAAGACGTCGAGCGGCTCGCGGAGGCCGTGCGCGAGTTCCGCACGCACGGCTTCCTGATCGCGCTCGACGATTTCGGCGCGGGCCATTCGAACCTCGAACGGATCTGGCAGCTGAACCCGGACATCGTGAAGCTCGACCGGATCATGCTGTCGCACGCGGCGCACCGCACGGGGCTCACCGCGATCCTGCACGGGCTCGTCACGCTGTTGCACGAGGCCGGCAAGCTGGTGCTCGTCGAAGGGATCGAGACCGAGCACGAAGCGCAGATCGCGCTGTCGTGCGAGGCCGATTTCGTGCAGGGCTACTACTTCGGCCGCCCGGCGCCGGGGCTGCCCGACAGCGCGGCCGCGACCGGCTGCATCGGCGAGCTGACCGAGCGCTTTCGCGAGCAGACCGAAGCGCGCGAGCGGCGCGACGCGCAGCGGCTCGCACCGTACCTGCGTGCGTTCGAACGGGCGGCCGAGCGTCTCGCGGCCGGCGAGCCGCTCGACGAGGTGTGCTGGAACTTCCTCGCGCTCGATGCGGCCGCGCGCTGCTTCCTGCTCGATGCGCGGGGCCGGCAGTCGGGCCGCAACGTCGTGCTGCGCGCCGACCGCGCGCTCGCCGAGGCGCGTTTTTCGCCGCTGGCGGACGCGCAGGGCGCGAACTGGCTGCGCCGGCCGTATTTCCGCTCGGCGATCACCGAACCGGGGCGCGTGCAGGTCACGCGGCCGTACCTGTCGATCAACGAGGCGCAGCCGTGCGTGACGCTGTCGGTGGCCGTGCGCGTCGGCGATACGCAGCGCGTGCTGTGCGGCGATATCGACTGGATCGACGAGGACGCGCAAGCGGCGTAGCGGCACACGGTCCGGATGCGGCGACCGACGGCGCGGGGGCGGCCGTTGCATTCGCCGCGCGCTTCCCCGACAATGGCGCGACCGCGGCCGTCGTGACCGCGCGCGCCGTCCGGGGGGCCACCATGGCGGCGAATATAAAAAGGAAAACACCATGAAAAGACCGATTTCGCTGACCATCCTCGCGTGGATCATCATCGTCACCAACGCGATCACCTGCGTCTACACGCCGTTCTCGATCGGCATGCCGGCCACCCAGGCGCTGCTGTCGCACTACCTGCTGCCCGTGTGGGCCACGTTCGGCATCAGCATGATCGTCGAAGCCGCCAACGTCGTGATCGGCATCGCGATCCTCAAGGGACGCGAATGGTCGCGCAAGGCCTATATCGTGACGTTCGTATTCGGCATGGGGTTCTCGTTGATCAACATGCCGGCGTCGATGCTCATGGTGCTGGTCCCGGGCGTCCTGCTGTTCGCGGTGTTCGTCTACCTGCTGTTCCGGCGCCCCGCGACCGCGTATTTCAGGCAGGCCCTTGCATGAGCGTCGTGCGTAACGCGCTGGCGATCGTGCTGTTCTCGATCGCCGGTTTCTGCGTGATCGCCGCGCAGACGGCCGCGTTCCTGAAAGTCGGGCAGGCGGGCGCGACGGCGATAGTCGTCGCCGTGCTGTTCGCGGTGTCCGCCGTGCTGCTGGCCGCGGGCGCGTTTGCCGGCGCATTCCGGCCGCGTGGGCGCGGCGCGGGCATCGTGCTGCTCGCCGCGGCCGCGACCACCGCGCTCGGGATGGTGAGCTGGGGGATGCTCGTGCTCACACCGGCGATCGTCGACGTGATGCAGCAGCAGGGCGCGTACTTCGACGCGCGGATGTTCCGCTTCATGCCCGGCACCGGCGTGACCGCGTTGTCCGGGCTCGTCGGCGTCTGGCTCGTGCGGCGCGGCTGACGTACCGGGCTGAAATACGCGGCTGAAGTAGGCGGCTGAAGTAGGCGGCTGAAGTACGCGGCCGCCGGCCCGCTGGCGTCCGTCACGCGGCTCGGCTAGGATGCGCGAATTGTCCAGACGATTCGCGGGCCGCCCATGAACCGACATGCCGCTTCTTCCGTTCTTCTCGAAGTGATCGCCACGACCGTCGGCGATGCGAAGGTCGCCGCCCGCGCGGGCGCCGACCGTCTCGAACTCGTGACCGCGATCACCGAAGGCGGGCTGACGCCGAGCGTCGGCCTGATCGAGGCCGTCGTGGCCGCCGTACCGATTCCCGTCAACGTGATCGTGCGTCCGCACAGCCGCTCGTTCGTCTATGACGCCGACGATCTGCGCGTGATCGAGCGCGACGTGCGCGCGGCCGTCGCGGCCGGCGCGAACGGCGTCGTGTTCGGCGCGCTCGATGCGCGCGGCGACGTCGATCTCGGCGCGCTGGCCCGGATCGCGGCCGCCGCGGACGGGCGCGCGCTCACGTTCCACCGCGCGTTCGACGTCGCGCGCGATCTTAATGCCGCGTTCGACGCGCTGCTGCGCGTGCCGGCCGTCACGTCCGTGCTGACGTCGGGCGGCCATCCGTCGGTGCTCGACGCGGTCGCGACGATCACGCGGCTCGTGCGGCAGGCGGCGGGCACGACCTGCACGGTGCTGGCCGGCTCGGGGCTCACGGTCGATGCGGTCGGCGATTTCGTGCGCGCCACCGGCGTGCGCGCGGTGCATTTCGGCTCGGGCGTGCGGCCGCGCGGCGAGGTGCTGGCGCCCGTCGACGCGCAGCGCGTCGAGCGCGTGCGCGCGGCGCTCGACGGCGCGGCGTCGCACGTGTGACGCACGCACCGACACCACAAAACACGACATCATCGGGAAGAGAGGGCCACATGACGGACGCCACGCAGGACACGCAAGACGGCGCGAACGACGATGCCGCGCCCGGCTGGGACGCGATCGACGCTGCGCTCGCGCGCCTTTATCCGGGCCAGGCGCCGAAGCACTACGGCACGCTGGTCAAGTGGCGCCTCGGCGGCCCCGATCCGCTCGACGGGATCAGCGTGTGGCAGCGCGCGGAACCCGTGCCGCACTGGCATTTCGTCACGTATGGGCTGAGCGAGCTGTATGCGAAGGAGTCCGACGATCCGGCCGTCAGCGGCTTCGGCTTCGAACTGACGATGCGCGTTGCGTGCGCGGCCGGCGACGACGAGCCGCCGCGCTGGGTGTTCAGCTTCCTGCAGAATCTCGCACGCTACGTATTCCAGAGCGGCAACGCGTTCGACGACGGCCACTGGATGACGGCCAACGGCCCGATCGCGCTCGATACCGATACGGCGCTCTGCTCGATGGGCTTCGCGTTCGATCCGGAACTGCCGGCGATCGACACGCCGCACGGCCGTCTCGCGTTCCTGCAGGTCGTCGGGCTGACGCTCGACGAGGAACGCGCCGCGAAGCGCTGGCGCACGCGCGCGCTGCTCGACACGCTGCTGCCGCACATGCCGCTGTGGGTGACCGATCTCGGCCGCGCGTCGCTGCTCGAACGCGCGGACGTGCGCGAGCAGGTCGATGCGGGCACGCAGCGCGACGGCTCGGCGAGCGGCTACCTGTTCACCGACGTGCTCGGCTGGGAAACCCGCAAGCGGCTGCTGCGTGCGCCGGTGATCGAGATCACCGTCGGCGCGCGGCAGGTCGACGAACTCGTCACGCTGTTGCCGCTGCGGCTGCCGTTCGATCGGCCGTTTCGCCTCGTCGGTCACGACGGCGCGGTGCGGTTCGTGCGCGGCGACGCGAACAGCGTGACCGACGAAGACGGCACGCCGACGCTGCGGCTCACCGATGCGACGGTCCAGGCGCTGGCGCGCACGCTGAAGCCGCGTGCCGGCGAGTACGCGATCGAAGGGCTCGATGGCGTGCGCTGGCGGGTGGAGAAGACCGTGATCCGTGACGCGCAGGGCAATCCGGTGCAGACGATCGGATGAAAAAAGCCGGGGGCGCGCCCCGGCTTTGTCGTTGGCGGTCATGGCCCCCCGGCCGTGACCGCTTACGCGTTTTCCGCCAGCATGTCGGCCTGGCTCGCGCGGATGCCGAGGCGCTCGAACAGCGCGCGGTCGCGCTGCGTCTGCGGGTTGCTCGTCGTCAGCAGCTGGTCGCCGTAGAACATCGAGTTCGCACCCGCGAGGAAGCACATCGCCTGCATCGCGTCGTCGAGCTGCTCGCGCCCGGCCGACAGGCGCACGACGGCCTTCGGCATCGTGATGCGCGCGACCGCGATCGTGCGCACGAACTCGAACGGGTCGAGCGGCGCGGTGCCTTCGAGCGGCGTGCCTTCGATCGCGACGAGGTTGTTGATCGGCACCGATTCCGGATACGGGTTCAGGTTCGCGAGCTGCGAGATCAGGCCCGCGCGTTCGCGGCGCGATTCACCCATCCCGATGATGCCGCCGCAGCACACGTTGATGCCCGCGTCGCGCACGCGGTCGAGCGTGTCGAGACGGTCCTGGTACGTGCGCGTCGAGATCACCTGGCCGTAGAACTCCGGCGACGTGTCGAGGTTGTGGTTGTAGTAGTCGAGGCCCGCGTCGGCGAGCTGCCGAGCCTGTTCGTTTTCCAGCATGCCGAGCGTCATGCAGGTCTCGAGGCCGAGTTCCTTCACGCCGCGCACCATCTCGGTCAGCGCGGGCATGTGACGCTCCTTCGGGTTGCGCCATGCGGCGCCCATGCAGAAGCGGCTCGCGCCGTTCGCCTTCGCCGCGCGCGCGGCGTCGAGCACCGTGTCGACGTCCATCAGCTTCTCGGCCTTCAGGCCCGTGTCGTGATGCGACGACTGCGAGCAATAGCCGCAATCTTCCTCGCAGCCGCCCGTCTTGATCGACAGCAGCGTCGACAACTGCACCGCGTTCGCGTCGAAGTGCTCGCGATGCACCTGCTGCGCGCGGTACATCAGGTCGTTGAACGGCAGCTCGAACAGCGCGACGACGTCGGCGACGCGCCAGCGCTGCGGCGTCGGCGCCGCCACGGGAATCGCGTCGGGTTGCACGGCGGCGGTCTGGGCTTGGGTCATTTCGTTTTCCTGTCCTGGCGGGATGGGGGATCGGTTGGGTCAATGCCGCGCGGTGCGCAGCGATTCGACGAGCGCGGCGATGTCGAGCATCGCCGCGGCGGATTCGGGGGCGGCCGGCGTCATGTGCGCGATGCGGCCGAGCAGTGGCGCGCGGTGCTCGCGCGCGAGCCAGTCGCGAATCGTCGCGACGTTCTCGTCGGCGAACGACATAGCCGGGTCGACGTGGTTCGCGACCCAGCCCGCGAGCGTGAGGCCGCGCTGGCGAATCGCGTCGGCCGTCAGCAGCGCGTGGCTGATGCAGCCGAGCCGGACGCCCACGACGAGCACGACGGGCAGGCCGAGCGCGACCGCGAGATCGGCGGTGTCCTGCGTGTCGTTCAGCGGCACGCGAAAACCGCCGACGCCTTCGACGACGACCACGTCCGCGCGCGTCAGCGCTTCGCGATGGCACGCGACGATCGTGTCGAGGTCGAGCGTCACGCCTTCCTGCGCGGCGACGATATGCGGCGCGGCCGGCGCTTTCAGCAGGAACGGCGTGCGCATTTCGGGCGGCAGCACGACGTTCGCGGCGGCGTCGAGCTGGTCGGCGTCCTCGTTGCGCCACACGCCGTCGCGTTCGTACGCGCCGGCCGCGACCGGCTTCAGTGCGGCCGCGCGCAGGCCGTGCCGCGCGAAGCCGTGCAGCATCGCGGCCGACACGAAGGTCTTGCCGATTTCGGTGTCGGTGCCGGTGATGAAAACGGAGAGCGGGGCGTTGGTCATGCTGCCGCCTCGTCGCTCGCTTCGATCAACGCCGCTTCGAGCCTTGCCAGATCGTCGAACGAATGCGCGGCCGACAGCGACACGCGCAGCCGCGACGTGCCGGCCGGCACCGTCGGCGGCCGGATTGCCGGCACCCACAGGCCGTGCGCGTCGAGCGCGCGCATCGCCGCGAGCGTCGCGTCGTTGCTGCCGATCACGAGCGGCTGCACGGCCGTGTGCGAATCGACCGGCTGCCAGCGCGTGCGGTGCAGCAGCGCGCGCGTGCGATCGATCAGCGCGGCGAGGTGCGAGCGGCGCGCGTCGCCTTCGTCGCCCGCGATCACTTTCAGGCTCGCCGATACCGCATGCGCGACGGCCGGCGGCGCGGCCGTCGTGAAGATATAGCTGCGCGCGCGCTGGATCAGCCATTCGATCGCGGTCTCATGTGCGATCACGAATGCGCCGGCGACGCCGGCCGCCTTGCCGAGCGTGCCGACGTACACCAGATGCGGCGACCGCAGCGCGGCGGCCGCGAGCGCGCCGCGGCCTTGCGGGCCGAGCACGCCGAAGCCGTGCGCATCGTCGACGACGAGCCACGCGCCGTGGCGCTCGGCCAGCGCGACGAGTTCGGCGAGCGGCGCGAGGTCGCCATCCATGCTGAATACGGTGTCGCTGACGATCAGCTTCGTTTCGGCATCCGATGCGTCGAGCAGCGCGGCGAGCGCGGCCATGTCCGCATGTGGATAGACCTGCACGTTCGCGCGCGACAGCCGCATGCCGTCGATCAGCGACGCGTGGTTCAGCGCGTCGGAGAAGATCGTCGCGCCGTTGCCGGCGAGCGCCGTCATCGCGGCGAGGTTCGCCATGTAGCCGGTGCTGAAGTACAGCGCGCGCGGCGCATCGGAGAAGCCGCCCGCGAAGCCCGCGAGTTCGTCTTCCAGTTTGGCGTGCGCGCGTGAATGGCCGCCGAGCAGGTGCGAGCCCCCGCTGCCGGAGCCGTAGCGCTGCGCGCCTTCGGCGAACGCGGCGACGAGCGCCGGATGCGCGGCGAGGCCGAGGTAGTCGTTGCTCGCGAAGCCGACGATCTCGCGGCCGTTCACGGTCATGCGCGCGTCGCACGCGGTGTCGGCGATGCGGCGCACGCGGCGCAGCCCTTGCGCGTCGAGGTCGGCGAGGCCGCGTTGCAGGGTGTCGAGCAGGCTCATCGGCGGAGGCCCTCCAGCGTCGCGTCGAGCGTGTCGCGCGTGCGCTGCGCGAGCCACGCGATATCGTCGTCGCTCATCACGTACGGCGGCATCAGGTACACGGTTGTGCCGATCGGGCGCAGCAGCAGCTCGCGTTCGAGCGCGTGTTCGAAGAAACGCCGCGAGAAGCCGCGCGCCGCGTCGCCGTCGAGCGCGACGTCGAACGCGAACAGCGTGCCGCGCTCGCGCAGGTGGCGCACTTGGCGGTGCGCGTCGAGCGGCGCGAGCGCCGCGCGCAGCGTCGCCGATTTGCGGGCATTGCTCGCGAGCACGTCGTCGCGCGCGAACAGGTCGAGCGTCGCGACCGCCGCGCGGCACGCGAGCGGGTTGCCGGTGTACGAATGCGAGTGCAGGAAGCCGCGCGTCGTGTCGTCGTCGTAGAACGCGGCGAACACGTCGTCGCGCGTGAGCACGAGCGACAGCGGCAGGTAGCCGCCGCTGATGCCTTTGGACAGGCACATGAAATCGGGCCAGACGCCGGCCTGCTCGCACGCGAAGAAGGTGCCGGTGCGCCCGCACCCGACCGCGATCTCGTCGGCGATCAGGTGCACGCCGAATTCGTCGCACAGCGCGCGCAGCCCGCGCACGTACGACGGATCGTGCATCGCCATGCCGGCCGCGCATTGCACGAGCGGCTCGACGATCAGCGCGGCGATCCGGTCGCCGCGCTCGACGAACAGTCGGCGCACGTCCGCGAGCGCGCGGCCAGCGACGTCGGCGGCCGTCTCGCCCGGCAGCGCGCCGCGCGCATCGGGCGACGCGACCACGTGCGCGTGGCGGATCAGCGGGTCGTACGCATCCTTGAACAGCGCGACGTCGGTCACGCCGAGCGCGCCGATCGTCTCGCCGTGATAGCTGTTCGCGACGCAGACGAATTCCTGCTTGTTCGCGCGGCCGCGGTTGCGCCACGCGTGGAAGCTCATCTTCAGCGCGATCTCGACGGCCGACGCGCCGTCCGACGCGAAGAACGCATGGCCGAGCGTGCGCGCGGTGAGCGCATGCAGCCGTTCGGCGAGCTCGATCGCGGGCTCGTGCGTGCAGCCAGCGAGCATCGCGTGCTCGAGCGTGTCGAGCTGGTCCTTCAGCGCGGCGTTGATGTCCGGGTTCGCATGGCCGAACAGGTTGACCCACCACGAGCTGATCGCGTCAAAGTAGCGGCGGCCGTCACGGTCGTACAGCCACAGGCCCGCGCCGCGCGCGACGGGGACGAGCGGCAGGCGCTCGTGGTGCTTCATCTGGGTGCAGGGATGCCAGACCGCGCGCAGGCTGCGCGCGACCCAGTCGTCGGTGGCTGGCGTACTCAAGGCGACTCCGGGGGTAAAACGACCGCGCGGCATCGACGGAATGCCGCGCGGCGGGATACGAAACGCGCAGAGATTAGCGTGTTCCGCCGGACGTTGCACTAGCGGTTACAAACGCCGCGAAGCCTTGCTGGGCGGGAGTTCGGCGCAGTTCGTGGGTGCTCGGGACGGAACGCGGCGGATCCGGAGAAATGCGCGCAGATGACGACGTTCGAGTGACACCCCCCGACAGAAAAAATCGTGGGACGGGGGCGGCCGGGGCGGCGAAATAGGGGAACGATGACGGGCGGTATTGGTGGCGACAACGGGGCGATCTTGCTCCGCGGATTGTCCGATCAATGGGGCGGCGCAAGGCCGGACGACTGGAGGAGATCTGGCGCGAATTCAAGTCGATTGCTCGTAAAAACGAGCATTACGTAGCGTATGCGCGATTTGACGAGCAGGCGGGGGAGTGCCGCGGTGAGCGTGAATCGACGGCGCGCGAAGGGAAGCAGGAGGAAAGGCAGCCGCGCGTCAGCGCGAAGCCAGTGCGCGCGTATCGGTATCGCGGGCGCGATCGCCGTTGTCGGCCGTCTGGGTCGTGTCGGCGTTCCACACGACGCGGTTGTTGACCGCATACAGCCGGCACGCGCCGGCGCCTTGCTTCGCGCAGTTGTCGAGCGCGAGCGCCATCGGATCGTCGCCGCCTTCGGCCCACGACCACGCGCCTTCCGACGACACCGCGAACGCGCGGCTCGGATGCTGGTTCAGGAAGCGGCGATAGCCTTCGCGGCCGGCTTCGTCGACGTAGGGCACCGCGTTGACCGCGTCGATCGACGCGTAGCCGGTCGCTTTCGGCTCGTGCGGGTCGGCGACCGCATAGCGCACCGCGGTCGGCAGGTTCAGTTCGGCGAGGAACGCGTGCACGGCCGGCCACCACACCGGCACGCCGTCGCGATCGACGATCAGCCGGTGCGCGTCGTCCTTGTAGCGGCCGAAATCGACGAACTGCGCCTGCGTGCCGTGCGACACGTACGCATCGTGCATCCGCGCGACGAGCGCGGGCGTCCATACCGAATCGTTGTCGCCGTACAGCCACAGCGAGCGCACGGCCGTGTGCGCGCCGTACTGGTCGAATGCGTCGACGAGGTTGCGCTGCCAGCCGTCGCACAGGTCCTGGCGCAGCCCGCCGGAGAAGTTGATGATGCCGCGCACGCCCGCCGCGGCTTCGGTGCCGTATGCGACCGACACGAGCCCGCCGTGCGACGTGCCGGCGACGACGATGCGCGACGCATCGACGTACGGCTGGCGCGACATGTAGCGCACCGTCGCATCGACGTCGGCGGCCTGCGCGAGGCCGTTCTTGCCGACGTTGCAGCCTTCCTGCTGATACGTGCCGCCCGAACTGGCGAAACCCTGGCGATTCGGCGCGATCACCGCATAGCCGCGGCGCACGAATTCGCGCGCGAACGCGAGCGGCCGGCTGCGCGGCTGCAGATGCAGATCGCCGGTATTTTTGCCGTGGTTGAAGACGACGAGCGGGAACGGGCCGGGCCCGTTCGGCTTGAACAGCGTCGCCTCGAGCGTGATGGCGCCCGACGCGTCGGCCGGAATGCGGAGGATCTGCTCGTTGAGATCGGCGGCGACCTGCGGCAGGTTCGAGTCGGCGTAGTCGAAATGCTCGGCGTGAGCGAGCGACCCGCTGGCGCCCGCGCCCGTATCGGCGCTCGGCAGCGTACCGGCCTGAGCGGCCGACAGCGCGCCGGCCGCCATCCATCCCACCAATACCTTGCTGAACGCCATCCGTAAGCCCTGCCACGCAACATGACCAAGTCGAACCCATCGTAGCCCGACAAAATCAGGTTGTGCAATGCGGGAATTACCCGGCGTCTGACATGGCAACTATTTGTCAGCGTTCACTTACTTCGCCGTCGACATAGCGCCAGAAACCCTGCTCGTCGCGCTCGAAACGGCTCGTCTCGTGGAGCCGGTAAGCGCGTCCGCCGACCTTGTAGCGGGCCACGAATTCGACCTCCGCGTGCCGGTCGTCGAGCGGTACGTGCCGTTTGACCGCGAGGCCGAGCCAGCGCGGCGCGTCCGGCGCGTCCGGATCGGTGTCGAGATCGGGCGGGCAGGTGCGCGCGGCCCACGTCGCGCGCAGGTAGTCGGTCGCGCCGAGCACGTACGCGCTGTACCGCGAGCGCATCAATTCGAGCGCGGTCGGCGCGGCTTGCCCGCCGTCGATGAAGCGGCCGCAGCAGGCCGCGTAGCGCGGTGCCGGCGCGTTGCCGGCGGGCGCTGCGGACGCGCCGCCGCACGGGCACGCGTCAGGTCGATTCAAAGTCATGCGTAATATGAATTAACAACGATCGGTGGCTGGGCCGCTCACCAACTCAGCTCGATGCCGTCGTACTGGAAGAACCGGCCGTTCGCCTGGGACACGTCCGAAGCGGATTCGGCGATCACGCGACGCATGCCGGTCACGCTCGTTTCCGGATCGATCGCGGCCTGCGCGCCGCCCATGTCGGTGCGCACCCAGCCCGGGTGCAGCGAAATGCACGCGGCATGGCGCGTCTGCAGCGACGCGATGCGCAGCGCGTCGTTCAGCGCGGCCTTGCTCGCGCGGTAGAGCCAGCCGGTCGTGCCGGTCGCCTCGGCGATGCTGCCCATCCGGCTCGACACGACGGCCAGCACGCCGCGCGCGTCCTCGACGAGCGGCAGCAGGATCGGCAGCAACTGCATCGGCCCGCGCACGTTCGTATGCATCACCGCGTCGAAATCCTCTGCGGTGATCGTCTCGACGCCTTCGGTGCGCGGCCCGTACACGCCGGACACGAGCACGGCCGCATCGAGCCGCTCGCCGTCGAGCTTCCAGCCGAGCGCCGCGATCTGCGCGGGCTGCGCGATGTCGAGCGCATGCGGCTGCACGCCGAGCGCACGCAGCGCATCGAGCGACGCCGCGTCGCGCGCGGTGGCGATCACGTTCCAGCCGTCGCGCCGGTATTGCCGGACGAATTCACGGCCGAGGCCGCGCGATGCGCCGACGATCAATACGGTTTTCATACCCGTCGCTCCTTGGATTGGCGCCGCCGTGGCGGTGCCGGTGTCAGTCCGTTCGAGGCGCGCCGCGCCCGTGTGGCCGCCGCCGGGCGGCGGGCGCGTCACCGCACGTTACTGCGCGTCGTCGCACGGTTTCAGCGTGGCGGCGACGGCCTGCGCGACGCCTTCGAGCCGCGCGGCATCCGCCGCGACCATGTCGTTGTCCGGCGCGTGCTGGCCGCGTGCGGTCAGCGCGGCCACGCAGCGCTTGTAGGTCTCGTCGAGCGCGTCGAAGTTGGACACGGACATCCCGAGGTTGCGCATCCGGCCGTCGTGCACGCCGTACACGAGCCCGTGCACGGTGAGCGACTGGCCGCGCGCCCACGCGTCGTTGACGATCGTCGTGCGGCACACGTTGACGACCTGTTCGATCGAATTCAGCTCGATCAGGCGGCGATACCGCGCTTCGCCGACCGGCCATTCGTCGAGCAGCGCCGCATGGCGCTCGCGCACGTCCTGCACGTGATGCAGCCAGTTGTCCGCGAGGCCGACACGGCGGTTGTGCAGCGCCGCGTTCACGCCCGAGCAGCCGTAGTGGCCGACCACCATGATGTGCTTCACGCGCAGGATGTCGACCGCGAACTGGATCACCGACAGGCAGTTCAGGTCGCTGTGCACGACCACGTTCGCGATGTTGCGGTGCACGAACACTTCACCCGGCGGCAGGCCGATGATCTGGTTCGCCGGCACGCGCGAATCGGAGCAGCCGATCCACAGATATTCCGGCGCCTGCTGGTCGGCGAGCCGTGCGAAGAAATCGGGATCGTCGGCGAGCTGGCGTTTGACCCAGGCATCGTTGTTGTCGAACAGATGTGAAAGCGGATTGTCTTGGGTAGTCATCGGTGTGGATCCCGTTGGCGGAAATCAAGTCGATATCGGTGGGGGCACCGGCGTCAGGCGGCGCGCTGCGCGTCGCCCGCGCCGTCGTTCCGGCCCGTCGCGTCGAAGCGCGCGGGGTAGCGCACGCTGAAGCGCAGGGCCGTGTCGTACGGATAAAAATCGGGCAATTCGCCCTGCATCAGCTTGTCCTTGCTCGCCTGCCACAGCGCGGGATCGAAAAAGTCCGCGTGATGCTTCATGAAGACGTCGCGCACGCGCGGGTCGCCGAGCAGGAACGGCCCGTAGGTCTCCGGAAAGATGTCGTGCGGGCCGACGGTATACCACGGTTCGCCGGACAGCTCGTCTTCCTCGTTGCGCGGCGGCGGCACGCGCCGCACGTTGCAGTCGGTCAGGTACTCGATCTCGTCGTAGTCGTAGAACACGACGCGGCCGTGGCGCGTGACGCCGAAATTCTTGTACAGCATGTCGCCGGGGAAGATGTTCGCCTTCATCAGCTCCTTCACCGCGTTGCCGTATTCCTTCACGCCGTGCTCGACGTCCGCGTCGCTGCCGTTCTGCAGGTACAGGTTCAGCGGCGTCATCCGGCGCTCGATGTACAGGTGCTCGATCACGAGCTTGTCGTCCTCGTATTCGAGCAGCGACGGCACTTCCTTTTCGAGTTCGCGCACGAGCGCGTGATCGAGCCGCGCGAGCGGCAGCGCGACGCTCGAATACTCGAGCGTGTCGGCCATCCGCCCGAGGCGGTCGTGGCGCTTCACGAGCTGGTACTTCTCCATGATCTGCGCGCGCGTCGTTTCCTTCGGCGGCGGGAAGTAATCCTTGATGATCTTGAACACGTACGGGAACGACGGCAGCGTGAACACGAGCATCACGAGGCCCTTGATCCCGGGCGCGACGATGAAGCGGTCGCTCGAATGCGACAGATGGTGCAGCAGGTCGCGGTAGAACAGGTTCTTGCCCTGCTTCTGCAGCCCGACCGACGTGTAGATCTCGGCCTTCGGCTTGCCCGGCATGATCGTGCAGAGGAAATCCACGTATGCGGACGGCACGCCCATGTCGACGAGGAAGTACGAGTGCGAGAAGCTGAAGATGATCTGCAGCAAGTCGCGGCGCAGCAGCACGGTGTCGAGCGCGAGCACGCCCGGGCGCACGTGGCGGATCGGCACCGCGAACGGCAGCACGCGGTCGGCGTTGATGATGCGGCCGATGATGTACGCGCTCTTGTTGCGGAAGAACAGCGACGACAGCACGTGGATCTGGAAATTCGGCGCTTCGTCGAAGTGGCCGAATTCGTCGTCGATCGCCTGCATCACGCAGCCGATGTCGCGCGTGAGATCCTCGAACGCCGGCTCGAGCTGGAAGTTCGTGACGATGCGCTCGAGCGTGACCGCGAGACCGTCGGTGGCCGGATAGTACGCGCGGTAGGTCGGCTTCGCGGCCGGCTCGTCGTTCTCCAGATACTCGGTCGAGATCGCCGGGCGCACGAAGATGAAATCATTGCTGAAATACGAGCGGTGCAGGATCTTGCAGCACACCGAATTGAAGAAGGTTTCCGCGCACTCGGGCTGGCGGTGCGACGTGAGCAGTCCGATGTAGTGCAGCTTGATCTGCTGCCACACTTCGTCGTCGATGTTCTCCGCGTCATATTCGTCTTCCAGCACCTCGACGCATTCCTTCACGCGATCGTCGTACGACGTGATCCGCTCGCGCGCGAGCCGCTGCAGCCCGTGCCAGTCGCCGCGCTCGAACAGCGTCTTCGCGTCGACCGCCGCTTTGCGGAAGATCCGGTAATGGCGATCGAAGTATTCGAGCATCGTCTGGGCGACGTCGAAACCGATCTGCGACGACAGCAGTTTGGGGAAGTGATTCATCGCGTGCAGGCTCGTTCAAGGGGCTGTAAGCACTCGCCATTTTAGCGCCCAAGTCGGCGTTTCAATGACTTTCGCGGTGACGCGCGAACGGCCGTCAATCGGCGCGTTGATCGCCGTTGGGCGCCGTTCGATGCATCTTCGCGTAAAGATACGGGTACGGAACCGATTCTGACACGAACTTTTTTCTGGCGGGCCGGCGTGCGTCGGGCACCCGTTTCGCGCGACGGCGATAGAATCGACGCACCGCCCGCCGCGCGCTGCCGCCGGCACGCATTCGCACCGATAACGACGAGACGCCCCACCGATGAACGCCCTGGAACACCAACTCGAGTACCCCTTCGCCGACACGCTGCCCGCCGCGGGCGATACGTTCGAGGTCGCGCCCGGCGTGCGCTGGCTGCGCATGCCGCTGCCGTTCTCGCTCGACCACATCAATCTCTGGCTGCTGCGCGACGAGATCGACGGGCAGGCCGGCTGGACGATCGTCGATTGCGGGATCGCGTCGGATGCGATCCGCACGCACTGGGAGCAGATCTTCGACGCGCATCTCGACGGCCTGCCCGTGCTGCGCGTGCTCGTCACGCACTGCCACCCCGATCACTTCGGCCTCGCGAACTGGCTGTGCGAAGGCGGCGACAAGGGCCGCTGGAACGTGCGGCTGTGGATGACGCTGGGCGAATATATGTTCGGCTGCCTGATGGCGGCCGGCAACGGGTCGAACGCGGGCGGCGCGGCCGCCGCCGAGCACTTCGCGCGCCACGGGCTGACCGATCCGGCCGCGCTCGACCAGCTGCGCAACCGCCGCGGCTATTACTCGGACCTCGTGCCGGCCGTGCCGCCGCGCTACCGGCGCCTGCGCGAAGGCGACGCGGTGGCGATCGGCGCGCGCACGTGGCGCGTCGTTACCGGCTTCGGCCATTCGCCTGAACATTGCGCGCTCCACAGCGAAGCGGACGGCGTGCTGATTTCCGGCGACATGGTGCTGCCGCGCATCTCGACGAACGTGTCGGTGTTCGATCTCGAACCGGAAGCGAACCCGCTCGCGCTGTACCTCGAATCGCTCGCCCGCTACGAGACGATGGCGCCCGACACGCTCGTGCTGCCGTCGCACGGCAAGCCGTTCCGCGGCGTGCGCACGCGCATCGCGCAACTGCGCGAACACCACGATGCGCGCCTGGCCGAAGTGCGCGTCGCGTGCGCGGAGCAGCCGATGAGCGCGGCCGACGTCGTGCCGATCATGTTCCGCCGCCGCGAGCTCGACATCCACCAGATGACCTTCGCGCTCGGCGAGGCGCTCGCGCACCTGAACCTGCTGTGGCTCGCGGGCGAACTCGTGCGCGAGCAGGGAGACGACGGGGTGATTCGCTTCGCGCGAGCCTGAGTTCGCCGGTTGCGGAGTGGGAACAGTTTGTCCATCATTTCCGATTCAGCCCCGATACGCTCTATCAGTCATGCCACGCAATGTCAGTCTCTCCGACCTCATCACGCTGTCGGCCATCCGGACACTGGCCGACCCGACATCCTTCGAGCGCGGCCGAGCTTACCATCACGACGGCGCCGTTTCGGGGTTAACCGAACGCGACGGCGAACTGTCGGCGACCGTGCGCGGCACGTATCGCTATCGCGTCGCATTCGCGGTGGGTAACGACGACACGCTGGACTACGCGTGCAATTGCCCGGTCGGTGACGGCGGCGCGTTCTGCAAGCATGCGGTGGCGGTTGCGTTGTCGTGGCTGGGCGACAGCGGCGAAACGGTCTTTCACGACGAAGCGCCCGAGCCGGCGCGGCCGCGGCGCAAGCGCAAGACGCACGCGGAGCTGATTCGCGATCATCTGGAGACGCTCGACGAGCACGCGTTGCGCCGTTACCTGCTCGACGCGGCCGAGCGCGACCGATCGTTGCGCGACAGGCTGCTGTTCGACGCACGTGCCGCGAATGCCGACGACATCGCGAGCCTGCGCACCGCCGTCCGGCAAATGGCCCGTGTGTCGCGGCCGCTTGGCTGGGACGAAGCGCACATTTTTGGAGAAGGGCTGTTTGAACTCGCCGACATGCTGCGCCGACAACTGGCGGGCGCCCATGCAGCGCAGGTCGTCGAGCTGACAGAGCTGGCGATTGCCGACGCGGAAGCGAGCCTCGAACAGATCGACGATTCGGACGGCAGCGTCGCGCCCGGCATCGGCGAACTGGCCGCTCTGCATCTCGATGCGTGCATTCAAACGCGGCCGGATCCGATCAAGCTGGCCGACCGGCTGTTTCGTCTGCAAGCCGGCGGCCAGTGGGATACGTTCCGCGATGTGCTGCCGGCGTACGCACCGGCGCTGGGCGACGCGGGATTGAACCGTTATCGGGAGCGGGTAGAGGAGAGTTGGGCCGTGCTGCCCGCGCAGCCGGCGAACAAGCGCGACGAGTACGCACATGACACGGTGCGCCACAATCTGGAACATGCGATGGAGACGCTCGCGAAACATGACGGCGACGTCGATGCGCTGATACGCATCTGGTCGAAGGACCTGTCGGCGTCGTACCGGTATGCGCAAATCGCCGAATTGTGCGCGGCGCACCGTCGTTTCGACGAGGGGCTTGCATGGGCCGAACGCGGGATGCGCGAGCTGAAGGATCGGCACGACGACCGCCTGCTTGGCTTCTGCATCGAAGAGCATGTGCGCCGACGCGCGTTCGATCGGGCGGACGAGCTTGCGTGGCAACGCTTCGCGCATTACCCGACGGCGGATGCATTTCGCGCGTTGATGAAGGTCGCGAAGCGGATCAGGCGAGACGCCGCCGTGAAAGCGCGTGCGGTTTCGCATCTCCAGTCGCTGGCCCGCGAGCGGGAATCGGCGGGGCGGCCGAGCGTCGGCGCACGGCGCTGGGAGCCGCCGCCGCGCACCGAACTGGTGAAGCTTTTGCTTGCGGAGCGGGATGACGACGCAGCGTGGGAGGCGTTCCAGGGTGGGCCGGTCGATACCCTCGTATGGCCGACGATGGCGGCGGCGCGCGCGAAGACGCATCCGGATGACGCGATCGCGCTGTATCACCGGTATCTGCCGTTCGCGCTCGACCATGGCGCGGGCAGTGCGCGGTACGACGAGGCATTCGGTATCGTGCGCGAGATTCGTGGGCTCCGGGTTGCGCATCGTCAGGAGGCGGCATTCGACGCGGAACTGGAAGCCATTCGCAAGACATACCGGGCGAAACGCAACTTCATCAAGCTGCTCGAGAAGCTCGGCGCGTGATGCGGCCGGCGGAAGGGAGGGTAGATGGAGATGAATATCGATCTGCGGGCTATCGACGACACCGTGCCCGCGCTTCTTCATCTGACGTTGCCCGACGGTAATCGCGCGTGGAAAAGCTTCGATTGGCATGCGTTGAATCGATTGCACGAGCGCGGGCTGATCGGCGATCCGGCCAACAAGGCGAAATCCGTCGTCCTCACCGATGAAGGCTTGCGTGCGTCGGAGCGCCTTTTCGCCCGGCTGTTTGTCGTCGCATCGGACGATGCGCGGACGGACGAGCAAGCGTAGTCCTCACTCATGTGGCGGGTTCGTAACGCCATCCGCCGCGATCCCACTGCATCGTGTGCGTCGGTTCGAGCGCCGCGAGAAATGCGGCGTCGTGCGATGCGACCACGATCGCGCCGGGGAAGCCGGCCAGCGCGGCTTCGATCGCGCGCACCGATTCGAGATCGAGGTGATTGGTCGGCTCGTCGAGCAGCAGCAATTGCGCGGGCGTGCCGCGCCACAACGCGCACGCGAGCGCGGCCTTCAGCCGTTCGCCGCCGCTCAGTTGCCGCGCCGGTTGCGTCGCCCGCGCCGCGTCGAGCTGCAGCAGCGCGAGACGGCTGCGCAGGTCGCCTTCGGCGAGCGGCGTATCGAGCGCGCCCAGTTGCTCGACGATCGAGCGTTCGGGGTCGAGCAGCGCGAGCCGCTGGTCGAGATACGCGGCGCTCACGTGCGTCGTGCAGATACCTGAGCGCGGCGCGAGCTCGCCCGCGAGCATCCTCAGCAACGTCGACTTGCCACAGCCGTTCGGGCCCGTCAGCGCGATGCGCACGGCGCCGCTCGCCGACCACGTGATCGTGTCGGCGTCGCCCGCGACGCGCCACGGCAATCGCGCGCGTTCGAGCGTGAACAGCTGGCGGCGCGCGCTGACTTCCGTGCCGGGCAGCGAGACGAGCACCGGCGCGTCGGCTTCGACGCGCGCGGCCGCTTCCTGCACGCGTATGTCGAGCGTCGCCTTGAAGTCGCTCTGATGACGCCGGACCGTTCCCATGATCGCGCGCGCCGCGCCCTTGCGGCTCTGGCGCGCCATCGACGACAGGTTGGCCGTCTTCGCGTCGCGCAGCGATGCGGCCGCGTGGCGCTGGATCGTGTCGTGTTCCTGTTCGAGCCTGCGCCGCACGCGTCCGCGCTCGGTGCGCGCATGGTCGAGCGCCGCGTGCGCGGCCTCCTGTTGCGCGTCGCGCTGCGCGCGGTAGAGCGCGTAATTGCCGCCGTACGAGCGCGCGCCGTGCGGCGTCAGCTCGACGATGCGCTGCACGCCGGCGAGCAACGCACGGTCGTGGCTCACGATGACGACGCCGCCGCGCCAGCCGTCGAGCGCCGCGCGCAGCCACGCGCGGCCCGGTGTGTCGAGATGGTTGGTCGGTTCGTCCAGCACGAGCAGGCCGGCGCCCGACAGCAGCGCACCGATCAGCGCGACGCGCGCGAGCTGGCCGCCGCTCAGCGCATGCGCGGGCGTGTCGGCGTGGACGTCGTGCAGGCTGGCCGTGTCGAGCGCCGTGCGCAGGCGTTCGGCGAGATCCCAGCGATCGCCGATCAGGTCGAAGTCGTGCGGTGTCGCACGGCCGTCCGCGAGACGCGCGAGCGCGCCGAGCGGCGCATCGAGCGCGGCGATCTGCGCGACGGTCGGCGGGCCGGCCGCCGCGTCGTCGCGGTCGAGGTCGTGATCATGCTGCTGCGCGACGTAGACGACGTGCGCATGCCGCTCGATCGTCCCCGCGCTCGGCGTGCGCTGCCCCGCGATCAGTTGCGCGAGCAGGCTCTTGCCGACGCCGTTGCGGCCGACGATGCCGGTCGGCGTGCGATCGATCGACAGGTCGAGCGAATCGAACAGCGTGACGCCGTCGTCGAAGCGGAAGGAAACGTGATGAAGCGCGACGAGCGCGCCGGTGGGCGTGGCTGCAGCCATAAGCACCTCCAAAAATGCATGAAGACCTTCGCGCGCGGCGTGCGTGGCACGGGCGGCGAAAACATTTCGGGAAGGCTTAGTCGTTCACTTTGGCTGGCGTCCGGTATGAGGAATAGGCGCGCAGTGTAGCAAGCGCGGCGCGCGGGCCGCAAGCGAGCGGCGCGAACGCCGTCGCTTGCGCGCCACGCACGGTTACTGCACGGCGACCGTCGTGAAGTTCTGCCGTCCGAACGGACTCACGTGATAGCCGCTCACGTTGGTGCGCGTCAACGCGGCCGCGGTCGGGTAGCTGAGCGGGATCCACAGCGCCTCGTCGTGGATGATCTTCTGCGCGCTTTCATAGAGCTTCGCGCGCTTGGCCTGATCGGCGGTCGACTTGCCGTCGGCGATCAGCTTGTCGAGCTGCGCATCGCAGAAGCGCGCGAAGTTGATGCCCGACTTCACCGCGTTGCAGCTGAACAGCGGCGACAAGTAGTTGTCCGGATCGCCGTTGTCGCCGGCCCAGCCCATGAACAGCATGTCGTGCTGGCCGAGCTTCGCCTGCTTGATCAACTCGCCCCATTCGATCACCTTCACCTCGGCCTTCACGCCGATCTTCGCGAGGTCGGCCTGCAGCAGTTCCGCGCCGACCTTCGGGTTCGGGTTCAGCACGCTGCCGGTCGGGCGCGTCCAGATGGTCGTCGAGAAGCCGTTCGGGAAGCCGGCCTGCGCGAGCAGCTGCTTCGCCTTCGCGGGATCGTACGCATACGGCGCGACGTCCTTCGCGTAGCTCCACGTGTTCGGCGGATACGGGTTGTTCGCGGCCGTCGCGGTATTGTCGAACACCACCTTCAGATAGGTCGCGCGGTCGAACGCGAGGTTCAGCGCCTCGCGCACCTTGTCGTTGTCGAGCGGCTTCTTCTGCGTGTTCAGCGCGACGAACGCGGTCATGAATGCGGGCGTCTGCACGACTTTCAGCGCGCTTTCGCCCTTCGCGGCGAGCACGTCCTGCGGCTTCGGCGACAGCGCGATCTGGCATTCGCCGGCCTTCACCTTCTGCAGGCGCACCGACGGGTCGGGCGTGATCGCATAGATCAGCCGGTCGACCTTCGGTTTCGTGCCCCAGTACGTCGGGTTCGCGTCGTAGCGGATCAGCGCGTCCTTCGTGTAGCTCTTCAGCACGAACGGGCCGGTGCCGATCGGCTTCGCGTTCAGGTCGGCCTGCTTGCCGGCCTTCAGCAACTGGTCCGCGTATTCGGCCGAGTAGATCGACGCGAAGCCCATCGTCAGGATCGGCACGAACGTCGCGTTCGGCTCGTTCAGCACGAATTTCACCGTGCTGTCGTCGACCTTCGTGACCGACTTCACGAGCTTCACGAGGCCCATCGACTGCGCGTGCGGGAAGCCGCTCGCGCCGGCCACCTTGTGCCACGGGTTTGCGTCGTCGAGCATTCGCGTGAACGTGAACACGACGTCGTCCGCGTTCAGCGTGCGGCCCGGCTTGAAATAGTCGGTGGTCTGGAACGCGACGTTCGGGCGCAGATGGAACGTGTACGTGAGGCCGTCGGCGCTTGCTTCCCATTTGTCCGCGAGCGCCGGCACGACCTTCTTCGCGGCTTCGTCGTAGGACACGAGCGTGTTGAAGATCACGTCGGCCGATGCGTTGGTCGTGACGAGCGAGTTGTACTGCACGACGTCGAAGCCGTCCGGGCTCGATTCCGTGCAGACGGTGAGCGGCTTGGCGGCGGCGACGCCGGGGGCGGCAAGGGCGGCGAGGGTCGTGGCCACGGCGGCCGCGGCGAACAGCTTGACGTGCATAGGATCTCCCACGTGGCGTGTGTTTTTCGCTGGATGACGGAGGCAGGCGCGGCGCGGTCGAGGAGCGGCCGACGCGGCTTGCAAATAGCATACCGTCAAAGCGCGCGACGCGTGGAAAAAGGCGCCGGAACGTGGTGAATTGAGCGACAAACGGCTGCGTTCGCGACGAAACGCGTGTTGGGGCGGCGGTGCGGGCAGGTTAGGAGCGATGCGCGAGGCGACGGCGTCGAGGCGACAGTCGATCGCGATGCGCTGGGCAAATGCGGGGTGCGACTCGAGCGACGAAACGGATACGATCGCGCCAGCGACGCGCGACGCGTGGTGTGGCAGGGCGTCTGGAATGCGGGAATGCGGGAGGATGGGAATCCGCTCGGCGGCGCGCGATCCGACCGCGACGATCAAGTCGCGCCCCGGCGCGCGACGCGCGCCGGATCCGCGACACACTCAGTGCGCGCCGGCCTTCGGCTTGCGCGGCGCCTTCTCGAACAGGCGGTCGTACAGCCAGCGCGGCAGTACGTGCAGCACCTTCGCGACGACGCCCATCTGCCACGGAATCACGCGGAACGCGTGCTGCCGGGCGATCGCGCGCGCCGCGCGTGCGGCGAAGCGGTCGGCGTCCATCAGGAACGGCATCCGGTACGGGTTGTGCGCGGTCATCGGCGTGCGAATGTAGCCGGGCGCGATCGTCACGACGCCGACGCCGGCCGGCCGCAGCTCGACGCGCAACGCTTCCAGATACTTGATCGCGGCCGATTTCGACGCGCTGTATGCGCCCGAGCCGGGCAGCCCGCGCACGCCGGCGACGCTCGCGACGCCGGCCAGCGTGCCGTGGCGCGCGGCCGTCATCGGGCCGACGAACGGCTCGAACGTCGCGACCATCCCGTAGTAGTTGATGTCCATCACGTCGCGGAACGTCGCGAGGTCGCCCTGGCCCGTGACGGCGCCCTGGCTGATGCCCGCGTTCGCGATGACGACGTCGGGGCAGCCGTGCACGGCGATGAACGACGCGGCGGCCGTCGCGAGCGCATCGGCGTCGCGCACGTCGGCGCAATAGACGGAGATGGACAGCTTCGGGAACCGCCGCGCGAACGCATCGAGGGCATCGGTGCGCCGCGCGACGAGCGCGAGCGTGGCGCCCTGGCGAGCGTATTCCTCGGCCATCGCGAGGCCGAGGCCGCTCGACGCGCCGGTGATGAAGACCTTCAGCGGAGTAGTCATGCCGGCGCGCGGGCGGGGATCAGAGCTTCTTGTCCTGAACCTGCTTCACGAGGAAGTCGAGCACCTGCGCGGTACCCGGGATGCTGTTCGTGTAAGCCGGGCCCGTCTTGTACTTGCCCTGGACGACGACCGTCGGCACGCCGTCGATCGCGTAGTCCTTCAGCAGCTTGGCGGACTGGTTCACCTCGCCCTGCACGCTGAACGAGTTGTACGCGTCCATGAACTTCTTCTTGTCGACGCCCTGCGTGGCCAGGAAGTCGGCCTGCGCCTGCGGCGTCAGCAGGTAGTTCTTCTGCTTGTGGATCGCGTTGAAGATCGCCGGCGTGACCTTCTCCGAGATGCCGAGCGCGGACACCGCGTAGTACAGCTTCGAGTGCGGGATGAAATCGTCACGGAAGGCGACCGGCACGCGCTTGAAGTCGATGTTGTTGCCCTGTTTCTTCACCCAGGCCTCGATCGTCGGCTCGAATTCGTAGCAGTGCGGGCAGCCGTACCAGAAGAACTCGATGACCTCGACCTTGCCGGCCGGCGCGGACACCGGCTGCGGCGACTTCATCACCTCGAAGTCCTTGCCGGCGGCCGGCGCGGCGGGCGTGGCCTGCGCGAGGCCCGCGGCCAGACCCAGGGACAGAAGGAGCGTGCTAAGCAGTTTTTTCATGTTGTGAACGTCGAATCAGTTGCTCGGGTTACGGAACGTAACGGGTTCTGCGTGGGCGCGGCCGGTTGGCTTACTGCTTCGTGAAGCGGATCACCGCCGTGTCGACACCTGCATCGGACAGGCGCTGACGGGCCGAGTTCATATCCTCGAACTTCGAGAACGGGCCGACGCGCACGCGGAAATAGGTCACGCCGCTGACGTCGCGCTTCGACACCTTCGATTCGAAGCCCTGGAAGCCCAGGCGCGCACGCTGCTGCTCGGCATCGCCTTCCGTCTTGTACGCACCGACCTGCAGGAAGTAGCCGGTGTTCGCGTCGTTCGCGGTCGGCGGCTTCGCCGTTGCCGCCGCCGCGGCCGCGGCCGACGACGTCGGCTTCGGCGTGTTCGCGGCCTGCTGCTGTTGCTGCTGCTTTTGCGCGGCGGCCTGCTGCGCCTGCTTCTGCGCGGCGAAGCGTGCGAGGTCGTCCTCGCCGCCTTGCTGCTGTTGCTGCGCCTGCTGCGTCTTCTTCGGCGGCGTGGTGTCGGCCGGCTTCGGCGCGACGGCGACGCCGTTGCCCGACGACGGATTGTTCGACGCGGTGGTGTTGTTCGAGCCGGTGGCGCCGTTCGCGTTACCCGACGGCGGCACTTCGACGATCTGCGGCTCGGGCAGCAGGCCGCCCTGGGTCTGGTTCGCGGCCTGGCCGGGCGCGGTGTTGGGCGGCGCGGATTGCGCGGCCTGCGGCACCGGCTGGCCGGGCGTCTTGCCCTGCAGCACGCGGTTCGGGTCGAACTGCTGCGGCTGGCTCGCGCCGTTGTCGGCCGGCGGCGGCGCGACCTTCGACACGAACGGCGACGGCGAACGCGTGATGTAGAGCGCCACCACCACGGCGATCGCGAGGCCGACGATCAGGCCCAGCACGATTCCAAGAAATGTCCCTCCTGCTTGTTTCGATTGCTTCGAAGTTCGGCGTGGTTGTGCCATTGCTTGAGTCACCTGCAAAAAGAATCGTGAGAGGGCTGCGGCGAGCATCCGGCGGCGGGCATTCGCCGGCGGGTGCTGCCGCAGCCATTCGCGGCCCGGTTCGGGGCCGCGCGGACATCCTTACATCTTGGCGGGCGCGGATACGCCGAGCACCGCCAGGCCGTTCTCGAGCACCTGCCGCGTCGCGGCGAGCAGCGCGGCGCGCGCATTGCGCGGCGCTTCGTCGTCGACCAGCACGCGCTCCGCATTGTAGAACGAGTGGAATTCGCCAGCGAGATCGCGCAGGTAGAACGCGACCGCGTGCGGCGCCAGCTCGTTCGCCGCGTGCGTGAGCATGTCCGGATACTCGGCGAGCTTCTGCATCAGCGACGCCGCTTGCGTGCTCGTCAGTTGCGACAGGTCCGCGCCCGGCAGTTGCGCGACGTCCACGTTGTAGCGCGACTTCAGTTCGTTGAGCACCGAGCAGATCCGCGCATGCGCGTACTGGACGTAGTAGACCGGGTTTTCGTCGTTCTGTTTCAGCGCGAGGTCGATGTCGAACACGAACTCGGTATCGGCCTTGCGCGAGATCAGGAAGAAGCGCACCGCGTCGCGGCCGCGCGTGATGGTCGCCTCGTCGATCAGGTCGGGTGCCGCTTCCTGGCCCGCGGCCGCGCCGCCCGACCATTCGATCAGGTCGCGCACCGTCACGTAGCTGCCCGCGCGCTTCGAGATCTTCACTTCCTGGCCGTCGCGCATCACCGTGACCATCTTGTGCAGCACGTAGTCGGGATAGCCCTTCGGGATCCCGACGTGCAGCCCCTGCAGGCCGGCGCGCACGCGCGCGATCGTGCCGTGGTGGTCCGAACCCTGGATGTTGATCACCTTCGTGAAGCCGCGCTCCCACTTCGTCACGTGGTACGCGACGTCCGGCACGAAGTACGTGTACGTGCCGTCCGACTTGCGCATCACGCGATCCTTGTCGTCGCCTTCGTCGGTCGTGCGCAGCCACAGCGCGCCGTCCTGCTCGTAGGTCATGCCGGCCTTGACCAGCGCGTCGACCGTCTTCTCGACGCGGCCTTCGCTGTAGAGCGACGACTCGAGGTAGTACTGGTCGAACTTCACGCCGAACGCCTGCAGGTCCATGTCCTGTTCGCGACGCAGGTACGTGACCGCGAACTTGCGGATCGCGTCGAGATCCTCGACGTCGCCCGTGCCCTTGACCGGCTCGCCGTCCGACGCGGCGACCGTTTCGCCGTTCAGGTAATCGCGCGCGATGTCCGCGATGTATTCGCCGTTGTACGCGGCTTCCGGCCAGCCCGCGTCGCCCGGCTTCAGGCCGCGGGCGCGCGCCTGCGTCGAGATCGCCAGGTTGCCGATCTGCACGCCCGCGTCGTTGTAGTAGAACTCGCGGTGCACCGCGTAGCCCTGGCTCGCGATCACGTTCGCGAGCACGTCGCCGAGCGCGGCCTGGCGGCCGTGGCCGACGTGCAGCGGGCCGGTCGGATTGGCCGACACGAATTCGAGCAGCACCTGCTTGCCTTTCTCGCGATCCGACGTGCCGAACGCGCGGCCCTGGTCGAACACGGCGGCGATCACCGCCTGCTTCGCGGCGGCCGACAGGCGCAGGTTGATGAAGCCGGGGCCGGCGATCTCCGCGGCTTCGACGAGGCCTTGCGCGGCCGGCTGCGCGGTGAGCGCGGCGACGATCTGCTCGGCGAGCTGGCGCGGGTTCGTGCCGAGCGGCTTCGCGAGCTGCATCGCGACGTTGCACGCGACGTCGCCGTGCGCGGCGACCTTCGGGCGCTCCAGCGTGATGGCGGGGGCGACGAATGCCGCGTCGGCGCCTTTCAGCGCGTGTGCGACCTGCTTGACGCTATCCGCGAGCAGGGCTTCGAGGGTCTGTTTGTGTGCTGGCAGCATGCTGGTAGAAGGCTTCGTTGGTGGCGGCCGGAAACGCCGGCCCGCCGGCGCGCTTTTTAAGCGCGCGTTTCAGGGATCGCAGAATTTTAACAGGTGCTAATATGCCGCTCAGGCGGCCCGCGTCCGCGAGGCCGGACGCCGGTCTGCCGGCGTTCCCCAACCGCGCCGCGCAGGCACAACAAGATGAAAAGGGAATTGTCATGATTACGTTCAAGAGCAAGGCGGCACAGGATCTCGACGTGCTGAAGGATTTCGCCGTGTATGTGCTGGGTCTCGTCGGCAAGCAACTGGGCGAGCGTGGTGTCATTACGCACGACGAACTGGACCACGCGATCGCCAAGCTGGAAGGCGCGGTCGCGCAGGCGAAGCAGGAGCGCGCCGAGCACGCCGGCCATTTCCACGAGGACGAAGCCGACCACGCGCACCACGAAGTGCCGCCGAGCCTGGCCCAGCGCGTCGCGCCGTTCCTGACGATGCTGCGCGAAGCGAAGGCCGGCCAGGCCGACGTGCACTGGGGCTTCTGAGCTTCCTTGCTTGGCGGATCGAACGGTTCGCCGGAAAGCAAAGAGCCCGCTTTCGAGCGGGCTTTTTATTTTGTCTGATGAAAGCCGCGCCGAGCGGAAGACGGGCGCGAAATCGGGACGGCAGCGTGGCGCTTGCCTTGACCGACGGGTGAAATTCCTTACAACTCAACGCAAGACTATGTGAAAGCGGGTGCGAAAACATAGCGCCGCCCGGGCAACCGGGTCCCACCTGGAGTGGGTATTTCGTCGAAAGACGGAAAGAGAATCCCGCATGCGACGGCTGCCGAAAGGCGGCCGTTGGTTTTTCTACGCCCGGATCTTGCGGCCTTCGAGGCTTGTGCGCAGCAACGTGCGCAACGCGACTTTCCGGGCTTCCCGCTGGCGCCGGTTCAGGCCGCCTTCCAGCATGCAGGCCGACTGTACGCGCAGGATGAGGCGGCGTTTCCTGATCCGGTCCTTCGACACCTCGAAGAACACGGCGTACACGCGTTGCATGCCGTCCGTTGCGACCGCTTCCACCGTGACGAAATGGGGTTGCCGTTCATCGGCGACGACGATCCGGCGCGTCGCCAGCCCGACGATCATGCCGCGCAGCAGCTCCCGTGACGCGCGATACCGGTCCGCGCAGAGCACGCGTGTCTCGCGGCCGTCGTCGTATATCTCGTCGTCCGAAATGGCATCGCGGGTGCGTCCGTCCCATTTGAAGCTGCGTGTGAAGCAGTGGCACGAGAACAGGACGAGCACCATCCTGATGAAGTGAGTCATTGTGCGACGCGCCCCTGGATCGGGGCGCGTGGCGATGGACGCGGCGGGTCGCCGCAGTCGACGCGGCTACAGTTGCGGCGCGAGCGCGCGGCGCGCGTCGTCGAGCGACAGCGCCATGCGTTGCGCGTAGTCCTCGAGCTGGTCCTGCCCGATTTTGCCGACCGAGAAATAGCGGCTGTCCGGATGCGCGAGGTAGAAGCCCGACACGCTCGCCGCCGGTAGCATCGCCAGCGAATCGGTCACGCTCATGCCGATCTCGTCCGCGTGCAGCACGTCGAACATGTCGCGCTTCACGAGGTGGTCGGGGCAGGCCGGGTAGCCGGGCGCCGGGCGGATGCCCGCGTACTTCTCCGCGATCAGCGCGTCGTTGTCGAGCGTCTCGCCGCTCGCATAGCCCCACAGCTCGCGCCGCACGCGCGCGTGCATCGCTTCGGCGAACGCTTCCGCGAAGCGGTCGGCGAGCGCCTTCAGCATGATCGCGCTGTAGTCGTCGTGGTCGGCTTCGAACTGCTTTTCCTTCACGTCGACGCCGAGGCCGGCCGTCACCGCGAACATTCCGATGTAGTCGGCGACACCCGATTCCTTCGGCGCGATGAAATCGGCGAGCGAACGGTTTGGCCGCATCACGCCGTCGACCACCGGGCGCACGCTCTGCTGGCGCAGGTTGCGCCACGTGAGCAGCACTTCCGAGCGCGACTCGTCGCTGTAGATCTCGATGTCGTCGTCGTTGACGGTGTTCGCCGGCAACAGCGCGATCACGCCGTTCGCGGTCAGCCAGCGGCCCTGGATCAGGCGCGCGAGCATCGATTTCGCATCGGAGAACACGCGCCGCGCCGATTCGCCGACGATCTCGTCGTTCAGGATCGCCGGGTACGGGCCCGCGAGATCCCACGTCTGGAAGAACGGGCCCCAGTCGATGTAGTTCGCGAGTTCGTTCAGGTCGTAGTTCCTGAACACGCGGCGGCCGATGAACTTCGGCTTCACCGGCTGGTAGCCGGCCCAGTCGATCTTCGTCTTGTTCGCGCGCGCGTCGGCGAGCGTGACCATCGGCTGTGCCTTGCGGTTCGCGTGCTGGTCGCGGATCCGTTCGTAGTCGGACTTCAGCTCGTCGAGATACTTCGCCGCGCCTTCGTCGGACAGCAGGTTCGACGCGACCGACACCGAGCGCGACGCATCGGGCACGTAGACGACCGGGCCTTCGTAGTGCGGCGCGATCTTCACGGCCGTATGCACGCGCGACGTCGTCGCGCCGCCGATCAGCAGCGGAATCTTCTTCACGCGGAAGTAGTCGTCGCGCTGCATTTCGGACGCGACGTACGCCATTTCCTCGAGGCTCGGCGTGATGAGGCCCGACAGCCCGATGATGTCCGCGCCCTCGACCTTCGCCTTCGCGAGGATCTCGTTGCACGGGACCATCACGCCCATGTTGACGACCTCGAAGTTGTTGCATTGGAGCACGACCGACACGATGTTCTTGCCGATGTCGTGCACGTCGCCCTTCACGGTCGCGATGACGATCTTGCCCTTCGCGCGCACGTCGCCGCCCGCTTCCGCGAGCAGGCGCTTTTCTTCCTCGATGAACGGGATCAGGTGCGCGACTGCCTGCTTCATCACGCGCGCCGACTTCACGACCTGCGGCAGGAACATCTTGCCCTGGCCGAACAAGTCGCCGACGATGTTCATCCCGTCCATCAGCGGGCCTTCGATCACGTTGATCGGACGGCCGCCGGCCGCGGCGATCTTCGCGCGCACTTCCTCGGTATCCTCGACGATGAAGGTCGTGATGCCGTGCACGAGCGCGTGCGAGAGCCGCTTCTCGACCGGCTGGTTGCGCCACTCGAGGTTCTCTTCCTTCTTCGCGCCGCCCGCCTTGAACTTGTCGGCGATCTCGAGCAGGCGATCGGTGGAATCGTCGCGGCGGTTCAGGATCACGTCTTCCACGCGCTCGCGCAGCTCCGCGTCGAGATCGGCGTACACGCCGAGCTGGCCCGCGTTCACGATGCCCATGTCCATGCCCGCCTGGATCGCGTGATACAGGAACACGGTGTGGATCGCCTCGCGCACCGGGTCGTTGCCGCGGAACGAGAACGACACGTTCGACACGCCGCCGCTCACCTTCGCGAACGGCAAGTTCTGCTTGATCCAGCGGGTCGCCTCGATGAAGTCGACCGCGTAGTTGTTGTGCTCCTCGATGCCGGTCGCGACCGCGAAGATGTTCGGGTCGAAGATGATGTCTTCCGGCGGGAAGCCGACTTCGTTCACGAGGAAGTCGTACGAGCGCTTGCAGATCTCGGTCTTGCGCGCGTAGGTATCGGCCTGGCCGGTTTCGTCGAACGCCATCACGACCGCGGCCGCGCCGTAGCGGCGGATCAGGTTCGCATGGTGGCGGAACGCGTCCTCGCCTTCCTTCAGCGAGATCGAGTTCACGATCGCCTTGCCCTGCACGCACTTGAGGCCGGCCTCGATCACGTCCCACTTCGACGAGTCGATCATGATCGGCACGCGCGCGATGTCCGGCTCCGACGCGATCAGGTTCAGGAAGCGCACCATCGCCGCCTTCGAGTCGAGCATCGCCTCGTCCATGTTGATGTCGATCACCTGCGCGCCGTTCTCGACCTGCTGGCGCGCGACGGCGAGCGCCTCGTCGAACTGGCCGTTGAGGATCATCCGTGCGAACGCCTTCGAGCCGGTGACGTTGGTGCGTTCGCCGACGTTGATGAAGAGCGTTCCGGGCGTGACGTTGAACGGCTCGAGGCCGGCAAGGCGCATCATGTGATCGGTCATGGCGGTGCGAATTCTTTTGATGAAGGACGTGGGGCGGTCGGTCAGGCGTGGTCGCTGTACTGGTTCGGCCAGCGGCGCGGCTTCACGTCGGCGAGCGCCTTCGCGATCTCGGCGATGTGCTCGGGCGTCGTGCCGCAGCAGCCGCCCGCGAGGTTCACGAGGCCGGCCTGCGCGAATTCCTTCAGCAGGCCCGACGTGACGTCGGGGGTTTCGTCGAAACCGGTGTCGCTCATCGGATTCGGCAGGCCCGCGTTCGGGTAGCACGATACGTAGGTGTCGCACAGCTTCGCGAGCTCGGCGATGTACGGGCGCATCAGCGCCGCGCCGAGCGCGCAGTTCAGGCCGAACGTGAGCGGCTTCGCGTGGCGCAGCGAATTCCAGAACGCCTCGACGGTCTGGCCCGACAGGATCCGGCCCGACGCGTCGGTGACGGTGCCCGAGATCATGATCGGCAGGCGCTCGCCGGTGTCCTCGAACAGCTCGTCGAGCGCGAACAGCGCGGCTTTCGCGTTCAGCGTGTCGAAGATCGTCTCGACGAGGAACAGGTCGACGCCGCCGTCGAGCAGCGCCTTCGCCTGCTGGTAGTACGACGTGCGCAGCTCGTCGAACGTGACGTTGCGTGCGCCCGGATCGTTGACGTCCGGCGAGATGCTGGCCGTCTTCGGCGTCGGCCCGATCGCGCCGGCGACGAAGCGCGGCTTGGTCCGAGTCGCGTATTTCGCGGCCGATTCGCGCGCGAGCTTCGCCGATTCGACGTTCATCTCGACGACCAGATCCTCCATCCCGTAGTCGGCCTGCGCGACGGTCGTCGCGCCGAACGTGTTGGTTTCGACGATGTCGGCGCCGGCCGCGAAGTACTGGTCGTGGATCTCGCGGATGATCTGCGGCTGCGTGAGCGACAGCAGCTCGTTGTTGCCCTTGACGTCGCGCGGGAAATCCTTGAAGCGCTCGCCGCGATACGCGGCTTCGTCGAGCTTGTAGCGCTGGATCATCGTGCCCATCGCGCCGTCGAGGATCAGGATGCGCGATTTCAGCAGCGCGGGCAGGGCGGCGCCGCGCGTGTAGCGCGCGTCGAGCGGGACGGGAGCGGCGAGAGGAGTCGCAGACATGGGCGGGAGACCGGCGAAGACGGAAAACCGTCATTGTAGCCGGTGCGTCAAGCGGTCGTCGGCCCTCGCCGTGCGGGCCGGACGGCCCGCCAAAGGAAAGCCCCCGCCGGCGAGCCGGACGGGGGCAGGATCGGAGTGCACGCGGCGCCGCATCGATGCGCGGCGAATGGCCCGGCCGCATGACGCGCCGGGCCGCGAGTCGTCAGTGCAGCACGACCGGCATCATCATCAGGCTGTCGAATTGTCCGAGGAATTCGTCGACTTCGTCGAGCGACGGCTCATCCTCGATCAGCTGCTTCACGTGCGCGCGGAATCGTTCGGCAAGTTCGCCGTCGATGAAGATTTCGCGCTGCGCGTTCTTGTCGACGATTTCGTATCCGCCGGCATTCATCAGGTGATGGCCGGCCTGCGGCGCAAATTCGACGACGCAGTAGTTGGGGCTGTTGTAGATCATTTGCATGGCGGCACTCCTCTTCGCAGTGGCATCTGGCCTTGTTGTCCCCTAGGTGGGGCAAGCCTTGCCGGTTTCAAGGGGCTTGCGCTGCACACCCCGTTCTCCCGTTGCGTGGGGTGTATCGGTTAGAAGCCGATGTCTATCAAACGTTTCTCATTGTGAGCCGGTGGACTGAAATAGTTGTTAAAGAGTGTCATCGGCCATTTCCGGAAAAACTGTAATCGGTCGAAATTGCCGATTCATGTGAGTTTATGGCTGTGTGACCGTCGACGACGCCGGTGGTTGCATCGTCGCGGGCGGTGCCGATGGCGCCGGTTCCGCGGGCGATGCGTGGGAGGGCGATGCCGCGGCGGGCGCGTTCATTGCGCCGCCCGCCGGCGCGGCGTCGGCGGGCACGTTCGGTGCGGCGAGGCGGCCGTGCCACAGCAACTCGATCTGCGCACCGTTCGGCTCTGTCTGCACGAGCCGCGCGGGCAGCCAGCCGAGCGACGGCGCGAGCCACATGTCGATGCGACGGGTGTCGCCGTCGCGGCGCGGCAGGCGCATGAAGTGCCGCGCCGCGACGATGCCGGCCTGCGTCTGCACCTGCTCGTCGCCGATCACCGTGATCGGCCAGGTCTCGCCGCTGTTGTTGTCGATCACGAAGAACTGCTGCGTGACGCCCGGTTTGTAGGCCGCGGGATTGCCGCGCAGCAGCCCCGACAACTGCATCAGCATGCTGAAACGGTCCTGCACGCCGTCGGGCAGCGGTGCGTTGTTCGGCGTGCGCGTGAACACCACCTGCCGGAGCTCGCGGTTGAAGATCGCGATGTCTTCCGGCCGCTTGCCGCGTTTCTCGACGTAACGGTCGGGCGCGACGCCGAATGCGTCGATGCGGCCTTCGCTGCGATAGGTGAACGGGCCGACGAACGGCACCGGCATCGACACCGACAGGTCGTACGTGTGCCCGTCGGTGCGCCAGTGGATCGTGCCGATCATGTTCTGCATGCCGTTGTAGAACGTGTCGTACTGCAGGTCGCCGGACGGCGGCGCGGAGAACTTCACGCCGCTCGTGGCCGGCCCCGGCGTCGCGGCGCCGGGGCCCGCGGCCGACGCGGCTTGCGCGCCCGACGCACCCGATGCGCCGCTCGCCGCGGATGTAGCGGCGGCCGGCGGCGCGCCGTGCTCGGCCGTTTGCGTGGAGGTGAGGACCGGCTCGTGCGACGGCGCGGATTTCGGCGGGGCCACCTTCGGCGGGGCCGCCTTCGGCGGGGCCGCTGTCGGCGCGGCCGGCCGTTCGACCGGCTTCGACTGCGGTGGCGTGGGCCGACGCTCGATCGGCTGCGGTTTCAGCAGCTCGATCTGCACGGGGATGTCGGCGGGTGGCGGCGGCGTGAACGATTCGCGATTGCGCATCAGCCAGAACCCGGCAAGCGCATGCAGCACCAGCACGGCGGCGAGCGCGACGCCCACGCGCAGCCAGCGGCGGGGTAGGGCGTGACGCGGGCGAAGGTCGGCAGACTGCATGGGCATCGGAACAGGGTCGGGGCGCTGGCGTGACGGCGGGCGCGCGGCGCGCGCCACAGGAATCGGACCGTCGGATGCGCTGCGCGTTCGCGACGCGATGCGTGACGTGGCGTGAATCGGATGCGTCAGGCGTCGCGTGCGTCGGGACTATAGCCGAGTTCGTAGGACAGTTTCCGCGCGCAGGCGCGCAGCGCGGTGTCGATCTCGCCGCCCCACGCGATGTCGAACGAGCCTTCCTGGCCGAGCGCGACGATCGCGAGCGCGAGTTCGCCGACCGCGTCGAACACCGGCATGCAGAACGCGTGGATCGTCGGCAGCAGCATCCCCTCGACGCGCGCGGCCTGGTGCTCGCGCACGTCGGCGAGCACCGCATCGACTTCGTCGAGCGTGCGCGGGCCCCCGTGGTGCGGCGAGCGGCGCGTATCGGCGAGTTCGCGCTCGAGCATCGCGGCGGTCTTGCTGCGCGGCAGGTATGCGGCGAACAGCAGGCCCGTCGCGGAGCCGAGCAGCGGCATCACGTCGCCGAGCTTCAGCGACGCCTTTGCCGGATGGCTCGATTCCATCCAGTGCACGATCGTCGGCCCCTGGTTGCCCCATACCGCGATGCCGACCGTCTGGTCGAGACGGTCGCGGAATTCGGTCAGCGCGATCCGCGCGAGCTTCACGCCGTCGACGCGCGCGAGCCGCGCAAGCCCCATCTGCAGCGCGAAGCCGCCGAGCTCGTAACGGCCCGAGACGGGATCCTGCGACACGACGCCGAGCCGCGAGAAGCTGACCAGGTAGCGGTGCGCCTTCGCCGGGCTCATGCCCGCGCGCTGCGCGAGATCGCGCAGCATCATCGCGCGCGGCTCGCTCGTCAGCACGTCGAGCAGGCGGAAGCCGACCTCGATCGACTGGATGCCGGAACGGACTTTCTCGCCGTGCTCGCCGGAGGCGGCGTCGTCGGTATCGGAGTCGGCGAGATCGTCGTCGGGGAGCGGGCTGGCGGGCATGGGCGGCGGGTGGGCGAAAATGCGGCAGGAAACGGAGCGAAAAAACGGGGCGAAAACGGCGTGCGCGATCACGGCGCGCCGCATGGATTCACCATCGTAAAATAGATTCCTTCCATCGTCACTACAACGGCAGATCCTCCCTATGAAACTTGCTTCGCTGAAGGACGGCACGCGCGACGGCCAGCTGATCGTCGTGTCGCGCGACCTGCACACCGCGGCGATTGCCGATGCGATCGCGCCGACGCTGCAGCGCGTCCTCGACGACTGGGCGTTCTATGCGCCGCAACTGCGCGACCTGTACGACGCGCTGAACCACGGCCGCGCGCGCAACGCGTTCGCGTTCGACCCGGCCAACTGCATGGCGCCGCTGCCGCGCGCGTTCCAGTGGGCCGACGGTTCCGCGTACGTGAACCACGTCGAGCTCGTGCGCCGCGCGCGCGGCGCCGAGATGCCGGCCGAGTTCTGGACCGATCCGCTGATGTACCAGGGCGGCAGCGACGATTTCCTGGGGCCGCGCGACGACGTCGTGTGCCCGTCCGAGGAATGGGGCATCGATTTCGAGGCGGAAGTCGCGGTGATCACCGGAGACGTGCCGATGAGCGCGTCGCCCGACGACGCACTGAAGGCCGTGCGGCTCGTCACGCTCGTGAACGACGTGTCGCTGCGCAACCTGATTCCGGCCGAACTCGCGAAGGGCTTCGGCTTCTTCCAGAGCAAGCCGGCCACCGCGTTCGCGCCGGTCGCCGTCACGCCCGACGAACTCGGCGACGAATGGCGCGAGGGCCGCGTGCATCGCCCGATGATCGTCCACTGGAACGGCAAGAAGGTCGGCCAACCCGACGCCGGCACCGACATGGTGTTCCACTTCGGCCAGTTGATCGCGCACGCGGCGAAGACGCGCAACCTGCGTGCCGGCTCGATCGTCGGCTCGGGCACGGTGTCGAACAAGGATGCGAAGCGCGGCTACTGCTGCATCGCCGAGAAGCGCTGCCTCGAGACGATCGAGCACGGCGCGCCGCAGACCGAATTCATGCGCTACGGCGACACCGTGCGCATCGAGATGTTCGATGCGGCCGGCAAGTCGATCTTCGGCGCGATCGAGCAGTCGGTTTCGCCGCCCGACGGCGCGGCATAAGCGGCGCGATACGCAACGACACGGCGAAACCCGGCTTCGGCCCGCGCGCCGGGTTTCGCCCGATGTTTGACCGCGCGGGCTTGGCTACACTCGATTCAAGCGCTCGAGCGCCTCGAGCAAGGAGCAGCAGATGGCCGATCTCGCCGCATACGGCGGCTACGAAGCACTGAAGGTGACGCGCCGCGCCCATGGCGTGCTCGACATCGTGATGAGCGGCGAGGGCGCGAACCGCAGCGGCCTCGCGACCGCGAACGCGCGCATGCATCGCGAGCTCGCCGACATCTGGCGCGACGTCGATCGCGATCCCGACACGCGCGTCGCGGTGATCCGCGGCGAAGGCAAGGGCTTTTCGGCGGGCGGCGATCTCGCGCTCGTCGAGGACATGGCGAACGATTTCGACGTGCGCGCCCGCGTGTGGCGCGAGGCGCGCGATCTCGTCTACAACGTGATCAACTGCAGCAAGCCGATCGTGTCGGCGATGCACGGGCCGGCCGTCGGCGCGGGGCTCGTCGCCGGGCTGCTCGCCGACATCTCGATCGCCGCGAAGGATGCGCGCATCATCGACGGCCATACGCGGCTCGGCGTCGCGGCCGGCGACCACGCGGCGATCGTGTGGCCGCTCTTGTGCGGGATGGCGAAGGCGAAGTACTACCTGATGCTGTGCGAGCCCGTGAGCGGCGAGGAGGCCGAGCGGATCGGGCTGGTCTCGCTCGCGGTCGAGCCGGCCGACCTGCTGCCGAAGGCATACGAAGTGGCCGAGCGGCTCGCGCACGGTTCGCAGTCGGCGATCCGCTGGACCAAGTACGCGCTGAACAACTGGCTGCGCACGGCCGGGCCCACCTTCGATACGTCGCTCGCGCTCGAATTCATGGGTTTTTCGGGGCCCGACGTGCAGGAAGGCATCCGCTCGCTGCGCGAACGGCGCCCGCCCGCATTTCCCGGAGACGCACCGTTCTGACGTGCGCGCTATGATCGAACCACGCGCGGCTGCGCGACGCTCGGCGGCCGCCTCGCTCCCCCAGTCAACCAGGATGCCCGTATGACGACCGATGCCTCCGGCGCCAACCCTTTCGCCGGCTTTGCCGGGTTCCAGCCCGCCGACATGATGGACCGGATGTGGGACATGATGCGGATGTCGCCGTTCGGCGGGATGGCGCCGTTTCCAGGCGCCACGCACGGGCTGCCGCCGTCGCTGTCGAGCATGTCCGACATGATGTCGCCGCTCACGAACGTCGAGGAACTCGACAAGCGGATCACCGATCTGCGCGCGGTCGAGCAGTGGCTGAAGCTCAATCTCGGGATGCTGCAGTCCGCGATCCAGGCGCTCGAGGTGCAGCGCGCGACGCTCGCGACGCTGCGTGCGTTCGGCGCGTTCGCGCAAAGCTCGATGTCGGCGGCCGAGGAAGCGGCCGTGGCCGCCGCGCAGGCCGCGAAACCCGCGTCGGCGGGCGAGGCCGCGGCCGATGCTGCGGATGCGCCGGAAGGCGACCCCGCGCAGCAGCCGTTCGATCCGTCCGGCTGGTGGAATCTGCTGCAGACGCAATTCAACCAGCTCGCGAGCCTCGCGATGGCGCAGCCGGGCATGCAGCCGGCCGCGCCGGACGCCGCGCCGCCGGAGACCGCCGCCGCGCCGGAACCCGCCGCGAAGTCCGCCGCGGCCGCGCCGCGCAAGCCCGCCGCGAAGCGCGCGAAGCCGTCCGGCTCGGCCGCGGCGCGCGCGGCGGCCGCTTCGTCGCCCGAAACGCGTCCGCCGAAGCGCTCGACGTGATGCGGCGCAGGTAGCAGGCCGATCATGCGACTCGCGCTCGTTCTGATGGGAGGCGGCGCGCGCGCCGCATACCAGGTCGGCGTGCTGAAGGCGCTGGCCGAGATCGCGCGCGAGGCCGATCCGCGGCGGCATACGGTGCCGTTCGCGGTCGTGTGCGGTTCGTCGGCCGGCGCGATCAACGCGACGTCGATCGCGAGCCACGCGGACGACTTCTCCCACGGCGTGCGGCGCCTGCTCGAATTCTGGGAGCCGCTGCGCGCCGATTACGTGTATCGCACCGACTGGCTCGGCATCGCGGGCGCCGGCGCGCGCTGGCTCGCGACGATGACGTTCGGCTGGGCGGCCCGCCGCTCGCCGCGCGGGCTGCTCGACAACACGCCGCTCGCGCACCTGCTGCAACGCGAGCTCAGCTTCCACCGGATCGAGCAGATGCTCGAGGCGCGCCTGCTGCACGCGCTCGCGATCACCGCGCTCAGCTATTCGAGCGGCCGGCACCTCACGTTCTATCAGGCCGCCGAGCCGATCCAGGCATGGCGGCGCGCGCAGCGCACCGCGCGGCTCGTCGACCTGTCGGCGTCGCACCTGCTCGCGTCGTCGGCCATTCCGTTCGTGTTCCCCGCCGTGCCGCTCGTGCTCGACGGGCAGGTCGAGTACTTCGGCGACGGCTCGATCCGGCAGATCGCGCCGCTGTCGCCGGCGATCCACTTCGGCGCGGACCGGATCGTCGTCGTCGGCGCGGCCGATCCGCGGCCCGAGATTCCGGCCGCGAACGGCACGGGACGGGCCCGTGGCTACCCGACGCTCGCGCAGATCGGCCAGCAGGTGCTCGCGAGCGTGTTCCTCGACTCGATCGGCTCGGACATCGAACGGATCGAGCACATCAACCAGATGATCGAGCACCTGCCGCACCAGGTCGAGATCGACAGCGGCTGGCGGCACGTCGACGTGCTCGCGATCGCGCCGTCCGAGCGCATCGAACTGATCGCCGCGAAGCACCTGAAGCAGATGCCGGCGACGATGCGCGGGCTGCTCGGCGCGATCGGCGGCAGCCAGCCGGCCGGCGCGTCGTTCGCCAGCTACCTGCTGTTCGAGGAAGCGTTCACGCGCGAGCTGATCGAGCTCGGCTACCGCGACGGCCGGGCCCAGCAGGAGACGCTCGCCGGCTGGATCGCGGGGGCGGACGGCGGCAGTGCGCCGGCGGCCGGCACGCCGCCGGAAGGCGGCCTCGCGACCGGCGAAATACGGATCTGACACGCGCAGGCGTACTGTAAGGTTGCATTTTCGCGACGGCCGGCCGCGACCGATCGCCGCACCCCGGTTGGCGGCGCGCGACCGGCCGGGCGTCTCGGAACCGTCATGCACGCGTGCTATCATGGCCGCCGCCGTATACACCATATCGAGCAGCCCGCCGATCCGGTATCCGCACGGGGCCTTTCGGGGACCCGCCTGGGGCAGGGGACGGGCGCGCCAACGAGCCGGCCAGCGCCGGCCCCCCACTCAGGCAAGCGCGGCCGGCTCCGCTCGAACGGAGCGGGTCGCGGCATGCCCAACGGCGGCAACGCGGCCGCCTGGCTGCCGGACGAGGAATCGGCGTCCGGCGGGTCGGTTTCCCGCGTAAAATTACAGTCTTGGCTGCAAAAAGCGCGCGCGGCGCGCTTGCGCGGCAACAGTCACGTTTAGAGAAGTCGCATTGCGCAGAACAGGGGTGGGACCATCATGAACACCATGCTTTATCCGGAACTTTACAGGTCGCTCGAAGCTGTCCGCTGGGACATGGAGAAGGACATTCCGTGGGACAAGTTCGACGCTTCGCTGCTCACCGACGAGCAGGCGAAGACGATCAAGATGAACGCGATCACCGAATGGTCGGCGCTGCCCGCGACGGAAATGTTCCTGCGCGACAACCAGCACGACAGCGATTTTTCCGCGTTCATGAGCGTATGGTTCTTCGAGGAGCAGAAGCATTCGCTCGTGCTGATGGAATACCTGCGCCGCTTCAAGCCGGAGATGGTGCCGACCGAAGAGGAACTGCACGCGGTGCGCTTCCAGTTCGATCCGGCGCCGCCGCTCGAGACGCTGATGCTGCACTTCTGCGGCGAAATCCGCCTGAACCACTGGTACCGCTGCGCGGCCGACTGGCACACCGAGCCCGTCATCAAGCAGATCTACGAAACGATTTCGCGCGACGAAGCGCGTCATGGCGGCGCGTACCTGCGCTACATGAAGAAAGCGCTGAACAACTGCGGCGACGTCGCCCGTGCCGCATTCGCGAAGATCGGCGTGCTGATGGCGTCGGCGCGTCGCACCGAGAAGCCGCTGCACCCGACCAACCTGCACGTGAACCAGGCGCTGTTCCCGCGCGACACCGTGCAGTCGCGCCTGCCGGATCCGGAATGGCTCGAGCGCTGGCTCGACGAGCAGATCCGTTTCGACGGCGAGTGGGAGAAGAAGGTCGTCGAGCGGATCCTGCACAACCTGTCGATCCTGTTCGAGCGCACGTTCGCGACCGCGCAGGAACTGAACCGCTACCGCAAGGAAGTCACCGGCCGCCTGCAGGCCGAAAGCGGCCCGTCGTCGGCCGCGCAGCCGGCCTGAGGCCGGCCGGCGCCGCCGCCGCAAGTCGGGTCCGATTCACACCCGATTCGCGCGGCTCGCGGCACCGTGTCGCGTTCGTTGCATGAAGCCCGCCCGGTCGATCCGGCGGGCTTTTTATCGGGTGCCGCCGTCGCGCGCGCCGTCGTTCATTCCGTCCGATCTCCATCATGTCCGCCACCTTCGAACGCAAGCTGATCACCCGTGATGCCCTCGTCGCGCTGCGCGCGTCGCTGCCGTCGCCCGTCGTGTTCACCAACGGCGTGTTCGACATCCTGCATCGCGGTCACGTCACGTATCTCGCCGATGCGAAAGCGCTCGGCGCCTGCCTGATCGTCGGCGTGAACAGCGATGCGTCGGTGCGCATGCTCGGCAAGGGCGACGACCGGCCGATCAACCGCGAAGAGGATCGTGCGGCCTTGCTGGCGGCGCTGGAAAGCGTCGACTGGGTCGTGACGTTCGCGGAAAAGACGCCCGTGTCGCTGATCGAGGCCGTCCGTCCGGACATCCTCGTGAAGGGCGGCGATTACGACATGGATGCGCTGCCGGAATCCGCGCTCGTGCGCGGCTGGGGCGGCCGGGCGCTGGCGATTCCGTTCGAGCACGATCGCTCGACCACTGCATTGCTGAAGAAGGTGCGCGCGCAACAGCCGTGAGCGCGACGCGGCGCCGTCACGGGGCGGACGCGGCGAGCGGTGCGGTCGTGACGGCCGGCGCCGCGATCGGGCCGCCGACGACGGGCTGGTCGGTCGCCCGCATGAGCGGTGTCACGCGCAATGCGTCGGGCCGCACCTGCCTCGTCAGCACGGCGGGTTCGCGCGGGCCGGCCGCGGGCAGCGGCCCGAACATGCCGCGCGCCACCACGAACGCGAGCATGTTGGCGAGAAAGAGAACAGCGATCAGCCAGCGCAGCATCGTCGAAACTCCTTGTCGTCATCGACGTAAATCACGTCGTTCAGTCGAGCCGGCCGCGTGGCCGGCTTTTTTCATGGCTTTCGTTGACCGTTCGTGCGGACCGCTGGGGCGGCACCGCGCGTATTGCATCGTCGGCGTGACGCGGGCCGGTCGGGCTCACTTTGGCCTGCGTCGGCATCGCGCCGGCCCGATGCCGACGCTTTTGCGTCAATCCTGCACCGTTGCCGGGCCGGCTGCCTCCGCTGCGATCAGCGCGAGCCCGGACAGGATCAGCGCGTCATGCCGCGTATGCGGGACCGTCAGCGCACGCGCGACGTCGTCCGCCGCACCGCCTGCCAGCACGAGCCGCACGGGCGCCTGCCACGCAGCGACGAGATCGCGCCACGCGCGTTCGATCAGGCCGGCCTGCGCGTACAGGCAGCCGGCCGACAGCGAGCGCGGCGTATCGATCTGGAACGGTTCGGCCTGCGCGTCCGCAAGCAGGCCGCTGGCGATATCGGTGGTCAGCGTCGGCAACTGCGCGGTGTGCGTGCCGAGCGCGCGCATCATCAGCGCCCAGCCCGGCGCGATCAGCCCGCCCGTGAAGCGGCCGTCCGCGCGCAACGCCTCGAGCGTCGTCGCGGTGCCGAACGTCGCGATCAGCAGATGCTCGCCAGGAAACGCCGCGTGCGCGCCGATCAGGCCGGCCCACCGGTCGCTGCCGAGCTGTTCGGGCGTCGTATAGCCGTTCGTCACGCCGCATTGCGCGGGCCGCGAGCGGATCGTCGTGCGCGGCAGGCTCGGCCAGCGCGCGTCGAGCAGCGCATCGATCCGTGCAGCCACGTCGGCGCCCGCGACGTTCGAGATCCACGCGCCGCGCGGCCGGGGCAGCATCGACCAGTCGGGATCGGCGCCGCCGTCGCGCGTATGGCCGAACGCGCCCGTGTCGACCAGTGTGCGCCGCGCGTCGGCGAGCGCCCACTTGATCCGGCTATTGCCGGCGTCGATCAGCAGGTACGGTTCGCTCATTGCGCTTCGCGCAGCGATACGTCGCCGGCCGCGATCGATTGCACGCCGCTCGGCGTGTCGAGCAGCAACTGGCCGGTCGCGTCGATGCCCGTCGCGATGCCGCGCGCGCGTTCGACGCCCTGTTCGAGCAGCACGACTTCGCGGCCCGCGTACGCGTGCAGCGCGTGCCAGCGCGGCAGGAACGGCGCGAGGCCCTCGGTGCCGAACTGCGCGAGCGCGGGCGTGAGTGCGTTCAGCGACGCGGCGAGCGTATCGGTGAGGTTCGCCGACGCGCACGCGATCGACAACGCGGCCGGCGGCAGCCCGCTCGCGAGCGTCGCTTCGCGCGCGCGCAGCGCGTCGACTTGCGCGGCGACGGCTTCCGCGCCGCGCACGTTGATGCCGAAGCCGATCACGACGGCGGTGGCGTCGGCGGTGGTCCAGACGGTTTCGATCAGGATCCCGGCGAGCTTGCCGACGATGCGCGGCGTGCCGTCGTCGTCGGCCGTCAGCAGCAGGTCGTTCGGCCATTTGAGCGCAACGCGCATGCAGGCGTCGAGCGGCAGCGTGGCCAGCCCCTCGGCGAGCGCGACGCCGATCGCGATGCTGAGGCCGCCGAGCGCATCGACGGTGCGCGGCACGATGCAGCCGACCGAGCACAGCAGCGCATTGCCGGGCTGCGCGAACCACGGGCGGCCCTGCCGGCCGCGGCCGGCCGTCTGCTCGAACGCGACGCGCACGAGCGGCGCGGGCAACGCGTTCGCGCTGCGCGGCAGCGCCTTGAGCCGCGTTGCGACGTCGGCGTTGGTCGAGCCGGTGGCGGCGACGATGTCGAGCGGCCACGCGCGCGGTGCGGCGTCCAGATGGGCCTCGAGCCGGTTGCGCGCGATGTGCGCGTCGCCGGATTCGGGTGTGTCGGAGGAGGTTGGGGCGTTCATGGCGCCTATTGTAGCGACAGGGGGCGTTGGCGCGTCGGCAAGCGGGGGAATGGTCATTTCCCCGGGAGGCAGGGGCCGATTGAAGTGCGACGCGTCGCGCGAATGCGCTTGTGCCGAATTGAGAGAAGTTGCATGCAGGTAGTTGTGCGCATGCGAGCTGGAATCAATGTAGCTCCGACATTCCGGTTGATCGATCGACGAAACATCGTCGACCGATATCGATCGGTCAGGATTTCGAATTCGTATGATGGATTTTCGTGTGGCGATCGTGCATTTTGGTGCGATGAGATTTGCACTGATAGCGACGAGAGGGAATCCGGATGAATGGTGGCGAGCAATGGTTACTCGAGTCTTCGTTGGTTGTTGTCGGCCGGTTGATGGTTAGCGGCGGCCTATATGCCGCTGGCAGGCCGACCGTTGTCAGATGCGCGACGCTCGGTGCTTTCACGGATGAGCGTTGCTCGGGCGCGATGAGCCGAGGTGATACCGCATGATCCGCTATTTCCTCGCCAAGGGCGATCGGGGCGGGAGCGCGACGATCACCGAGGGACTGGAATGTGTCACGTGTTCCAATCCGCCGCCACGTGTGCAGATCGCCACGCTCTACATGAAAACCTATTGCACGGCTTGCGAGCGGGTCGGGTTTGTCGCGCCGAAAGGACCGCGCTTGCCCGGCAGGGCACCGAATGGTCAGGGATGGGCGTTGAGTGGGGATATCAATGCATGCGGGTGCAGTCCGCCGCCTGTGTTCTATGCCGAGCGGGGCATGAGAATGCGGGTCGGTGACGGGGCGGCTGACCAGAAAGGGCTGGGAGAGGAACATTCTCACTCGCCCGTCGCTGGGGCGGAATGCGACGAGCAGTATGTATTGAAAAACGAGAAGACGGGGCAGCCCTTGGCATGCGTGCCGTATCGAATACATACCAGTTCCGGCCGGGTCTTCAGCGGTATGACTGATCGTGCCGGGCACACACAGCGCGTAGCGACGCGGCATTCGGAGAAACTGCGAATTGAAATAGTGGAGCATGGTCATGCCGCATGATGACTACGAATACGTGACCGTGCATGACTCGGCCATGACGAATACGACGCGTGGTTCGAAGGTTGAGCTTTTATTGGCAGTCGACGGGCCGCCGATCTGCAAAAACATGACCGATGCGGCATTTCGGAAGAAAGTCCTGACGTTGCGCGACGATGCCGTAAAAATAATCACGCAGCGAATTGACGAACTCGATGTCTGGAGAGAGCCTGCGCGGGCGAGAGTCAGAGAGTGGTTCGGGATTGCCGACGAACCCACTCGCGGGGTGCTGACGAACGGATTGGTGGCGTTGATCACAGTCATGAATGGATTGACGGCGAGGAATTTCGTTCGCTCCGATCCCGACCTTGATCGGGCTCTCGGCTGTACGCCGAATACCAAAAATCTAGACGGCGAAGTTGCGCACGTTTGCGGCCCCGATACCGCCACGCACACGATATCGATTTCCCCGAAGTTCTGTGAGCTTCCGGATACGAGTGCGGGTACGTTTTCCTCGATGCAACTGACCATTGTTCACGAGTGCGTGCACTTTCGGGATACATTCGGAGCGGTTGACTACAAGAACACCTATGGACAATTTCTCAGCAGGCGACTCGCCAAAGAGGCTCCGACAATGGCGATCAGGAATGCGGACAATATTGCGTGGTATATCTTGTGCATCGATTAGCCTTGCGGGGCTTTGTGCGTCAGGCGTCGTGTTTGCTTGTAGCTTTTCCTTGCAATATGCCAGTAAGCTCGACCGCGGCGTCGTGACCATTTCGAATGCTGACCGGATCGCGCTCGCCAGCTTGTTGGTTAGAGTTCGGGACAGTGCGGCCAATAACGGTCCCGTCGTGATCTACGGATATGCCGACGAGCACGAGCGAGACGCAATTTCGACCGCCCGTACTCGGGCCAATGCTGTCCGAGCGTATCTGCTCGATCTCGGCGTAGCAAAAGATCGGATTCACATGGACTCTAAAATCTGGCGAAGCAACTCCGTTGTTCCGTCGAGTGAACGCAATCAGATAGAGATAGAGTTCATTCCAGCGTGTTCATCGGAAGGTTGCGAGAATCCGTGCGGTACGGTCTTGCCGGAGCAGAAGTAACGACGTACGGTATTCGCATGCGAGATATCCCCGCAGTGGCGTTGCGTTGCGCCAGCGCTCCGTCTGCTTAGCGCTGCTTCTCCATCTGCTCCAGCGCCTTGATGTCCTCTTCGGACGTCATTTCGCAGGCCAGCAGCGTCTTGCCCTTCAGCGCCGGGCCCTGGCGGGCCGACACGAGGATCAGCGCGCCGCCCGGGCCGCGGACGGTCAGCCGGCGCGAATAGCCGACCGACGACGCGCCCAGCAGGCTGCCCTTCTCGCGGGTGAGCTGGTAGCGCTCGGCGAGCTGGCTGGCGACTTCGCCGTCGACGAGCACGCCGATGCCGGTACTGACGAACACCACGTGCTGCGTCGTGAAGCCGTCGCGGTGGATCGGCTCGGGCAGGCGATAGACGGCAGCGCCCAGCATCGACTGGTCCGGCTTCGGATCGGTCGCCTTCGCGGTGTTGTAGATCGAATCCATCAGGTCCGACGTGAACGGTGGCTTGCAGAGCGCGGCGTTGAAGATGTCGTAGTGGGCGGGCGGTGCGGCGAGTGCCGCGAGCGGGGCGGCCGTGACCGAAATGACGGCCACGCCGAGGACGGCGCGAAGCCGCGACAGGCGATTGGACATGATGCGGTTCTCTCAGGTTTTATTGTGAGGCTGCATGTTGATGCATGGCGGCACGCGCATCGATCGACGCCCCGCGACCGATTCCGTTTCCGGACGATCGATGCGCAGGGCGTCGGATCAAGCCTGTCCCGGCCGAACCGCCGTCACGGCGCGACGACCGGATGCTTCAGCGCATGCGCGGTCTCGATCCACTGCGCGTGGAATTCGTCCGCGTCGGGCCGCAGCCCGAGTTCGCCGTTGCGATAGGCCATCGCGAGCGTCTGCACGGCTTCCGGCAGTTCATGCTCGGCGGCCCGGCGATACAGCGCGAGCGCGCGCGCTTCGTCGCGCGGCACGCCGCTGCCGTCGCGGTACGCGTTCGCGAGCATGAAGTCGGCGGCCGGAATGTCCGCGCGCGACGCGATGTCGAACCAGTGCGCGGCCTGCACCGGGTCGGCGGCGATGCCGTAGCCGCTGCGGTAGATCAGCCCGAGGTAATAGGCGGCGGCCGGATCGCCGTTCGAAGCCGCCGCGCCGAGCAGCGCGCGGGCGCGCGCATAGTCTTTCGGGAGGTCGCCGCTGCCGAGCAGCAACGCCTTGCCGAGCGCGAGCTGCGCGCGCCGCGCAGCCGGCGCGTCGGCCTTGCCGTCGGCCGCCGCGGCCGTTTCCAGCCAGCCGCGTCCCTCGTCGCGCAGCCCCGGTTCATGCGCATCGGAGAGCGCGATGCCGAGCGCCGCCTGCGCGTCGCCCGAGCCGCGGCGCGCGAGCGTGCGTAACTGGGCGAGCGCATGCGGCTCGGTCGCCTGCGCGACCATCGCCTGCCATTCGTCGAGCTGCGCGGCGCTTGGCGCGGGGCCGCTGCCGCGCAGGCCGGTCGCCGCAACGACCGCCGCGACGGTCACGGCCGCCGCCGCGAGCAGCGCGGCCGGCGGGAGTTTCGCGCGCAGCATGCGCCGCGCGGCGGCGGCGAAGCCGGTTTCGGCGGGCCGCATCGTCCGGATCGGTTGCATCGCGTGTCTCATTGCGTGAGGTCGATCTCGTAGGTTGCGAGGTTCTTGCCCGAGCCGTCGTCGGCCGCGACCTGCGTGATGCCGGTCAGGCCCGCCGCCGTCGCGTCGCCGAGGCGGTTCGGCGCGGACGCGAACCGCACGTGCGCGACCGAGCTTGCAAGCTTCGTGAAGCGCCAGCTGCGCTGCGCGCCGTCGGCCGCGCGCGTGATCGCGCCGCGCTTCTTGATGAACGCGATCAGCACGTCGCGGTTCGCGTCGGGCGACGCGAAGATCGTCTTGCTGCCATCGAGGCCCGGGAAGTTGCCGCCGCCGCTCGCGCGGTAGTTGTTGGTCGCGACGATGAACTGCGCGTTCGGGTCGATCGGCGCGCCCTTGTACGTCAGGTTCCGGATGCGGCTGCCGACCGGCTGCGTGACGTCGATTTCATAGGCGAGATCGGCCGACGTGAACATGTCGAAGTTGTAGCCGGGGAAGGTGCTGACGAGCGGTTGCACGGTGGCCTGGGTCGGGTCGATCGTGTTGAAGCGCTTCGCGGCCGTCTCGAGCCAGTTCTTCACGTCGGCGCCGCTCACCTTCACCGCGTACACGGTGTTCGGATACAGGTACAGGTCGGCCGCGTTGTTGATCGCGAGCGCGCCCGGCGCGACGTCGGTGTAGTCGGTGCCGCCGCCGAAGCCGCTCTTGAACGGCGCGCTGACCGACAGCACCGGCAGCGACGCGTATTGCGGCAGGTTCGCCTGCACGTAGGTCTTCACGTAGTCGGCCTGCGCCTCGTTGACGATCTGGATCGCGCCCGGATCGCCGACGTCCGCGAAGTACGAGTTCATCCGGTAGTCGGTCGAGCCGATCGGCGTCTTCACGTAGTCGATCGTCGCCTGGTGCTCGGCCGCGATCGCGGCGGAGACCGACGGGTCGGCCGCGACGTAGCTCTTGTCGGCGTTCTGGATCGGCCGCGCCTCGACGGTCGTCTGCGACTTGTCGACGATCCACGTCTTGCCGTCGAACTTCAGGCCGAGCTTGATCACGCCGAGGTGCTTGCCCCAGTAGTTGGCCATCACGGTCGGCACGCCGTTGACGGTGCCCTTGACCTTGTCGACGCCCGGCAGGTTGAATTGCGCCACGGTGCTGTTCGCGTCCGGGAACACCTGGTGCGAGTGGCCGATCAGCATCGCGTCGATGCCGGGCACCTTCGACAGCCACCAGCTGCCGTTTTCCATCGTCGGCGAGTACGCGGAATCGTCGAGGCCGCCGTGCGAGATCGCGACGACGAGATCGGCGCCCTTCGCGCGCATCTCCGGAATGTACTTCTCGGCCGCTTCCTTCAACCCGGTCGTGTAGACCTTGCCGTCGAGCCAGCGCTTGTCCCAGTTCATGATCGCGGGCGGCGTGAAGCCGATGATGCCGATCTTCACGGGCGCGCTGACCGTCTTGCCGTCCGGCGTCGTGGCCGTCACCGTGCGCGTCAGGATCGTGTATGGCGTGAACAGCGGCGCATTGGTCTTCGCGCTGATCACGTTCGCGAGCACCTGCGGGAAGTTCGGGCCCGCGCACTTCTTCTGCTGGGCCGGCGCCGGCAGGCCGTCGATCTCGAACGTGTTGCCGGTCACCTGCGACAGGTACGGCAGCCCGTAGTTGAACTCGTGGTTGCCGATCCCGCCGCCGTCGAATTTCGCGGCGTTCATCACCTTGTAGATCGCGAGCGTCTGGTCGCAGCCGACCGGCTTGACCAGCGCCTGGTAGTCCGCCAGCGCGGTGCCCTGGATCGTGTCGCCGTTGTCGAGCAGCAGCGTGTTCGGGTATTGCTTGCGCGCCTGCGCGATCAGCGTGGACACGCGTTCGAAGCCGAGCGAATTGTCGGCGGCGAGCTTGAAATAGTCGTACGACAGCACGTTGGTGTGCAGGTCGGTCGTCTCGAGCAGCGCGAGCGTGGCCGTCGTGCCGACGGGCGCCTGGGCTTCGGGCCGCGACGGCGGCGTGGCGGTGACGTCGTCGCCGCCGCAGCCGGCGAGGACGAAGGCGAGGCTGGCGAGCGCGGCGGCGGCCGGTACGCGGCGGCGGGAAAGCGGGGGGAGACGCATCGGATGTCCTGTTCGGTGTTCTGTTTTATGAAACGCGAGGTACGCACGAATGGCGGCGCGGCGCGCCGACGGCCTGAGGTGCGGCGCGTGAGAGTATCGAAAGGAAACGTGACGGAACAATGAAAGGTCGCGACGCCGGCCGCGAGCCGAGGTCCGCGTCGGTTCGGGCTGGTCCCGGCCAGCACCGGCCGGCACCGGCCCGGCGCCCGGGCTGAGCGCCCGAGCCCGGCGCCTCGATCGCGCGCCCCGCGTTCGGCGCCCCCGGCCCCGCGCCCCGGCTGCGCCTCCCGAGTTCGCGCCGCCGGCTGCGCAACCCGCCGAAATCCTCGCGTCGCGGCATCGGGCGGTTCGCTACAATGGCCGCTGTCATCCTTTTGCAAACAACCCGCCCTTGGACTTCGAGACTCCTCCCGGCCTGTCGGTCGATGCCGGCGGCCAGGGCCAGACGGTGCGCCTGACCGGACAGTGGACCGCGCTCTCGCTCGCGCGCAACCGCGGCGCCGTGGCGCGCCGCATCGCGAGCATCGCCAACGGGCGCGTGAGCGAATGGGATCTGTCCGGCATCGAGCGCCTCGACCACGTCGGTGGCCAGGCGCTGTGGCGCGTGTGGGGGCGCAAGCTGCCGGCCGGCGTCGCGCTGAGCGCCACGCAGCGCACGATCTTCGAGCGCATCGAACGCCTCGACAGCCAGCGCGAGGCGCCCGAGCGCATCGTGCGGTTCGATCCCGTCACGCGGCTCGGCCTGGCGATCTTCACGTTCGGCGAACACCTGCAGGGCGGCATCGCGATGTTCGGCCGCGTGGTCCTCGATGCGCTGTCGGTGCTGCGCCGCCCGCGGACGATGCCGTGGAAGGAAACCTCGGCGAACATCTACAGCGCCGGCGCGCAGGCGCTGCCGATCACCGCGCTCGTCGCGTTCCTGATCGGCATCGTGCTCAGCTACCTGTCCGCGCAGCAGTTGCAGATGTTCGGCGCGAACCGCTACATCGTGAACATCCTCGGGCTGTCGGTGATCCGCGAGCTCGGCCCCGTGCTGTCGGCGATCCTCGTCGCGGGCCGCTCGGGCTCGGCGATCACCGCGCAGATCGGCGTGATGCGCGTGACCGAGGAGCTCGACGCGATGCGCGTGATGGGCATCCCGCACGGGCTGCGGCTGATCCTGCCGCGCGTGCTCGCGCTCGGCGTCGCGATGCCGCTGCTCGTGATGTGGACCAACATCATCGCGCTGACGGGCGGCGCGCTCGCCGCGAAGCTGGTGCTCGGCATCGACATCAACTATTTCGTGCGCTCGCTGCCGGGCGTCGTGCCGATCGCGAACCTGTACATCGGGGTCGGCAAGGGCGTCGTGTTCGGCATGCTGATCGCGCTGGTCGCGTGCCATTTCGGCTTCCGCATCAAGGCGAACTCGCAGAGCCTCGGCGAAGGCACGACCACGTCGGTCGTGTCGTCGATCACGGTCGTGATCCTCGCCGACGCGGTGTTCGCGATCCTGTTCCAGAACGTGGGGCTCGGATGAACGCATCGAACGAACCGACCGCGCATGCCGCGGCGATCGGCGCCGGGTCGGTCGGCGCCGGGCCGGACGCGGCCGCCGATGCCGGCGACCTCGTGATCGAGGTGCGCAACCTGACCAAGCGCTACGGGCGCAACATCGTTCACCAGAAACTCGACTTCGACGTGCGGCGCGGCGAGATCGTGTCGATCGTCGGCGGGTCGGGTTCCGGCAAGACGACGCTCGTGCGCCAGATCCTCGGCCTCGAACGGCCAACGTCGGGCACGATCAAGGTGTTCGGCGAGGATACGGCGACGATCGACGATGCAAGCGCGCGGATGATGCGCACGCGTTCGGGGATGCTGTTCCAGCAGGGCGCGCTGTTCTCGTCGATGACGGTGTTCGACAACGTCGCGCAGCCGCTGCGCGAACTCGGCCGCGTGCCGCCCGACCTGCTGCACGACATCGTGATGCTGAAGCTCGAGATGGTCGGGCTGCCCTGCAAGCACGCGTCGAAGATGCCGGCCGCGCTGTCGGGCGGGATGGTGAAGCGGGTCGGCATCGCGCGCGCGATCGCGCTGGAGCCCGAGCTGCTGTTCCTCGACGAGCCGACGGCCGGCCTGGATCCGCAGGCGTCCGACGAATTCGTCGAGCTGATCGCGACGCTGCATCGCACGCTCGGGCTGACCGTCGTGATGGTGACGCACGACCTCGACACGATGGTCGCGCTGTCGACGCGCGTCGCGGTGCTGGCCGACCGCAAGGTGCTGGTCGCCGCGCCGGTCGAGGAGGCCGCGAACGTCGACCATCCGTTCATCCACGAATATTTCCTGGGGCTGCGCGGGCGCCGCGCATTGCAGGCGCTGCCGCCCGAGCGGCGCGCGAAGCTGCCGAAGGCGGCCCTCGAACCGGCGCTGTCGAGCGTCGAGCTGTAGAAGCAAGGAACCCGCGAATGGAAAACAAATCACATGCGTTCTGGGCCGGCCTGTTCACGATCGCGCTGACGCTCGCGATCGCGGGCACCGTGTTCTGGTTCAACGTCGACCGCACCGTGCGCGTGCCGTACGACCTGCTCGCGCGCACCAACGTGACGGGGCTGTTTCCGGACGCGGCCGTGCGCTTTCGCGGCCTCGACGTCGGCAAGGTGCAGTCGATCGGCTTCGATCGCACGCATCCGGGCCAGATCCGGATCCGCATCCTCGTCGATCACGACGCGCCGATCACGCAGTCGACCTACGGCAGCCTCGGCTTCCAGGGCGTGACCGGCATCGCGTTCGTGCAGCTCGAGGATACGGGGCGCGATCTGGCGCCGCTGCCGTCGTCCGCGAAGTCGATCGCGCAGATCCCGATGCGGCCGAGCCTGTTCGACCAGATCCAGGAGCGCGGCGACGTGCTGCTGCGGCAGCTCGAACTGGCCGCGAAGAGCGCGAACGCGCTGATGTCGCCCGAGATGCGCGAGCAGTTGCGCGCGACCGCCGAAAGCCTGCAGCACGCGGCCGACGGCGCCGCGACGCTGACGAAGCAGCTCGGCCCGGCCGTCACCGCGCTGCCGGAAACGATGCACGAGGTGAACCGCGCGATGGCGTCGGCGAATTCGCTGTTGCAGCCGAACGGGCCGCTCGTGTCGAACCTGAACAAGGCCGGCACGGCCGCCGAGCAGGTCGGCGTCGCGCTGAACGGCCTCAACGCGCGCGTGCAGTACGACACGCTGCCGCGCTTCAATGCGCTGGCGGACAGCGTCGGCGACGCGTCGCGGCAATTGAAGGACGTCGCCGGTGAACTTGGCCGCAACCCGCGCAGTCTGTTGTTCGGTTCGCCCGGCGCGGCGCCGGGGCCCGGCGAAGCGGGCTTCGTCTGGCCGGGCGCGACGGCCGGGAAGTGACGCCCGGAGGCCGCCTGTCGACCGTCCGGCCGGAAACGGCCGGGCACTGACGCTCATCGAAACCGCAAATCTCATGCAGGAACACGCCATGCCACGAATTCTTGACCGCGCGCTGCGCCCGGCCGCGGCCGCGCTGGCCGTACTGACGCTCGCACTCGCGGCCGGCTGCGCCGGCAACGACGCGGTGCTGTCGAACATCCGCTACGACCTCGGGCCCGCATCGTCGGTGACGACCGCCGGTTCGGGGCCCGCGCTGAAGGTGCTCGACGTCGCCGCGCCCGACGCGCTCGATTCCGACAAGTTCGCGTACCGCCTCGCGTACGCCGATGCGCAGCACGTGGCCGTCTATCGCGACAGCCGCTGGACCGCGCCGCCCGCGCAGTTGCTCACGCAGCGGCTGCGCGGCGCGCTGTCGTCGCGCGGGACGGTGCTCGAAGGCGCCGACGGCGTGCGTGCGCCGACGCTCAAGGTCGACCTGAGCGAATTCGAACAGGTCTTCGACGGGCAGTCGCAAAGCCACGGCGCGGTGACCGCGCGCGCGACGCTGATGCAGGACGGCAAGGTGCTCGGCCAGCGTACGTTCGTCGCGCGCGCGCCGTCGAGCACGCCCGACGCGGCCGGCGGCGCGCGTGCGCTCGCGGCGGCCAGCGACGAACTCGTGTCGCAGATCGCCGCGTGGGTCGGCGTGCAGGCGTACGCGGGCACGCCGTGACGCCCGACGTGCAGCCGCGATCGCATCCGCGATTGCATCCGCGATGAACGTGCCGGGCACGCATCGCGCGTCGCCGCTCGCACGGCAGGCGTTTGCCGCCTATGCGGCGCTGATCGTCTATGCGTCGCTGTATCCGTTCGAAGGCTGGGTGTCGCTCGGCATCGGCCCGTTCGATTACCTGTTCGCGCCGATGCAGCGCTACGTGACCGCGTTCGACGTGGTCACGAACGTGCTCGGTTATCTGCCGTTCGGCGCGCTCGGCGTGCTCGCGCTGCACCCGCGCTGGCGCGGTGTGGCCGCGACGCTGATCGCGGGCGGGCTCGGCGTGCTGCTGTCGGGCACGATGGAAGCGCTGCAGACCTACCTGCCGACGCGCGTCGCGTCGAATCTCGATCTCGGCGCCAACGCGCTCGGCGCGCTGCTGGGCGCGGCGCTCGCCGCGCCGGCCACCGGCGCGCTGCTGGACCGCGGCGCGCTGCGCCGGCTGCGTTTCGCGTGGCTGGAGGCCGACGGTTCGACGCCGCTGCTGCTCGCCGCGCTGTGGCCGTTCGCGATCGTGTTTCCGTCGCCGTTCCTGTTCGGCATCGGCGACTGGCCGGCCGCGCTGTGGGAGCGCGCCGACGCGTCGATGCAGGACGCGCTGCTCGCCTGGCTGCCGGCCGCGTGGCACGTCAGCGAATGGCCCGAGCGGGTCGACGGCTGGCTGTCCGATTCCGCGTGGGAAGCGGTGCTCGGCGGGCTGATGCTGTTCGCCGCGCTGGCGATCGCGTCGCTCGCGATGCGCCCGCGTGCGCCGCGCATCCGGCTGCTGATCGCGCTGGTGGTCGCCACGCTCGTGCTGAAGGCGGCCGCGACGTTCATGCAGTCGGCCACCGGCCTCGTCGTCGTGTGGGCGACGCCCGGCGCGCGGCTCGGCATCGAGCTCGGTTTCGCGGCGGCGCTCGTCGCGTTGCGCGTGCCGGCGACGTGGCGCGCGCTGCTCGCCGCGCTCGCGCTGCTGGCCGGCGTCGCGCTCGTGAACCTGCTGCCGGTCAACCCGTTCTTCGACTTCACGCTGTCGGGGTGGCGGCAGGGCCGCTACGTGCATTTCAACAGCATCGCGCGCTGGCTCGCATGGATCTGGCCCTACGCGGCGCTGATCTGGCTCGGCCAGCGGGTCGAGCACGCGTGGCTGCCGGCCGTGCTGCGCCGCTGACACGGCAGCCCGGGCCGCACGGCGGCGGCCGTGCCGCGGGCAGCCGCGTGCGCCGCTCGCTATAATCGTCCGCATCCTCCGTTGCCCGTTCGTGCAGCGGCAATCCATCGCCCCTCTTTGCGCACGGCCTCGTGCCGGCCCGCTCGTCACCATCATGGATTCCTACTACCAGCACCACGTCTTCTTCTGCCTGAACCAGCGCGATCCGGGCGCCGAGCGCCCGAGCTGCGCGCAATGCAATGCGCAGACCATGCAGGAATACGCGAAAAAGCGCGTGAAGGAACTCGGTCTCGCGGGGCCCGGCAAGGTTCGCATCAACAAGGCCGGCTGCCTCGACCGCTGCGAGGAAGGGCCGGTGATGGTCGTGTATCCGGAAGGCACGTGGTACACGTACGTCGACCAGGCCGACATCGACGAGATCGTCGAATCGCACCTGCGCGACGGCAAGGTCGTCGACCGCCTGAAGATCTGAGCGGGCCGGCCGAATGAACGTTCATACGCAGAAATCGCTGATCGCGGGCCCGATCGGCCGGATCGAAATCGCGGTCGACCTGCCCGACGCCGTGCGCGAAGGCGGCACCGTGCCGCGCGGCATCGCGCTCGTCGCGCATCCGCACCCGCTGTTCGGCGGCACGATGGACAACAAAGTCGCGCAGACGCTCGCGCGCACGCTCGTGCAACTGAACTACGTCGTCTACCGGTCGAACTTCCGTGGGGTCGGCGCGACCGAAGGCGTGCACGACAACGGCACGGGCGAGGCCGACGACCTGCTCGCGGTGCTCGCGCACATGCGCGCGCAGCCCGCGTACGCGGACCTGCCGCTCGTGCTCGCGGGCTTCTCGTTCGGCACCTTCGTGCTGTCGCACGTCGCGAAGCGCCTGCGCGACGCGGGCGAGACGATCGAGCGGATGGTGTTCGTCGGCACGGCCGCGAGCCGCTGGCAGGTGGCCGACGTGCCCGAGAACACGCTCGTGATCCACGGCGAAACCGACGACACGGTGCCGATCGCGTCGGTGTACGACTGGGCGCGGCCGCAGGAGCTGCCGGTCGTCGTGATCCCCGGCGCCGAGCATTTCCTCCATCGCAAGCTGCACGTGCTGAAGCGCATCATCGTCGACGCGTGGCGTTAGCCCGCTTGCGGGCGCCGGCGCAAGCGCCGGCGGCCCGTACCGCGCACCGGCGCCCGGCCGGACGATGCGCGACCCTTCCCGAAGCTTCATGCGACATCGCGCCGCCTGCCGCCGGCGGCGCAACCCGGCTTGCACGCCGCCTGCGGCCGCCTTTCACGCGGCTTCGAGCACGCGCGCCCGCCGCATTCCCGTGCCATGCTCTCGCAACGGGTAGTCGGGCGTTCGCGGCCGGGTTCGCAAAAGCGCCGTGCGCGGCCACGTATAATGGCCGCTTTCGCGTTGCCCGCGGCCCGGCTGGGCCCATGCGGCGCTCGTTTCGCCGCCTGTCCGCCCGCTCGCGACGGCCGCGAACCGAACGCGCCCGCACGAGTCCAACCGGCGCGTTTCGCGTCGCCCGACGGTATCGGGCGAATGCCCGACACGCCCGCCGCCTTGCCGTTCAACCCTGCGCGTTTCGCACCGCACTTTCTGCCATCAGCCTGAATCGATCATGCGTCTGTCTTCCCAAGGCCTCAAGTCCCTCGCTTCCTCCATCGCCTTCAGCACGGCCGCGCGCAACGTCGCGCTCGGCGTGATGCTGCCCGTCGCGCTCGCATCGACGATCGTCGTCGCCGAGGCGAAGCCGGCCGCCAAGGCCAAGGCCGCGCATGCGGCGCCGGCCGCCGAGCAGTCCACCGGCGCGCCCGCGACCTACATGCCGGGCGCGGTGCCGCCGCCGGGCGTGAACGCACGCTCGTGGGTGCTCGTCGACGCGACCAGCAACACGGTGCTCGCATCGGGCAATGCGGACGAACGCGTCGAGCCGGCGTCGCTGACGAAGCTGATGACGGCCTACCTCGTGTTCGAGGCGCTCGACAAGAAGAAGATCTCGATGGAGCAGATCGTCACGCCGAGCGACGCGGTGCGCCGCGTCGGCCGCGACGAGTCGCGCATGTTCATCGAGGCGAACAAGCCGGTGTCCGTGCACGACCTTGTGTACGGGATGATCATCCAGTCGGGCAACGACGCCGCGATCGCGCTGGCCGAACTGGTCGGCGGCAGCGAAGGGCAGTTCGTCACGCTGATGAACGACGAGGCGGCGCGCCTCGGCATGAAGGGCACGCACTTCGCCGACGTGAACGGCATGCCCGACCCGAACCACTACACGACGGCCGGCGACCTCGCGAAGCTGTCGGCCCACCTGATCCGCGATTTTCCGCAGTACTACGGCATCTTCTCGGAGAAGGAATTCAAGTACAACAACATCCGCCAGGGCAACCGCAACCGGCTGCTGTGGCTGGATCCGACCGTCGACGGCCTGAAGACGGGCCACACGCAGGCGGCCGGTTACTGCCTGATCGCATCGGCGAAGCGCGCGATCCCGGGCGTCGACGGCCAGCGCCGCCTGGTGTCGGTGATGATGGGCGAGCCGAAGGAAGGCGACCGTACGCAGGACAGCATGAAGATGCTGAACTACGGCTACAGCGCGTTCGATTCGGTGCGCCTGTTCAAGGGCGGCCAGGCGATCTCGACGCCGCGCGTCTACAAGGGCAAGGACAACACCGTGCAGGTCGGCGTGACGGCCGACCAGTGGGCGACCGTGCCGCGCGGCCTCGGCGACAAGGTCAAGACCGAGGTCGACGTCAACGCGCCGCTGATCGCACCGCTCGCGCAAGGCCAGCAGGTCGGCACCGTGAAGATCGTCGCCGACGGCAAGACGCTGTCCGAATTCCCGGTCGTCGCGCTGCAGGCGGTGCCGGAAGCGGGTATCTTCGGACGTATCTGGGACTCGATCCTGCTGATGTTCAGCAAGAAGAAGTAAGCACGACGGGCCTTTGTTTTCACGACTTCATCCCCATCTGTCACAGCCATGAGCCAAGCCGAATTCGAACCGATCGTCTACCTCAGCGTCTCGGCGCAGGAGGAACTGGTACCGCTGTCCGAAGCCCGTGTGCCGGTGCTCGACCGCGGGTTCATCTTCGGCGACGGCGTGTATGAAGTCGTCCCCGTCTATGCGCACGACGGCGCGCACGTGCCGTTCCGGATCGAACAGCATCTGGAGCGGCTCGCGCGCAGCCTGAAGAAGATCGGCATCGACGATCCGCACGACGCGGCCGGCTGGCGCGCGCTGATCGAGCGGGTGGTCGCGGCGAACGCCGAGGGCCTCGGCGACGGCAACGCGCTCGTCTACCTGCAGGTGACGCGCGGCGTCGCGAAGCGCGGCCACGCGTTCCCGGCGAACGCGGTGCCGACGGTGTTCGCGATGGCGAGCCCGCTGCGGCTGCCGTCGGAAGCGGAGCGCGCGAAGGGCGTGCGCTGCGTGACGGCCGAGGATCGCCGCTGGCTGCATTGCGACATCAAGTCGATCTCGCTGCTCGGCAACGTGTTGATGGCGCAGCATGCGGCCGAACGCGACGCGTTCGAGACGATCCAGCTGCGCGACGACAACGTGACCGAAGGCTCGTCGTCGAACGTGTGGATCGTGAAGAACGGCGAGCTGTTCGCGCCGCCGCGCAGCAACAAGATCCTCGAAGGGATCCGCTACGCGCTGGTCGAGCAACTGGCCGAAGAGTGCGGGATCCGGTTCGTCGCGCGCGAGATCAGCGAGGTCGAGCTGCGCTCGGCCGACGAGATCATGCTGACGTCGGCCACCAAGGAAATCCTGCCTGTGACGTCGCTCGACGATCTGCCCGTGCAGGGCGGCAAGCCGGGCCCGGTATTCGCGGCGCTGTATGACGCGTACCAGCGTGCGAAGGCACGCGAGTTTGAAGAGTTTGACCTAACCCGGAGAAAATGATGAGCGAACCGACCAAAACCGTCGAGGTCACCGGCGCGATCGAGACCCGGAAGGAGTCGCTGCTGGAGTTTCCGTGCGATTTCCCGATCAAGATCATGGGCAAGGCGCACCCCGAATTCAAGGACACGATCTTCAAGGTCGTCGCCGTTCACGACAACGAGATCGACGTCGAGAAAATCGAGGAGCGCGCATCGAGCGGCGGCAATTACACGGGCCTCACGATCACCGTGCGCGCGACGAGCCAGGAACAGCTCGACAACATCTACCGCGCGCTGACCGGCCATCCGATGGTCAAGGTCGTTCTTTAAGCGCCCATTCGGCGCGGGGTCAGCGCAAACGGCCGCTGATCCCTTTCCATCCTCCCTCCAGCGCGCACTCGGCGGGGCATTTCCCCGCCGCGCGCCGCGCGTCCAGCTCGTCGCACAGCCGCTTGTATTCGGCGACTTCCTCGAAAAGCCAGGTCCTGAACGCCTGCACGCGCGGCGTGTTCAAGAGCGGCGGCGGACACACGAAAAAATAGTGCCACGGGCTCGGCCCGTCGATGTCGAACAGGCGCACGATGCGCCCGTCGAGCAGGTCGTGCACCGCGAGCGAGCGGCGCACCAGCGCGATGCCCTGGCCTTCGATCGCGGCCAGCAGCAGGTTCGACGAATCCTGGTACAGAATCCCCCGTTTCGGCTCGGTCAGCGTATCGAGCCCGGCCGCGTCGAACCACGGCCGCCACAGCTCGTCGTCCGAGCGCAGCAGCGGGTAGTGCGCGAGATCGGCGGGCGTCTGCGGCAGCTTGCCGCCGTTCAGCGTCGGCGCGCACGCCGGAAAGAACACCTCCTCGAACAGCGGCTCCACGTGCAGCCCCGGATAGCTGCCGAAGCCGAAGCGGATCGCGAGATCGACGTCGTCGCGCGCGAAGTCGGTGAGCGAGTTGGTCGACTGCAGCTCGACGTCGATTTCAGGGTGGCGCTCGATGAACGTGCCGATGCGCGGCGTGATGAAGCGCGCGGCGAACGACGACAGCATCGAGACCACCAGCCGCCGGTCGCGGTCGCTCGCGCGCACGTCGCGTGTCGCGTCGGCGATCGCCATCAGCGCGGTGCGGATCTGCTGCGCGTAGCGCATGCCGGCGTCGGTCAGGCACAGCCGCTTGCCGTTGCGCGTGAACAGCTGCACGCCGAGCTCTTCCTCGAGCGCGCGCACCTGGTGGCTGACCGCGCCGTGCGTGACGAACAGCTCGTCGGCGGCGCGCGAGAAGTTCTCGTGGCGGGCGGCGGCTTCGAACGCGCGAATCGCGTTCAGCGGCGGCAGCTGGCGGAGGTCCATTTGCTAATTTTCCTCACATCGACGTGAAAATTGGTCGTTTGGTCGGACACCTTCAAGTGACTAGGATTGTAGTCATCGAAGCACTTATTGGCGGAGTCGATCATGCAAGAAATCTCTTCAAGCATCACCTTCGAAATTCCCGCGGGCGAGACCGTGCCGATGAAGGTGCAACGCAGCACGCGGCTGGTCGTCCAGTGCGGGCCGGTGTGGGCGACGCGCAGCAACGACGTCGACGACTACTTCCTGGCCGACGGCGAGACGCTGAAGCTGCGCCGCGGCGAGCGGCTGTGGCTCAGCGCGGAAGGTCGCGAGGGCGCACGTGTCGCGTTCTCGGTGTCGCGGCCGCCGCGGGAAGTCGCGCTCGGCGGGCTGTCCCGGCTGCGCGAACGCGTGAGCGCGCTGCTGCACGACGGCTGGCGCACCGTCTGACCATCGTTTCATCCGACGGATATCGGCGATCCGTCCCCCCATCCAAGGCCGGCGAGACCCACGGGTTTTCGGTAAACTACCGCCCATGTCCGTTTCGCCGGTTTCCATCGTGTCCACGCCTGTCGCCGTTTCCGCATCGCCCGCCGGAGTCCCGGATCAGCCGGCCCAGCCGGTCACCGTGCGGTGGCGGGGCCGCGAGGCGTACGAGGCGAGCTTCGACGCGATGCGCGCATTTACCGACACGCGCACGGCCGATACCGGCGACGAGATCTGGGTGGTCGAGCATCCGCCCGTCTACACGCTCGGCCAGGCCGGCGACCCGGCGCACCTGCTGGTGGCCGACAGCGGCGTGCCGCTCGTGAAGGTCGACCGCGGCGGACAGATCACCTATCACGGCCCCGGCCAGATCGTCGTCTACCTGTTGCTGGACCTGCGCCGGCGCAAGCTGATGGTGCGCACGCTCGTGACGAAGATCGAGGCGGCCGTGATCGAAACCCTCGCGGCGTATAATCTCGCTTCGGTCCGCAAGGCGGGCGCGCCCGGTATCTACGTGGCATCCGGCGTGCACGAAGGCGCGAAAATCGCGGCCCTCGGCCTGAAGATCCGCAACGGCTGCAGTTATCACGGGCTGAGCCTGAACGTGAAGATGGATCTGCGCCCGTTTCTCGCGATCAACCCGTGCGGCTATGCCGGACTCGAAACCGTCGACATGGCGAGCCTCGAGGTTGCTGCCGACTGGAACGACGTCGCCCACACGCTGGTGAGCCGTCTGATCGCCAACCTCGACGGCGCATCCGCGGCCGCCGACAAGCCGCACGCACTGGAACAATCGAATGACTGACGTTACCGCTTCTCCCGCACCGGCCGATACGGCCGCGACCCCGGCCTACGATCCGACCGCCAAGCAGAAGGCGCAGGCGAAGACGGCACGCATCCCGATCAAGGTCATTCCGATCGAAAAGCTGAAGAAGCCCGAGTGGATCCGCGTGAAGGCGGCCACCGGCAGCTCGCGTTTCAACGAGATCAAGACGATCCTGCGCGAGCACAACCTGCACACCGTGTGCGAGGAAGCGAGCTGCCCGAACATCGGCGAATGCTTCGGCAAGGGCACCGCGACGTTCATGATCATGGGCGACAAGTGCACGCGCCGCTGCCCGTTCTGCGACGTGGGCCACGGCCGTCCCGATCCGCTCGACGCCGATGAACCGAAGAACCTCGCGCGCACGATCGCCGCGCTCAAGCTCAAGTACGTGGTGATCACGAGCGTCGACCGCGACGACTTGCGCGACGGCGGCGCCGCCCACTTCGTCGAGTGCATCCGCGAAACGCGTGCGCAGTCGCCGGACACGCGCATCGAGATCCTGACGCCGGACTTCCGCGGCCGTCTCGACCGTGCGATCTCGATCCTGAACGCCGCGCCGCCCGACGTGATGAATCACAACCTCGAAACGGTGCCGCGTTTGTACAAGGAAGCGCGTCCGGGTTCGGACTACGCGCACTCGCTGAAGCTCTTGAAGGACTTCAAGGCGCTGCATCCGGACGTCGCGACGAAGTCGGGCCTGATGGTCGGCCTCGGCGAGACCGAAGAGGAAATCCTGCAGGTGATGCGCGACCTGCGCGCGCACGACGTCGACATGCTGACGATCGGCCAGTACCTGCAGCCGTCCGAGCACCACCTGCCGGTGCGGGCGTACGTACATCCGGATACGTTCAAGATGTACGAGGAAGAGGCGTACAAGATGGGCTTCACGCACGCGGCCGTCGGCGCGATGGTGCGCTCGAGCTATCACGCCGACCTGCAGGCGCACGGGGCAGGGGTGGTTTGATTGCTCGCCGACGCTCCGCGCATAAAAAGACCCGCTTCGCGGGTTTTTTTATGCATTTCTTTGGCTCGCTATCGTGACGCAGCGAAGCATCGGCTTCTAGCGCAGCGCAATTTCGTCAGCGTTCCCAGGATCGCGATCGCGTGGCTGTTCGATCTGGCGAGGCGGTGGGTCGAGCGGCGGGTCGTGCCGGGGAAGGAGCGGGGGTAGGCCGTACGGGCTGCACGGACGCGGGCTGGCGCCCGTATCGAGAAAGCAAGGGGGCCGGGTTCGTATCGATCGAACCTCGGCCCCTGTCGTTTAACGGTCTAACGCGAAGGGTGTCGCCGTGGCGAGTTAAAAGCGATAGCCAGCGCCGGCGCCCACCGCGACCGTGCCGCGAGTATTGGTCGACCCGGACGCCTTGATCACCCAGCGCCCGTTGCGGGTGGCGGTCGACAGGCCGAACGCGACGGCCGATTGCCCGCTGTAGGTGCCGCCGGCGACCGCGACCATGCTTTCACCCGCCAGCGACGCCTGCGGCAGGTTCGCGATCGCGACCGCCGACGCGATCCCGCCGCTTGCATCGCGTCGATAGTGATCCATGTCGGATCGCACGCTGCCGATGCGGTCGTTCAGTTGCTGCACGTTCACGGCATCGGTCGGCGCGGTGCCGGCCGCCACGTTGGTGATCTGCCGCTCCTGCCCCGGTGCGCCGACGGACACCGTGTTGTCGCGATCGGCGACCGAATTGTTGCCGAGTGCAAGCGAATTCTGCCCCGACGCGGTCGCGTTGTTGCCGATCGCGAGACTGCCGTTACCGGATGCGGTCGAGTCCTGGCCGAGCGCCATCGAGTTCGAGCCGGTCGCACCGGAGCCGTCGCCCAGCTGCGCCAACTGGTTGCCGTGCTCGTCGCTCGGCGGCCGGGGAGTCGGGTCGACCCGCTCGATGTTCTTGATGCGTGTGTCGAGCGATTCCAGCCGCGTGTCGAACTGCTGCTGCATCGAGAAGAGCTGCCCGCCGTTGACGGCCTGCATGCTGCTCGCCGCGATCGCGCCTGCCTTGACGTTGTCGAGCAAGGTGCCGCCGACGCCGCCGAGCGTTGCGCGATCCAGCGTCAGGTCGTCGTACACGAGCGCGCCGAGCGCCTTGCCGTTCGGATCGATCAGCCCGGTCGCCTTGAGCTGCGCGACCGTCACGGCATCGGTGTCGCCGGTGCCGTTCGACAGGCCGGTCAGCGTGCGCGTGCCGTCCGTGCCGGCGACGCTGACCGACGTGCCGCCCTTGTCGGCGCCGATCGAGATCGCGAGATTCGCCGGATCCTGCCGGACGAGGCCGGTCGTGCCGTTGTCGAGCCGCGTGCCGAGATCGGTGACGTCGTTGCGGATCGACGTCACGTTGTTTTCGACGGTGGTGACACGGCCGTCGATTGTCGTGACGCGTCCGTCGAGTTGGGTCAGCGCACCGCCGACGTTGTTGAACGATTGTCCGTCGACCGTGTAGGTCGGGCCGCGCACGGTTCCGTCGGCGTTGACGGCCGCATCGCCGCCGAGCGCGGCGACGACGGGCTTCAGCTGCGACAGGTTGGTTCCGTCGGTGTCGCGGGTGCCGGCGCGAAGATTCACGAGCTGGCGCTCGCTGCCCGTATCGCCGATCGATACGGTGTTCGTGCGGTCGGCGACGCTACCCTGGCCGAGCGCGACCGCGCCGTTGGCGGTGACCAGCGACTCCGCGCCGAGCGCGACGCCGCGGACCGCCTGGACGCTCGATGAGGAGCCGAATGCGCTTGAGCGGTCGCCCACGACGGACGACGACACGCCGAACGCGCTCGAGCGGTCGCCCCGGACATGCGCCCCTTCGCCGATGGCAATGGTCGAGCGCCCGTTCGCCTCGGCTTTCGCGCCGATCGCGATCGCCGAGTAATCCCCGCCGGTCTCGCCATTCGCCTGTGCACCCGTTCCGATTGCGATCGAGCCGGCCCCGGACGCGGTGGGCGTGCCACCCGTGCCGTCGTTGACCACCAGATTGTCCAGAATCAGGTCGGCGGCATGGCCGTAGCACGGCGCGAGCGCGACGAGGGCGAACGCGAGCGCCGACAGGCGGACGGAGGGCGCGGGTTGCCGCTTGGGTGCCGCATGGGAGCGGACGCGCGCGGTTCGGGAGGGTGAGGCGAAGGTACGTGACATTTAATCGCAGTCCTGATCGATACGATGTATGACGCAGCGGGCTGACGCATACGTGGCTTGGTCGAAAGGCGCGGGGCGAGGTGTTGTTGCTCGTGAGCGGAAAACCGCGATCACGTAGCCCCGACGTGAGCGAGCGACTATACGGACGGACGCGGGCGCCGTCGATCAGACCGGTACGAAATTGATTTAGCGTGGATAGGCCACGCTACGGTTGCGCGATGGCGGGGCGGCGTGAATGCCGGGATGGGGGGCGGAGCGCTCACGCAGCGCGCGGCCACGGACGGCGCGCGAACGGAGAGACGACAGGAGAACCTGTCCGCATTTTTGTGGGCGAGGCGGTTGAACAACGTGTTACCCACGCGCCTGCATAAATCGCTCTCCGAACAGGATAGCAAACTGATTCATTGCTGATTTCCAGTCGAATGCGGACCGCAC